>BBSL01000256.1 GCA_001319865.1 Burkholderia sp. E7m39 | reverse complement strand
TTGTCTCCGCGGTGCGGAGAGAATTGAGCTGGACACACCTGAAGACGCTGATCTATATCGACGAGCCGGTCAAGCGCGATTTTTATATCGAACTTGCCCGTGTTGAACGCTGGTCGACGCGACAGCTACAGGAACGCATCGACTCGATGCTTTTTGAGCGCAGTGCGATCTCGCGGAAGCCCGAAGACGCTATCAGGCGGGACCTCACGATGCTAAGAGACGCGCGACGGGTGTCACCGGCCACGTTGCTGAAGGACCCGTATGTGCTGGATTTTCTTGGTCTCAACGATCACTACCTCGAAAAAGATCTGGAAGATGCCATCCTGCGCGAGATGGAGCAGTTTCTTCTAGAGCTTGGTGCGGGCTTCACGTTTGTGGCCCGTCAAAAACGCCTGCTGATTGACCAGGACGATTTTTACATCGATCTTCTCTTCTACAACCGCAAGCTTCGAAGGCTTGTTGCTATCGAGCTCAAGCTTGGCGCGTTCAAGGCTGAATACAAGAGTCAAATGGAGCTGTACTTGCGCTGGCTCGTGAAGCATGAGCAGGAACCAGACGAGGAACCGCCGCTAGGCATCATCCTGTGCGCAGGCAAGAAGCAGGAGCAGATCGAGCTGCTTGAACTCGACAAAAGTGGTATCCATGTTGCGGAGTATCTGACGGTGCTGCCGCCACGCGAGCAGTTACAGGCAAAACTGCAACAGTCGATAGAGGCCGCGAGGTTACGACTCCAGGACAAGGAACGCCGATGATTTGCTAATACTCCCAGCGACGGTATAGCCCGCGATCGAAAGGGCAGTACAAAAGACATGGATGCGGCCGGCTGATCGGCCTTTGCCGTCATTCGATTATCAGCTTTGGGGGACCGCAAGAAATCACTTTGCCGACGTTCGGAAACAATTGCCGCGCGGATCTCCGGCGGTCGTTCGGCTGCTCTCCGCCATCCGCATCGTCAGTGCTGCAGTACGCCCGCGCGACTGTGTGCACCGTAAGTTTTTTCGACCAAAGTGATCGTTCGCTAGGCGAACTCCAAGGGCTACAACGGCCGATGGCATTAATGCACGTTCGAAAGCCAGCAGTACCTTTTGGCAGTCGAGGCAAATCACGACGTGCTGGCTTTATGACAGGGTATCGAAAGGATTTCGGATCTTTGGTAAATCTCTCTCAAGTTCGCGTTACGAATGTCGATATTCATTGAGGTGCAATTGTGTATATTGGTGGCCAAAGCGACGCCGACCTCGGCGTCACCATGATGCGAACGAAGTCTCTAACTTGGCGGGTTTCGATACGATGAAGAAACAAAAAGGGACGTGTCCGTTCTGTTCGCAATCGGTGGAGCCGATTGTGGTTGAGGAAAACACTCTTCGCCGGGACAAGCTTCGCTGTCCCGAGTGCGGTGAGACCATGTACTTGTGCCGTTCTCCCGGGTGTCACGACTTTGCGAAAGGTACAACGGTCTATGATCACGAACTTTGCCCTTCATGTACCGGAACCGCGGACGACGTCGCTGGCGAGATCGGCAAAACAGTACTTAAGGTCGGTGGGGCGGTGGCGACGGCGCTGGCTACGGCGGTAGTGTTAGGCAAGACGAAAAAGTAGCTAAATCGCCTCCTTTTGTTTCTGTGACCATACATGATGTTGATCCTGCTGATCGAGATGTTCGGCTCGTCGTCCATATCGATCACATCTCGAAGATCTTGACGTCTTTGTCCTCACCAAGGCGCCGACAGCACCGCTACTGCCTGATCCCACTCAAATGAGCCTTAGTGACCCGCTCGTGCAGCCTCGCCATCTCGGACCGATAACTTCAATTGACCGAAACCCTCTGCTTGGGCTGAAGAGCGTTCAGTCTCCGTAGCAAACCATTGGTCGAGTGCAAGAGTCGTTCGCGATTGCCATGATAGGGGGCCGCGAAATGTGGAAAGGCTTTCAGATCTCCGGTCACCCGCGGCGACATCCAAACTAACGCTTCTTCCAGAAAGAATTGTGATAGTCGTAACGCAGTCGCTCCGAAAAAAATGACAGTTCTTCAAGTTCTGAAGCGGATCCCAGACGGCCTTTTCTGGAGCGCACCGCTTGCTTCCGATTCCGATTTCACCGCCGAAGATCCGCTCGCCCGCGACTACCTTGGGCAGCAGGGTTCGCGCCCTAGGTAGCGATTCAGGCCATCACCGTCCGCCCCATTCACAAACTCATGCCACTTACGTCGTCTCAAGTTGATTGTTTGCGCACCGCCATCGGCGACAACGCTTTCCCGTCTGCGTACTTCGATTTCACGGAGAACAGGCCGGTTATGGATATAAAGATGGATGAAGTGGAAGCACGAATCCGGAGGGGTTTGCTAAGCGAAAGTGGGGTGAAGGACGGCTTATCCAATATTATTAGGTGGGGCTTTGCCCAGACGATGGAACGGGCCGAATATCGTGTCGCACGATTCCGCTCGTCGGTCACCACGCATCAACTTGAAGCTGCCTGGCGTTTATTCTCAAGCAATTCTCGACCGGCGCTTTTGGACATCAAGCGGCTGATGTTGCCCGAATTTTCGGGCGTCTCGTTTGTTAGCAAAGTGCGAATGTTTCTCGATCCGGAAAGGTCAGCAACGCTCGACCTGCAGATCATGAAGATAAGGGAGTACCGCGAGGCAACCGTTCTGGCCGCCATTCGGCTGTATCCGACAAGCATTCCCGTGACCGTGAAGAATTCTGCTGCTTATGAAGCGTGGTGCCAGCGGCTGGCAAGTATCCGAGATACCTACCTACCTGGTGTGCGAGTCGTGGACATTGAGCGTGGCTTATTTCATCTCATCCAGTCGGGTCGCACGAAGGCGGCGGCAGACATTCTCGCCGACGCGTGAGTTTCGAAAAACTCGCTCCTCACGACAACGCTGACTTTTAGATCTCCGGTCAATAAAATTTCTGCGGACAAGAATAATGGTCGATCCTTTCTTGCAGTGGCGCCACTATGTGTCACCGAAGCAACGAAGTCAGGCGCTTTGGGTTGAGTTCCAGGCCAGCTTCGTGGATGTCCTCAAAGCGACTGCCCCGTGCGTCTTCCCGTGGGCGTGGGAATCAGCCAGGAACAGGACGAGTTTGTACCGAAATGGCGTTCTACCTAAGGTCGCACAGAGTTTCGGCTTCGTCGACGTGTATGAACTCTTCAGGGTTGATTCAACCTTTTGCGTCGGGCAAAGCGCATCTCCGAAAGCAACCCTCGTCCCCATCATTCACGTCGAATCCGAGAACAACACTGCCAGCGCCGGCCATGAAGTGAGGAAGCTGTGCGCTCTCACGTCACGCCTCAAGGTGTTAGTTCTGTGTGACGAATGGTCCGACGCGTGGTCACATGGCGGGCATGCGCAGCGGTATCTCGCAGACTGGCGCGCCCTTGTCCGTAACCACAATCTCTATCATCCGGATGATTGTGAGATGGGCGTCATCATCGCTGAGCGTCGCGACGACGGCACACCCAAGGAAGCCATCTACTTCTATGCAACGACACTCACTGACCCTGTGCCGGGTGGGCCTCCGCACGGGAACCTAATTTTCAGCGGTGCGACGGCGGGGATTCTCCCTTGTGATCCGGGCTACAAGCCAGTTCCCAAGCCGAGCGACTCGGAGAATGTGCTAACAAGCGCCGACTGAAACCGGATAGCGGCTTTGCATTCCTTTAACCGTCCAGAACAGAAAACCATGTCATCAGCGCATCTTCTGGCCGACCAGCTTGCCTTTGTTCTACACGTCACGGGATTGTCCGGCCTTCATGGCATACTCCCAAAAGAAAGATGGAAGTTCTATTTTGGAGCCACGGCTCAGCCGAGGTCCGCAATCATCCAGACCATTACAACTGGCGTGACTCGACGGCTGGTTCGCGCCGAAAATCGCCGGATTGGGAACTGAGGCTTCTCGGCCATACCCGCCATTCGGGTACTGGCATCGATGAGTCGGCTACGAGTCACTTTGCCGACCTTCGCACCGTGGCTGTCACGAAGGTCGGTTACCACTTCAGGCAAATGCGCGTTCGCGAGCATTCACAGAACCGTTGGCCCGTGTCGGGTACCTGTACCTTGCCAGCGCGCCCACTTCGCACGCTCAATCGGTCAAGTCCTGATCGATAAACCCGCAATCATCCCGCTTACATCTTTTCAATGGGTAGAGCGGCCATTTGCGACCGTGTGTTTGTCGGTAAAAACGAAAGGCGTCGCAGGGAATCTGGACCGTCCCCGATCCGGCAAGCCGTCTGTTCATCCTTGGCTATGCCTCAGGTTTCAGGCCTTCGGACATAGCCCCATAGATCTCAACAGGTCTTCCGCACTGTCGTATGTCGTCCATTGTGAATCGTCGTCGGCGATCTGCTTCAGTTTTTTCGCGAACTCTGCCTGGCCTTCCGATGTCCCGCCGAACGACATCTCGTAAAGCACGCCATCGAGAACCTGAGCGAGGGTTGGCCTCATGATCACAGTTAAATGCTTGTCGCGGTGCCGTTCGCCGGTGCACTTGACGTCGGGCGCGCGGACTTCGGCTTCGAAACGCACGGGTAGGTTTAGCAACTCTGGAAGCGGGGTGTATGCGATCGCATACCGGATGCGGGTTCCCTTCTCGTACTTGCACCCCGAGAATTCGAGGTCCTCGCGCAACTCGAAGCCGACACCACGAAAGCACAGGCGGTGATTCTGGGTAGCCCTGCCAGTCAGGTTGTCCATTTCCCAGTTCGGGAAGAGTTCAAGGTATTCGATTTCAGCCGGGTCATATTCATCGCTGTACGGTTTGGCACTCACCACCTCGCGGGATTCGTCAAGGTACTCCGATGCGCGCATCCGCGCGAATACTTCGAGCAGAACCGGATTTGCATTCAGAAGAGCGAAGATGTCCCGCATATAGACTTCGCCTTCAAATCGCACACCTTCCGTCAGGTAGGAAGCTGCACTCTCGGTGACGTCCGTGTCGGCGTTCCGCGTTTCGTCAACGCCTGTACTGCTACCGAATAGCAGCCTCCCGCCAGACTGCAGGATCAGTCCTTCCATTCGTTCCTCCGAAAAGTCACTGTGTGTCGCTCCCGCAACCATGGCAATTCACCCGTGGCCGGTTACCTGTTCGTCCAGCATTTTCAGCACGTCGAGCGCACGCCCAGGTAGGCCGATACCCTGCCCGGGTTCAATCGCACAGTCGTCCGTACTGATCCTGATGATGCGCGGTCCATTCCGCTCGCTCATATGCCGTACGGTCGGAATGGCACGGCCGGCCACAAGTTCAACGACCACCCACCGCGCGATGGTCAACAGCCACGCTTCCAGTCGCAATCTGCGACGCCTACGCGTGTCGATCCAGCCTTCATCGTTGAACATCAGGATGTTGGGGCGCGCCACCCCACCGCATCGCGGACATTTCGGAATAGTAGAGGTGAGCAGACAATGCTCTTCGTCCACCTCGGGATAAAACTCGTCGGCCGCCCACACATCTATCGAACACGGCCTTGCGCATTGCAAGGCGTGAATCGTGCCGTGGCATTGGACGACGCGGCGCTCGGGATAGCCCACCTTTTGAAAGTGGCCGTCAACGTTGCTCGTAAATACGAAGGCGCCATGCTCCATGCCGTCGCTCCAGCGTCGAAGGATGTCGAAGCCGGGATGGGGTTGAACGCGACGATAGAGATTTAGCCAATGGCCATAAAAGCCCCACGCGAGATCGGGACGGCTTAAAAAAAGGCTGCCACTTGCCCTTTCCTGGACGGACATGCTCTGCGTGCGCAGTGCCGGATACGCGCTCCAGAATCCAGCCTCTCCGCGGAAGTCTGGTAACCCCGAGTCGACACCCATCCCGGCACCCGCCGTGATGAGGATCCCGTTCGCATCGGTCAGCCACCTACTTGCAGTTTCAAGTTTTTCGTGAAGCTCCATACGCGAAACCCTGTCCACTCACTGAGAAGATGTCGCCCGCCTAGTCGATCGCCCAACCCGAGGCTATGAGCGCGTCGACAGACTCATATGACTGCAGCGTTCCCTCGGCACGGTCCCGCACCTCAATCTGTGGTCCGCCCGATTCACGGAACCCTGCCACGCCGAAGCGTCCATCAACGTGTTTGAGCGGCACCAGGAGGTCGCGCACAGACGCGTGCTCGACAAACCACGCACGCGTTATTTCGGCAAGTTCCGGGGACCATTGGCTTTGCTTCATGGCCTTCTCCTTTGCTACGCTGTTGTCGCGCGATAGCGGCACGTCTAGAAGGCAGGCGTACCTTTGGACAGGTCGTAGACCATAAAACTCGGGTTGGTCTGGTTGGCAATCCGATAGCGAGCCCACGAATCGACGTCCGGTGCTGCGAGATCGCCGGGAAAACCTTTCGGATCCAATAGAGGGTCCTCTCCAACCAGAATGACGGCGCCGATGCCGACACGCTCAAGAAAGTTTTGAGTATGTGCCACGTCGATGAAGGGGACCTGCCACTCCGAATCCAAATCCTGACTGCACTTGAGCGGTGCCGGGCCGAGCACAAAATTCCGGACTACGTTTCGTGGCACGATGTGCTCGAAAAAGTAATCCTTCTCCTTTCGATTGCCGGCCACCCAATGAGCCAGCGCGCCAGCCGACCAGAACCGGCAGCCGTCCGGTACCCGTGCGCAGCTGTAGTGGTCCGAGACTGCGACACGCGTTTTGTCGATCCCTCGCGCGGTAGCATCCCTGGGAAATCGATCGAATTTGCCTTCCCATTCCGGCAGTGCTGCGGTGATATGTTCCAGCAACGCGCGCTTTGTTGCGAACTCGAAACTCCTGGTGCTTACGACATGGAAGAGATCCTTCGCCATGTCTGCTTTCGACTTGTAATATTGCGGCGCTGTGGCCATGTCTGCTTCCCCCGTTCGTTTTGTTATCCGGCCCAGAAGGATGCCGACTTGCCGGCAATATTACCTTGGCCAAAGGACAAAGCGTGTCTCGACCATTGCCTTTCCGAGTATGGCCAGGCGGTTCGCGCGCGAACTCTTAGGCAAGGTAATGCAGTGCGCCGCTGTCTAGCCAAGAGTCAGGTTCGCTTCCCACAGCAGGGCGACAATGGTTCGCGCGGGGGAACGAAGGCGGACCATCAGGTCTTGCACGAAAGCTTGCCGTATGAGCAGCGGAAGCGTGTCGGCCATAGTCGTCATTGAAGCCAACGTAGTTCTACGGCTGCAATGGAGCGGGCTCCCGCCGTTGGACGATAGGTGCCTTTCCGTTCGTTTTGTGTAGCGCATCGAACTCAAGCCGGCTATTGGCGCGCTCATGGCCTGGCTATGCAGAATGCATACGCAACGTTTGTGCAGCGGTTTCGGTTACGTCATGGCGACGCTGACTGTCGCCAATATGCCTAGACGCATGACGACGCAAGTTGGAACTTGCTAATATCGCTCGACAAAATACGCACGCCTTCCCGCTGGTCGATCGTCTGCTCAGGAATAGCAGATGAATGGTGAGCCATCTATCGATGGATCCTGCGCGATGGCGGAACACCGGGGTCGCAAGATGAAAAAAAGCAACGCTCGATTTCAGGTTAGCTCACGACTTGCACAGCTGCTGAGTCAGGAATATGCGTCGAGCGAGAAGGCGCTCAAAGAGCTGATCGATAATGCGTGGGATGCTGATGCGGAGCACGTTTCCATCGTCTTGCCTGAACCGATGACGGATAGGCCGATCGTCATATCGGATGACGAAAGTGGCATGACGGCCGCGGAACTTGGCAGTCGCTACCTTTCCATTGCTGCGGATAGAAGGAAGGGGAGTGGGGAGAGAACCGAAGGGAAGCGCCGGCTTGTCAAAGGCCGCAAGGGAGATTGGCAAGTTTGCCGGCCTCATGACGGCGTCGACCATGACGCTTGAGACATTCGCGCGAGGCACAAAGACATCCTTTACCCTGCGCGTGCAGGATCTGCTGAAAGCCGAAGATATCGAACAGCTTCCCATCGAGCTTTCAAGTGTCCCATGCGAGACGAGCGCACACGGAACCATCATCACACTGAGCGACCTTGATCAGCAATTGCACTTCCCAAATCCCTCCAGCCTGCGGCAGATACTGCTTCAGGACTATGGTCGAGAGACGGGTTTCGCAATTGCCGTCAACGACAAGACACTCGGAGTCGATGACGTAGCGGGCGCTTTCAAGAGCGAGACGCTCCTCCCCGAAGGCGTAGGACCCGTCGAGCTTCGCTTCGCGATTTCTGACAGGAAGTCCGTTTCACGTCAGCCAGGAATCGTTATCAGGGTAGATGGGAAAGTGGTCGGCAAGCCATCCTTCTTCGGACTTGACGAACTTGGGTACTTTCCGCCGAAGCTGTTGCGGCGCCTATACGGAGAAGTCAACGCTGACGGACTGCGGGATCATGTTACGGCGGGTTGGGATGGTCTAATTGAGAATAGCGTCCTTCTGAAGCGCATCACAGAGATGGTTCAACCCGTCGTGCTTGCCGCGTTCAAGGAGAAGCACGGCAGGGAGATGCAGTTGGCTCATGCGCGACTCTCGCGAAGCATCCAAGAGCGGATTGCAGCCCTCCCGGAGAATCGAAGAGAATTCGCGGAAAAGGCGATTCGAAAGGTTCTCGACCGTTACTACGATGAACCATCGGACAAGATTGAACCGCTCATTTATGTACTCCTCGAGGCAATTGAACGGACAGACTATGCCGCCGTGGTACGGCATCTCGCTGAAGCCCGAATGCGGGATGTCACGGCTCTTGCCGAGGTGCTTGATGAGTTTGGGCTGGCCGATCTCGCGCATCTGGCAGAGCGGGCGCACGCGAGAAACAGTTTTCTGGATAACCTCGAAGCTTTAGCCTCGAGCAAGGATACGCTGGAAGCGCAGATGCATAAAGCAATCGAGAACAATTTGTGGATTTTCGGCGCCGAGTACGGCATTTTCAGCTCAAACAGGACGCTTCAGCGGGTGGTTGGATCCTTTACCGGTCAGAAATTTACGGGCAAACGGGCGAACAAGCGTCCCGATTTGCTGTTGAGCGAAAACATGCGCGGCCAGTACCTGCTGATCGAGTTTAAGAGACCCGCGCATCAGTTGCAGAGGGAAGACTATATCCAAGCGACCAGCTATCGTCACGATCTCGGAGCGTATGTCCACAAGCCCATCAAGGTTCTTCTCGTTGGCGGCGGCTGCGCTGCCGACTTTCCGACGCAAAACCTTGAGCCAGATATCCAGACTATGACTTACTTCGATGTTATCAGCGCCGCAAGGCGGCACCTTGACTGGCAACTGACGAGTCAGGATCTTTAGTGGGGAGACGCGTGAAGGACGCTTATTACTAGGTCGCGCGCAGACCCTGTATTGTCGTTTCCGTGAGTCTAAATTAAATATTGAAATTTTAAAGCAGAGTATCATGATCAAGGACATCGATATAAAAAAATTCGGCTGCTTCGCGAATTTCAAATGGTCGTCTCAAATTCGCGACGAAGGAAGCAATCAGGCGAAATTCAAGAAATTGAATATAATTTTCGGTCGAAACTATTCAGGAAAGACGACGCTATCCCGAATCATTCGTTCGCTCGAAACCGGGATCCTACCCGGGCGATATGCTGCGCCGGAGTTTCAGGTAACACACTCTTCGGGGACTGTGACGCATACCCAGATTCCGTTGAAGGCGCATGAAATACGTGTCTATAACAAGGATTTTGTTGACGAGCATCTCTCGTTCCTGCGCGCTGAAGATGGTCACATCGCATCATTTGCCGTACTCGGATCAAAGAATGCAGAGATAGAAGCCGAGATCGCCAGGATCGAGGAGCAAATCGGTTCGGTCGAAAAAGAGTCCGGACTTCGGTTTGCATATCATGTTGCTCGTGAAGATTACAAAAAAAAGGAAGGACTCGCGCGTGACGCTGCTGCCAACCTCGAGAAAAAGCTTACGGATAAGGCAAACAAGAGTCCTGGCGGAATAAAGCATAATCCGATATACCGCGACGCGAACTACGATATAAGAAAATTGAGGTCGGATATTGCAGAAATCGCGAAGAGTAATCCCGTCATTCTTTCTGATGCTGATCGATCGGCGAAAATTACTCTTCTTGGCGAAACTCCTCTTCCTTCAATTGATTTCAAACGTGCATTCCAACCGGCAATCGGGCAGCTCCAAACGATCGTCAATGCGACGCTGACAAAAAAGATCAAGCCAAGTCTCGCGATTCAGGAACTTCTGAACGATGCGGTGTTGCAGAACTGGGTGAAGTCGGGTATCGAGCTTCACAAGGACAAGCGATCGACTTGTGGGTTCTGCGGGAGCCTTTTGCCAGTTGCTCTGTGGCGGAAATTGGGAGACCACTTCAACAAGGAGTCAGAGGAACTCGACCGCAATATCGCTGCACTGCTTGCTAGGTTGTCTCAGGAAAAGACCAACCTCAAGGCCATACCGAAAGTTGATCGAAAAGCGTTCTACTCTTCCCTGCTGCCTGAGTACGAAGAGAGGCTTGCTCGTCTCGAGCAGCAGGCTCGGGAATACGAGAACATGCTGACGAAGCTTGAAGATGTTCTGAAGGTTCGGAAGGAGAACATCTTCGCCGAACTCCCGCCTATCGCGATAACCGACAACTCCCAGAAATTACAGGAGTGCATTGCTTCCCTCGGCGAAATTGTCAACCTCAATAACAAATCCACCGAATCACTGGCGCGTAACCAGGCGGATGCACGCCGACTGCTTCGGCTGCATGAGATTTCACGGTTTCTTGCAGACATCGATTATGAAGCTGAGCAGAAGAACATCAAGGACATTAGCGCCGAGGTTAACAAGTCGCGGGAGAGGATGGGACTTCTTGAAAATGATGGGACTGCGCTCAACAAGAGAATTGAAGGACTAAAATTGCAACTTCGCGATGAGAGGCGAGGTGCCGAGAAAGTAAATCAGTACCTCGGACATTATTTCAGTCATGGTGGTCTGCGTTTGGTTGCTCAAGAAGACCCTTCAACCACCGCCTATCGATTCAAGATCGTGAGAGGGGCCGAAGACGCCTATAATTTAAGCGAAGGAGAGTGCAGTCTGATCTCGTTCTGTTATTTCATGGCGAAATTGAATGATATAGAATCGTCGGGGAAAACTCTTATTGTTTATATTGACGATCCGATTTCGAGTCTTGATAGCAATCACATTTTCTTTGTGTTCAGTTTAATCAATGCGCTTCTCATCAAGCCAATGAAGTCGACGAATGCCGGCGACGCGGATGCGAGCCCAAGTCAAGAGAAGAAGACTCACTTTGAACAGGTGTTTATATCCACGCATAACCTTGAATTTCTCAAATATCTGAAGCGGCTTGAAATGGCGGGAAAAGATACCGAGTATTTCTCGGTCCTGCGGACGGAGGGCGGAACCCAGCTATCGCTGATGCCTGGCCATTTCAGAAAATACATAACGGAACTTAATTTTTTGTTCGGTGAGATTTACTTCTGCTCGAATTCGGATAATTCGGCAAAGCACTATCAAAGCTTTTACAATTTTGGCAACAACTTGAGAAAATTTCTGGAAGCTTTCCTTTTTTTCAAGTACCCGAATGCGACGAACGGAAGCAACGACAAGCGAATTGAAAAGTTCTTTGGCGATGGTGCGGGAACCGATTCCCTAGTCAAGCGGTTAACCAACGAATTGTCTCACCTTGAGGAGTTTATAGATCGTGGGGCGCAGCCGATCGACTATGCGGAAATCGCAACGTTGGCAAAATTCGTCCTCGGGAAAATGCGGGAGAACGACAAGGAACAGTTCGAACATTTTCTCTTGAGTATTGAGCAGCCTGATCCTTTCGCCTAGTCGAGCAGACGGCGTTGCGTGTGGGTAGCTGGACGCACTACCTGTGAAGGTCAGGTTTCATGGTCATCATGTACGATTGTGCGCGAAGTCAAGCGAAGAGCATCCGCCGGTGCGTCACTGTGACTCCATCGCGGTCGCGCGTGATAGCAGAAGGTGCGGCTGATATCGGTGAGCATTAGCGCGACGAGCACGGAGTCATCGGATGGGAAGTTTGAGATGAAGCACTTGATTCACGATTTGAATCGCGAGTCAGAGTGACATGTCGCTAAGTAGGGCAAGTGATTGACGAGGGACTGGTTGGTGGCCTTCAGCAGACTCCCGCTGGCCCGCACATCAACGACTGCAACGGCCGATCAGCGAGCATAGCGACGGGGGCAGAAGAACCGATGAGCGGACACAGCAGTATCTGCGAACTTCAACACCGGCTTTGGCCGATGGCGACGCCCGCCGTGTCGTCATCCCCAAGCGCGAGGCGCAAACCGATCACGAGCCGATCGCCGCGTATTGTAGAGTTGCAGTCAAAGCATGTCTTCGAGGCGGCAATTGATCAGCAATTCCGCGATGCTCGCCGTTTTCGGCGATTCGAGCGTGTTGGCGGCGATGTCGGCCGGCTGCGTCATCGCATCGGGCGGCGGATCGGCGAGACCGGCCGCCATGTCTGTATAGACAGAGCCGGGACCGACGGCCGTCGTGTAATGACCCAGCGGAACCTGCTCACGTTGAGTTAATGTTTATAAGGCGCCTATATTAACGGCGTTTTTGAATCAGCCAACGCGCAGCCGGCCAATAATGTTACTCGAACACGATGTCCGTGAAAGTCATCTAAGTACGTGCCGAGATAGCAGCGGACCTTTTCGTCTACATCCATACTCCGTACGCGATTGGTAACTTTCCTTGTTTCGGACAGTCTCAGTGACCGGCCACCAGAGACTATTACGAACATACCAGCCGATGTTGACGACCATTCAGAAGTATCAGAAATCGAGCTCAGCGCCCTTCGCACTGCATCATTTGTACGGTCTTTACCGGACCCATAGCCGATCCCGCACAAAAGAGGAGTTCGAGGCGTCCAGACGCTTCGTACATCGCTTACGTCAACGCTCGTCAATTGTGCGCTGCTGAACATTCCGGCGACGTCCGTCACAACAACCGCGCTGAAGCTCGCACTATTGCGACGTGCTACACGAACATGGGCGTCGAATATCCCCGCCATTTGAACTCGACTGGAGTGCCCATCTTCCGCGAACCTAAGTTCGCGAAGAACCGCGAGAACGTAGTTGCCATTGCTTCTCATCTCACTTGTTTGTGTGGCAGCGAACTCCAGCGCCAACGGCTCATTTTCGTCGCATACGACTATAACAACCTCATTTCGAATTATTCTCGTGACTTCCCGGATAGCTTCGTCTGACTGGATGAAACAAAGTAGGGTGGCGGAGACTTGTCGCTGAAGCAATCGGGCTACAAAACGACCGAATTGCCCGAAGCCGAGCACGGTAACCGGATCAGAATCAACTACCATAGAGTCCCTTGATGTGTGTGGCGTAGTCCTACGGCTCTAATACCGGCTTGGCTAAAACGGGCACATCGCTGCGTGGAATTGAATCAAGGACCATATAAGGCATGCGACCGCCATCAACTGTCGTCCAGAGGCGCCGTACATATTTTTCCGGGATCCTTCAGGTGAGACAGTGTTCCATCCAAAGAAAATGGTCTTCTGATTTAAGACGAGGGGCAAGTCCCTACCGTGTATCCACCCGCCGACACATTTCATACGGAACTTCGACATAAGTCCAGACCCCTTTGATTGTGGCTCATCTCGATGACTTCTTGACTCCGCCACGACGCTGCCCATCCTCACGGATAAGAATATATTGTTGATGACGAAAACTCCCAAAGGTCAGGAGTGGGGATTCTTCTACACCGACACCACGAAGATGTAGCGCGTCGAGCCCACCTTTATCGGTGACCGGTATCCGTAGCAGACCGCCTTGTTGAGAATACGAAGCCGTGTCCAATGATCGCCAATCTGCTATCTTGCAGCATGCGACGATGAATCTGGCACTGGGTGGTCCCGACAGGCCGATCAAGTACGCTGGACCTTTTTCGGTGCCATTTTTCCAATCTATAGCTTTTCTGGCGAGTTGCCACCAGCGATCTACTCTTCTTAAAATCGTCTGGTCGTTTGGGGGACTAGCGAAATCATATCCTTTGCGACCGTCTTCAAAGTCTCTAGAGTTCACGTAGACCAGCAGCAGCCCACCGACTTCCTTTGCGGCGTCGAGTAGTGCTTTATAGTCTAGTAGCGTATCTCTGCGATCAACATATTTTGGAGGTACCCCGAACGGTCGGAAGCGCCAATGTGGCTTCCCTGGATGTACGTTATGCGTTGAGCGCAACGCTGAAATCAGAACTGTCTCGACCATCAAGGCTACATCCCTGCTTCCGAACGGACCGACAATTTCAACACTGACGCCCGCATTATTCAGGAGCTGTTCTTGAAGGCCTTGATTATGTGAGCGTCCTGTCCGATGAGCATTTGCTCGTCCAGCCTGCGCTCCGTATCCAACATAGAGAGGTTGGCCATCTTTAGCCCGGTACAGATAGACATAATGCCCCGGCGCCGACGATACGGGCGACGACCGGCTAACGTGTGCTTTTCGAGTGACCATACCTATGTGAACGCTGGTGAGAGCATAGGAATATACCTTAACCGACGAGAAGATTTGCGTTTCGACCCGGCAAGCACGTCGATCTAAAGGTCTGTAACTGTCTTGTGGCCCGGGAAAAGAGAAGCGTTAACGCCACTTGGTGACGCCTGCTTTTTATGCCAGCAAGGCGAAGCTCAGCCGTCGCGCAACACCCGATCTGCGACTGTCGGCTCTGACCGACTTGGTGCGTAGCTCCTTCCGAGCCGCCATTATGATGGCTAGTAGTCGACCATGAACGTCCATTCGTGAGGAAATCGACCTCATTTTTCTAGACAGCATTCTGAACATGGTCTCGGTAGTGGAAAAAGTCGAGAGGCGCATCGAAGTGGTCGGATTGGCTGGCGCCCATACACAACGTAGTCCTCTGCGGCGATGGCGGGCTCGCACTCTGGCGGCGTGGCATCGGCAACGACGACCACTCGCTGCCGGGCAAGATGACCCTTGAAGAGCTCGAAACACGCACCGGCAAGAGTATCCTCCTCAAAAAAACGCTGTGGGAGGAGTTCATCGGCATTGGGATCGAGTGGACCGAACGTTCGCATTGCACCTTTGGTCAACTGCCCGTCAGTATGGCGAGAAGACGCTGCAATCTCCTCAACTGCGCGTGCGTGATGCCGGGTGTGAGGCATGCCTGGCGCACGCGCGCGTGCCAGTAGCCCTGGCCGAAAACCGGCATCGTGCAATCGAACCGGACGACCTGTTCCAGATGCGCGATCGCCGCGTCGAGGTTCTTGATCGTGTAAGGGCTGGCGCTCTCCATGGATGCCTGTCGTGCGGGTGGTTGCTTCTGCTGGCTCAAATCGGGCATCTGAATCCGGTCTGCAATCATGGAGACGAGATGATCGACCGGCATTGGGACATTTCGCGTCTCTCACCCGGGTCGTGTTCGAACGAACACGGGCGCGTGATCGGGACGCGATTTGTCCCGATGCCGGGCTAGCATCAGCCCGCCTGTCGTTTCGCTTAGAATCGACGTCCGGCATCGGCGGGCCAATGGGTGCGCGCGTCGATGACCCATCGTTCAATCGGGGAGTGAACATGCGGTTTATCCATGCGGCGGATATTCATCTCGACAGCCCGCTTCACGGCCTGAGCGCGTATGCGGACGCGCCCGCGGCGATGCTGCGCAATTCGACGCGCGAGGCGTTCTCATCGCTGGTGGCGACCGCCATCGACGAAAAAGTCGACTTTGTGGTGATCGCGGGCGATCTGTACGACGGCACCTGGCGTGACCACAACACGGGTATCTTTTTCTGCAGGGAGATGGGCCGGCTGCGGCGCGCGGAGATTCCTGTGTTCGTGCTATTCGGCAATCACGACGCCGAAAGCGAAATGACGAAGCAACTGCAACTGCCCGACAACGTCCGTACCTTCTCGACGCGCAAGGCGGAGACATTCAGGATCGACGCGCTGAAGGTCGCATTGCACGGCCACAGCTTCAAGGAACGCGAGACCACTGTGAATCTCGTCACGGGCTACCCGGCGCCTGTGTCCGGCTACTTCAATATCGGCGTGCTGCATACGGCTCTCGAAGGCAACGCGGCGCACGCGAGCTATGCGCCGTGTTCGCTGGCGGAACTGCATGGCAAGGGCTATCAGTACTGGGCGCTTGGGCACGTGCACGAGTTTGCGATGTGGCAGGATCGGTCGACGGTGGTTTTTCCGGGCAATCTGCAAGGCCGCAATATCCGCGAGACGGGGCGTCGCGGCGCCGTGATGGTGACGGTCGGTGACTCGGGCGATGTCGACGTCGAGCGGCTTTTCGTCGATGTATTGCGCTGGGAGGCGGTGGAAGTCGATGCGTCGGCCTGCGCGACGCTCAACGATGTCGCGCGCGCGGTCGGCATTCATCTGGAAACGCTGGCGGCGTCAGCGTCGACGACCGTGCCTCACGCCGTGCGCGTGACGGTGACGGGAACGAGCGCCGCGCATGGCGACCTGTTCGGACTCGAACCGCAACTGCGCGCCGAAGTGCTCGCGCAGATCGCGGGTCTCAGCCACGAGCGCCTGTGGCTCGAAAAAGTGCGCATCGAAACAAGTCCGCCCGCTGATAGCAGTTCCGTGCTGGATCGCGCGGATGCCATTGCGGATCTACACAACCTGCTCGTTGAGGCCGAGTCCGATCCAGACTTTCTCTTGATGCTGAAAGAACGGCTGATCGGACTGGCGACGCATTCGCCTCACGAGCTGCAGGAAATGGTGCCCGCGCTGTCTGACGTGCGCAATGGCGATCTGGCGGGGCTGGTGCGTGAAGTGCGCTCAGGTCTGGTCGAACAGGTGGCAAAGGCGAACTGAACATGCGCATTGGCAAGCTCGAACTGATCCGTTACGGCAAGTTCTCCGGCGAAGCGGTCGGATTTCCCCGCTCGTCGCACGATTTTCATTTTCTGGTCGGACCCAACGAAGCCGGCAAGTCCACTATCAAGACGGCGATCACCGAATTGCTGTTCGGGATGCCGCACAGCTCGCCGCTCGATTTCATCCATCCGCAGAACGAGTTGCGGCTTGGCGCGATGATCGAGCATTCGGATCAGTCGCTGGCATTTCATCGGTCGAAGGCGAGGAAAGCGTCCTTGGCCGCGCCGACGGGCGAGCCGCTCGCGGGCGACGCGCTCGCGCCATTTCTCGGTACGTCCGACAAGGCGTTTTTCGAGCAGATGTTCTGTCTCGATCACACGGCGCTGGTCAAGGGCGGGCAGGGCATTCTGGACGCGTCGAGCGACGTGGGACAGGTGTTGTTCCAGTCGGCGGCGGGCATCTCCAGTCTCGGACCTGTGCGGGAGCGGCTTGCGGACGAGGCGGATCGCTTATGGAGCAAACGCAAATCGGGCGAGCGCGCCTACTACGTCGGACAGAAGCAACTGGACGAAGCGAGCGCCGAACTGCGAGCCGCGGCGGTGCGGACATCCGCGTGGCGGGCGGCGCAGGAGGCCGTTGACGAAGCGCAGGAAGGAAAGGAGTCCGCTGAACGCCGTCACGGTGAACTGGAACTGAAGCGCAGCCGCCTTGAGCGCATTCGCCGCGTCGCGCACCATCTGGCCGTGTGGCGGGAAAAAACCGCTGAACTGGGCGCGTTGGGCGAGGTGATCGACCTGCCGGACGATGCCGACGCAACCCTGCAAGGCGCGTTGAGCAAACTGGCCGCCGCGCAAAGTGCGCTGGAAATCCATCTGCGACGTGTCGGCGAACTGCAAGGCGCGCTGGAAAGCGCGGAAGTGGATCACGTCGCACTGGCGTTCCAGAGCGACGTCGAAGCGCTCGAAAGCGCGCGCCATCGCTGCGGTGACCACGAAGCGGACATCGCCCGCCTTGAACAGCAGGTCGCAATGCTCGTGCGTCAGGTCGCCGATGCATGTACGCAACTCGAATGGCGCCGGGACGAAGCGGCGGCGCGCAACTGCGTGCCCTCGGCGCTCGCGCTGCAGACGGTCGAGAGCCTGATGCGCGAGCGCGGCAAGCTCGAGCAGTCGGTCGTCAATGCGCAGCAGGCGATACAGAAGAAGCTCGCGGACATCGCCGACCTCGGACGCAAGCTTGAGAGCCTGCCGGACGGCGACGTTCCCGAAGGAGTCCAGGCCGCGCTGCGCGCCGGACGGCGGTATGGGGAAAACACCTCTGCACAGCGCCGGCTGCAAGATGCCGCCGCCGACGCGCAGCGCACGCTGGACGCGAGTCTCGCGGCGCTGGGCAAATGGAGTCGTCCGTTGCCGGCGTTGAAGTCGATGACCCTGCCTTCGGCGGAGCGTGTCGCGTCATTGCGCGCGGAGCGCGATGAGCTTGTCTCGCGTCTGATGCGCGCGCGTGACCGCCGCGACGAAGCACGCGAGAGCGAAGCGCTCGTAGTTGCAGAACACGATGCATTCGAGCAGGCCAATCAGATCGTCACGGCTGAACTCGTCCAGCAAGCGCGCGATGTTCGCGACGTGGCGTGGGTAGCGATCAGGGATGGCGCGGTGTCGGTTGCCCTCGGCGCGCCGGAATTCGAAGCATCCGTGAACGCAGCGGATAACCTGTCCGACCAGCAGGTCGACTCCGTCACGCAAGCGTCGGAACTGTCGAATCTGAAACAGCGGGTTCTCGAAGCGAGGGAGGCGGTGGCGCGCCATGATCAGCGCGTTACTGAAGCAGAACAGGCCCTCGCGCGCTTAGACACGGCCTGGACGTCAATCGTATCCGAACAGGAATTGACGGGCATGGCGCTCGACGATATCGCTTCGTGGATGACGCGCCGCGAGGACACGTTGCGCGCCGCCGCGACGGTCGAAAAGTGCACGGATGAGTTCGAGCGAGAACGCGCGGAAGTTGAAGCGTGTCGCACAAGACTCGCCGGTTCTCTCGCTCAGGGGGGACTGAGCGGCTCGTTGCCTGCCGACCTCGAAGGCTTGTGCGCAATGGCCGAGAGCCATGTGAGCGAGCGCAAGCAGGCTGCGACGACGCGGCACCTTCTCGCCGGGCAGATAGAAGCCGCTCAGATCGACGTTGCGACCTTGGGTCGTGAGGCGGACATTCATGGCGATGCACACCGGCTCTGGAAGGAGCAGTGGGCTGCTGCCCTGGCGAAAGCGGGCCTGTCGGCTGTTGCCGGCGCGGATGTCGTGACCGAGGCTGCACTCGGCATCGCAAGAACGGTTCGCGAACAGCTCGATCAGATCGCCTCGATTCGCGACACGCAGATCGGTCCGATGCGCGCCGCCCTGGCGAGCTTCTCGTCGGACGCGGGCAGGCTCGCGGCCCAGTTTGGTGTGCCGATGCCTGAAGAAGCGGACGCAAAGGCCATGTCGGTCGAACTCTCGCGACGTCTGTCGTCTGCGCGCGCGGTGGAGGCCGAATCGCAGCGTCTGAACCATGAACTGGCGGATGTATCGGAGCGCGTTCGTCTCGCTCGTGCCGAGGTCGAAGAGGCTGCGGCGCAGCTGCGTCCACTCTACGCGCTGACGGCCGTCGACACGCCTGACCTGCTGCGTCCGCTCATCGCGCGTTCCGACCGCAGGCGCGAACTCGTGGCAGCCATTGAACAGGCGCATACAAATCTCGTGAACGATGGCGACGGATTGAGCATCGATCAACTTGCGGAGGAAGTCGACGGGACCGATCCGCAGGCGGTCCAGGCCGATCTGCTAAGCGTGGGCGCCGCGTTGAGCGATTCGGTCCACGCGCGTGCGGAAATGGCGACCGCGCTGGCCGAAGCGCGTCAGCGGCTGGCGGCGATCTCCGGCGGCGCGAATGCGGCGATTGCCGAGGCAAAACGCCAGGAGGCGCTCGCTTCCATGGCCGAGGCGGCCGAACGCTTCATCAAGGTCGAGACGGCGTCGACCATGCTGCGCTGGGCTGTCGACCGGTACCGCGAGCGCCGCCAAGGTCCGATGCTGGCGCGCGCGAGCGCGATCTTTTCTGAATTGACGCTGGGTGCGTTCGAGCGTCTCTCCGTCGATTACGACCGGCGACCGCTGGCACTGGCCGCACTACGTCCGGGCGGCGAGCGTGTGGAAATCACCGGCATGAGCGAAGGGACGCGCGATCAGCTCTATCTGGCATTGCGCCTCGCCGCGCTCGAATTGCATTGCGAGCGTGGCGTAGCGTTGCCCTTCGTCGCCGATGACCTGTTCATCAACTTCGACGACAAGCGGGCGAAGGCCGGGCTTCGCGTGCTGGCGGGGCTGGCCACGCGCATGCAGGTGATTTTTCTCAGCCATCACGATCACCTGGTCGAAATCGTCAACGAGGTGTTTGGCGGCTCTGCGAACGTGCGATATCTGGGCTAATGCTTTTTTAGTCTGCCGAATAACATTGAGTACTCGTTGTTGCTTGCGGTACGGCGCGCCAGAACTCCGGTGCGCCGTGCCGCTTTCGTTTTTTCCTGAGCCGATATCCGGTTGTAAAGCGAATCTCGATACGCAAACGTTTTCGCTTCGGACCAAGGGTTCCCGCTTCTTGCCGTGACCATCGGGACGCGAATTGTCCTAATGCGCATCTATCGTGTCGTCGGTGCGGAATGCACATCAGACAGACACTACGGGGAACACGAATGGCCACTGAATATCTGCGCGACGACCACTATCACATCATCGGCTCAATCGAGACCGATTCAAACGGCAAACAGATTGCGCGCGACGCGCGTTACAACCGGCTTGGCGAATACGATCCCCGGACCGATCAAACCCGCGACCCTTCTTACCGGATTCTTGGGACGGGCAATCAGCTTTCGGCATTGATCTGGCGCGCAGTCAAATAGCCGCGACTTGCGCGTGGACATTGCCTGGCACAGATCGTCAGCGAATGCTTAAAGAAAGCAGAGCAGGTGCCGTAATTGCCATGGTGGATGCATGGCGACCGCGCGTGTAATCGGGACGTCGCCTGTCCCAAGCGCGATGCAAACTGTACAAGTGAATCCATGCGCACGGTGGCATTGGATACACAGACTCGCTGTATTCACCTGAGAGGACTCAACATGTTGAACAACAATTCGCCCCTCGAAAGCCTTGCGGCATTTGCCATCGTTTTCGCCACCGGCATCCTGTCGACGGTTGCGCTTGGCAAGTACATTGAAAAGGTACGCCGCGACGCGCAGAATGCCGCGTCGGGCGCAGCGTGAGCCTCTAACGCACCGGCCTCGCCGTTTTCATTCCAGTACACGTTCGCTCCATGCCGATTCCAGCACCTCCGATGAAGTTGACCTGCCGCGCCTGCGGTTGGCACCGGGTTTATCGACCGCACAGCGACGTGCTGCTGATCCTCGGTGCATGTGAGGCGTGTGGGAGTGAAGATCTGGAGATCAGGCCGGCGCGGCCGTTCGACAGTCCGGGCGCTTTGGCCAGGTGGTTGCTGGATCGTTTCAGCGGCCGCTCGCGCACAAGGTTTTAGCGGCGTGCGCGTGCGCAAATTGACATAACGACGACACAGACCAAAGCCGACAGGCATACAGAAGAACGAGGGCCGTACGGGATGAAAGATCAACAGCGGGCAATCGAGCAGGCCGCCGCCTGGCTGCGCGATGCGGATGGACTGCTCGTGACAGCGGGGGCGGGGATCGGCGTGGATTCGGGGTTGCCTGATTTTCGCGGCAACGAAGGCCTCTGGCGGGCGTACCCGGCGCTGGGCGCTGCGCAGATCGGTTTTGAATCGATCGCCAATCCCGCCTCGTTTCTGGAAGACCCCGCGCTTGCGTGGGGATTTTATGGGCATCGCCTGAAGCTTTATCGCGAGATCGTGCCTCACGCCGGTTTCGCAATCCTTCAACGCTGGGCGCAACGCATGCCGCACGGTGCGTTTGTCCGGACCAGCAATGTCGACGGCCAGTTTCAACGCGCGGGGTTCGCGGAGCAGGCCGTTTCCGAGTGCCACGGCTCCATTCACCACATGCAATGCGCATTGCCGTGTTGCTCCCGCATCTGGCCGGCAACGGGTTTCGAGCCGCAGGTCGACGAGGAGACGTGCCGTCTGATCGGGCCGCTGCCGCGCTGCCCGGACTGCGGCGGCATCGCGCGTCCCAATGTGTTGATGTTCTACGATGCCGCCTGGCTGTCGCGGCGCACCGACGCACAGGAAGCACGCTTGCAGCACTGGATCGGGTCCGCCGGCCGGCTGGTGACGGTGGAACTCGGCGCGGGCACGGCCTTGCCGACCATCCGTCGTTTCAGCGAGCGTCACGGGCCGCGCGTCATCCGCATCAATCTGCGCGAACCACAAATCGATCCGGCGAACGGCATCGGCATTCAGGGCGGCGCGCTCGAGACACTGATTGCGCTCGACCACGCGCTCAATCAGGCGTCCGGCGCGCCAAACCGCTAACCAGCACAGGTTCGATCGCTTCCGCCGACGTGCTTCCCGCCATTCAACTCACGACCACGCGCATCGCGCGAACGGAAAACCGGCGCGTGCTGTCTACGCGCGCCGCTTCCGTTTTCGCGCGTTCATGGAGTCTTACTTGACCACGAATTCCATCTCTCCGGGGCTGATGCTGATTCACGGCAATCGGTCCGAGCGCCTACGCGATCTGCTTGTCGAATGGATGAAGCGTTATCCGCTCGCGCCACTCGAGAACGAAACGATCCTCGTGCAGAGCAACGGCATTGCTCAATGGCTCAAGCTCGCACTTGCCGCCGACCGTGATCCGGCAACGGATTCCGGTGGCTGCGGGATTGCCGCTGCGCTGGACATTTCGCTGCCTTCGACCTTCATCTGGCAGGCGTATCGCGCGGTGCTGGGCAAGTCGTCAGTGGCCGAGGTGTCGCCGTTCGACGAATCGCGGCTTGTCTGGCGGTTGATGCGCGTGCTGCCTTCGCTCATCGAGCTTCCTGCGTTCGAGCCCTTACGCCGTTTCATCAGTCACGACGACGACCGCCGCAAGCGCTTTCAGCTCGCCGAGCGGATCGCCGACCTGTTCGACCAGTACCAGATGTATCGCTCGGACTGGCTCGCCTGCTGGGCGAGAGGCGACGACATCGTGCTCGACGCGCGCGGCGATGCCCATCCGTTGCCCGATGAACAGCGCTGGCAAGCGGCGCTGTGGCGTGAACTCGTCGCGGACGTTGCGCATTCGGCGGATGCTGCCGCAGCGCCGGACGTTACATCGAATGGCGGACGCGCCGCCGTTCACGAGGCCTTCCTCGCGCGAGTCAATGCATGGGACAGCGACTTGTGCCCGCCCGGCTTGCCGCGTCGCGTGATCGTATTCGGCATCTCCAGCCTGCCGCGCCAGTCGCTCGAAGCACTCGCGGCCATCGCGCGCTGGACCCAGGTGCTGATGTGCGTGCCGAATCCGTGCGCGCACTACTGGGCCGACATCGTGCCCGACAAGGAACTGCTGCGTGCGCAACATTCGCGGCAACAGCGCCGCGAAGGCGCGCCTGCCGAACTGCTTGCGGAAGAACTGCATCTGCATGCGCATCCGTTGCTCGCGTCGTGGGGCAAGCAGGGACGCGACTTCATCGGGCTGCTGGACGAGTTCGACAGCGCCGAAGCGCGCGAGCGCTATAGCCCGCAGTTCACCGGCATCGGGCAGCGCATCGACCTGTTCGAGGAGCGCGATGCGGCGACCTTGCTGCAACAGCTTCAGGACGATATCCGCGATTTACGCCCGCTGCGCGAGACAAGGACGGAATGGCCGCCCGTCGATCCCGCAACGGACGAGTCGATCCGCTTTCACATCGCCCACAGCGCGCAGCGTGAAGTCGAAATCCTGCACGACCAGCTGCTCGCTGCGTTCAACGCCGATCCGACCTTGCGGCCTCGCGACATCATCGTGATGGTGCCGGATATCGACGCCTACGCGCCGCACATCCAGGCCGTATTCGGGCTGCTCGACCGTGACGATCCGCGCTACATTCCGTTCAGCGTCGCCGACCGTGGACAACGCAAGGCGGACCCGCTCGTCGGTGCGTTCGAAAGGCTGCTCAGCTTGCAGCATTCGCGTTTGACGGTGAGCGATCTGCTCGATCTGCTCGACGTCCCGGCGCTGCGCCGCCGTTTCGCTATCGACGAGAGCGATCTTCCCACGCTGCGTGCGTGGATGCGCGGCGCGAACGTGCGCTGGGGCCTGCACGCCGAGCATCGTGCGAGTCTCGGCTTGCCGCGCGACGACAACGCGGCGGCGCCGCATACCTGGCTGTTCGGCCTGCGCCGGATGTTGCTCGGCTATGCGGTGGGCGGCGAAACGGACGCGTGGGGCGACATCGAGCCATTCGGTGAAGTGGGCGGACTCGACGCCGCGCTGCTGGGTCCGATCGTCCGTCTGATCGACGAACTCGACCACGCCTGGCGCACGATGAGCGAGCCGGCGACGCCCATCGTATGGTGCGAGCGCCTGCGCGCACTGAAGCAGGCGTTTTTCAGCGCCGACGACGGCAACGATGCCTACACGCTTGCGCGCCTCGACAACATTCTGCACACATGGCTCGATGCCTGCGCGGAGGCGGGACTTGACGACACGTTGCCGCTCTCCGTCGTCGGCGACTACTGGCTGAGCCAGCTCGACGACGCGGGGCTCGCACAGCGCTTTTTCGCAGGCTCGGTGACGTTCGCGACGCTGATGCCGATGCGCGCGATTCCGTTCCGCCGGGTCTGTCTGCTCGGCATGAACGACGGCGACTATCCTCGCGCGCGCGTGCCGATGGATTTCGACCTGATGCGCGGCTACTACCGGCCCGGCGACCGTTCGCGCCGCGAGGACGATCGTTATCTGCTGCTCGAAGCGCTGCTGTCGGCGCGCGATCATCTGCACGTGTCGTGGGTCGGGCGCAGCATCAACGACAACAGCGATCGGCCACCGTCCGTGCTGATCGGCCAGTTGCGCGACCATCTCGTTTCGGGCTGGCAGCTCGACGATCCACCCGCCGATAAGCGTCATGCGCTCGTCGATGCGTTGACGGTGGTGCATCGCTTGCAGCCGTTCAGCGCCGAGTATTTTTCTGCGAATACGGACGTTGATGAGTCGCGGCTCTTCACGTATGCCGCCGAATGGCGCAAGGTGCCATCCGAAACGACTGCGCCTGACGCGCCGCTTGATGCTGTCTTGCGCGACGAGCCACTATCGCTGCGCGCAGTCGCCGACTTCCTGCGCAACCCCGTCAAGGCGTTTCTGTCGCAGCGCCTGCGCGTCGCGCTGGATATCCAGGAAACGGCCAGCGACGATCAGGAGCCGTTCGAACTCGATGCGCTCGACACCTGGAAGCTGCAGGACGAACTGATCGGCGCGCAGGCCGCGCAAGCGCGTGAAAACGCCGACGACGCCGCACTGGTCGCGGCGCGGGACGCGCACCTTGCCGTCATCCGGCGACGCGGCGACGTGGCCGCGGGCGGATTCGGCGATCTCGCGAGCGACAGACTGATCGAGCCGATGGACAAGCTGATCGAAGCGTACCGGGCGCAACTCGCTCGGTGGCCGGTCGTCGGCGAACGCGAGCAGGCGATCGGATTCGCGGTCTCAGGCGAGCACGGGCAACTGGCCGTCGCCGACTGGCTCGGCAATTGGCGTGCCGATAACGATGGCAAGCTCGCACGCGTGTTGCTCGAAACCAGCGAGCTCGTCGAGGGACGCACCCGGCGCTACCGCTATTCGAAGCTCATCGGGCCGTGGGTGCAGCATCTTGCGGCGAACCTCGATGGCCGGGAGGTGTCGACCGTGATCGTGAGCAAGAAAGGGACGGTCGAAATCCCGCCGCTGAAAGAGGGCCAGGCAGCCGCCTGTCTGGGCACGTTGCTGCGCGCGTGCGAAGAAGGAATGCGCAGGCCGTTGCCGCTTGCAGTGGAGTCGGGTTTCGAGTGGATCTTTGCGGGCGGCGCGCCGCGCCGCGACGCAGAGCCGCCGCGGGACATGACTGATGCGCGCAACGCCGCGCGCCGGAAATATGAAGGCGACGGCGGCGGTTTCGTGACAGGCGAGGTAGAGAAGAGCGCGAGCTTGCGACGGGAGTACCCGGATTTCGATGGCTTGTCCGCGAGCGGGGAGTTTGCGCTACTTGCCGACACGCTACTCAAGCCGCTGATCGACGCAGTGAAGAAAAACGCAGGAGCTGATGAATGAACGCGCCCAACCTTCCGGCAAGCGTGATGCACGCGCCGCAACCGCTCGACCCGCTGCGCTTCGCGCTGTCGGGCCGCAGTCTGATCGAGGCGAGCGCGGGCACCGGCAAGACCTTTACGATCGCAATGCTCTATGTGCGGCTGGTGCTCGGACACGATCCGTCGAACGGGTGCGCGCGGCCGTTGACACCGCCCGAGATTCTCGTCGTCACCTTCACCGATGCCGCGACGAAGGAACTGCGCGACCGCATCCGCGCGCGACTGACGGAAGCGGCCGGGTATTTTCAGGCCGATCCGCGAGGTGTCGAGCCGCTTCCGCCCGGCAAGATCGATCTGCTGCACGCACTGCGCGACGATTACCCGCCGCAGCAATGGCCGGCTTGCGCGCGCCGCTTGCAACTCGCAGCCGAGTGGATGGATGAAGCGGCCGTGTCGACCATTCATGCGTGGTGTAACCGGATGCTGCGCGAACATGCATTCGACAGCGACAGTCTGTTTACGCAGACGCTCGAAACCGACCAAAGCGAGTTGCTTGCTGAAGTCGTGCGGGACTACTGGCGCACGTTCATGGCCCCGCTTTGTGCCGCGGATGCGGCCACCGCCAGCGAGTGGGCAAAAGGCCCGCCGGAGTTGCAGAAGAAGCTGCGCAATCTGATCGATGTCGCGCCGTTGCTGGCCGATGCTCCGGCACCCGTCGATGCGCTGAAGACGGCGCGCGATGAGGCCGATCGACGACTGGCTGCATTGAAGGCGCCGTGGAATACGTGGCCGGCCGAAATGAAGGCGTTGCTGGATGCCGCACGCGCGAGCAAGCAATATGTCGGGACGGCGTTCGGCAAGGCCAACTGTGAACGCTGGCTGAACGAACTCGCTGCATGGGCTGGCGATCCGCAGAAGGCATCGCCGTCTCTCACCGATACCGCGTGGAACCGGTTGACGCCGAAGGAACTTGCGCAACATTGCCAGCACGGCACGCCGCCTTCGCATCCGGGATTTAAAGCGCTTGCGACCTTGCG
Source organism: Burkholderia sp. E7m39 (assembly GCA_001319865.1). Classification (GTDB taxonomy): domain Bacteria; phylum Pseudomonadota; class Gammaproteobacteria; order Burkholderiales; family Burkholderiaceae; genus Paraburkholderia; species Paraburkholderia bengalensis. Next base: position 12,597 of record BBSL01000256.1, on the reverse strand, counting down.
TGCCGAGCTTGCCGCATTGCCGGACGCGCGCGACGACCTGCTGTCGCACGCAGCCCGCTGGGTGGCGGAGCGCTTCGCGGCAGAACAGGCACGGCGCGCGCAGATGGGCTTCGACGATCTTCTGACGCGTCTCGACGCCGCTTTGCAAGGCGCGAACGGCGAGCGTCTGGCCGAGATCGTCCGCAAGCAGTTCCCTGTGGCGCTGATCGACGAGTTTCAGGACACCGATCCCGTCCAGTACCGCATCTTCGATGCCGTCTACCGGCAGGCCGGCGATGCAACTCAGACGGACGCCAGCAACGCGCTCATCCTGATCGGCGATCCGAAGCAGGCGATCTATGCGTTCCGCGGCGCGGACATCTTCACCTACCTTGCCGCGCGCCGCTCGTGCGGCACGCGGCTCTACACGCTCGCGACGAATTTCCGCTCGACACGCGAGATGGTCGCGGCAACGAATCATTGCTTCAACGTCGCCGAGCAGCGTGAAGAGGGCAAGGGCGCGTTTCTCTTCCGGCAGGAGGAGGGTAATCCCGTCCCATTCGCTCCAGTGAACGCGAAAGGCCGCGACGATGCATTCGTCGTCGATGGCGCAGTCCCGCGTGCACTGACGGCATGGTGGCTACCCCCGTCCGACGACGGCAAGCCGCTCAGCAAGACCGCCTATATCGACCGCATGGCGCAGAGCTGCGCGACGGAGATGGTGCGTCTGCTCGATCTCGGCCAGCAAGGGCGCGCCGGGTTTGGCACGGCGGGTCGTGCAGCAGCGCTGAAGCCGCTACGTCCCGCCGACATCGCCGTGCTTGTCAATAACCGCATCGAGGCCGACGCGATTCGCAAGGCGCTTGCAAAGCGCAATGTGCGCACGGTCTATCTGTCCGACAAGGACTCCGTGTTCGAGAGTCCGCAGGCGGCTGAACTGCAGCATTGGCTCGCGGCCTGCGCGGAACCCGACGATGGAAGGCTCGTGCGCACCGCGCTCGCCACCCAGACACTCGGACTCGGCTGGGCGCAGCTGGACGCATACCACGGCGACGAAATCGCGTGGGAAGCGTGCGTGCTGCAGTTCCGTGGCTATCGCGAGTGCTGGCGGCGCCAGGGCGTGCTGCCGATGCTGCGCCGCCTGCTGAACGATTTCAGCGTGCCCGCCCGCCTGCTTGGCCTGCGCACCGGCGGCACGCAACGCGTGCAGGGCGGCGAACGCATCCTGACCGACCTGCTGCATCTGGCCGAACTGCTGCAGCAGGCGAGCACGATGATCGAAGGCGAACATGGCCTGATCCGCTATCTGGTCGAACAGCGCAAAGCGGCGGCGGACGGCAATGGCGGCGGCGACGCGCGGCAACTCCGTCTGGAGAGCGACGGCGATCTCGTGAAGGTGGTGACCATTCACAAATCGAAAGGTCTTGAATATCCGCTCGTGTTCCTGCCGTTCATCTGCGCGTACCGTCCCGCCGACGCGAAAGACGTGCCGTTCAAATGGCACGATGCGCAAGGCAGCTTGCAGGTCGCGCTCGCCGATGACGGTGGCGTGCTGGAACAGGTCGACCGCGAACGGCTCGGCGAAGATTTGCGCAAGCTTTACGTGGCGCTCACGCGCGCCTGCTACGCGACATGGATCGGCATCGCGGAGCTGAAGGAGTTGGAGCGCAGCGCGATCGGGTATCTGCTCAGCGGCGCGAAGATGCTGGCGCCGGGCGGACTCGAAAAGTGTCTCGGTGACGCCCTCGGACAGGCGGACGACATCGCTGTTGCGCCCGCGCCCGATCCCCGCGACGACCGTCTCGCGCTTCGAAACGAGGTGTCGCAACGGGGCGAGGCGCGTGCGTCGGTGCGCGTATTGCGCGAGCCGTGGTCGGTCGCGAGCTATTCAAGCCTCAAGAAGATGAGCCACGGCGTGCACGCCGCGCCGGATACACCGCGCGAAGAAGGTTTCATCGAGGCGCGCGACGCCGAGTCCGAGATCGACCAGGGCGATGCCCCATTGCCCGTGCAAGCGCCGCGCCGGGCATCGGCGGATCGCAACGCGTCCGTGCTGCACGACTTTCCGCGCGGTTCCGACGAGGGCAGTTTTCTGCACGACCTGCTCGAATGGGCCGCGCAGCATGGCTTCGCGCAAGTGGCGGCGGACGTGCGGCCATTGCGCGAAGTAGTTGCGCGCCGTTGCAGCGTGCGCGGCTGGGAACGCTGGATCGAACCGTTGACGCAATGGATCGTGCAGATCGTCACGACGCCGCTGCTGCTGAAGGCGGCTCACGGTATCCATCCGACATCGATCAGGCTTTCGGACTTGCACGCGTCGATCGGCGAAATGGAGTTCTGGCTCGCCGCGCATCATGTCGACACTGCGGCGCTTGATCGACTCGTCAGCGAGCACACGGTCGGCGGCATCGAACGCGCCGCGATCGAACCTGCGCAGCTCAACGGCATGCTCAAGGGCTTCATGGATCTCGTGTTCGAACACGACGGCCGCTACTACGTCGCCGACTACAAGTCGAACTGGCTCGGCGCCGATGACGCCGCCTACACGGCGGAGCGCATTCGCGCGCAAATCCTGCGGTCGCGCTATGACCTGCAATACGTGCTGTATCTGCTCGCATTGCATCGGCTGCTCAAGGCGCGGCTGCCCGACTACGACTACGACACGCACGTGGGTGGCGCAGTCTATCTGTTCCTGCGCGGGCTGAACGCATCGACGCAAGGCATTCATGCCGAGCGTCCGCCGCGCGAATTGATCGAACGGCTCGATGATCTGTTTACGGGCGACGTCCAGCTCGCCGACAAGGAGGCTGCGTGAGCACGCTACTGGCTGAAAACACTGTCGCGACGTCTCGCAGTACGGATGATCGCGAGCGGATGGGGCATCTGCTGGCGGACTGGGTCGAGCGCGGCTGGTTGCGCGAAGTCGATGCCGCGTTCGCGCGCTTTCTCGCGCGTGAAGTGCCACATGCGCACGCACTTTTGATCCTCGCTGCGGCGCTCGCGAGCCATCAGCTCGGACGTGGCCATGCCTGTCTCGATCTCGTCGCGACGCTTCGCGACCCCGCCTTCGCACTGTCGCTGCCGCCCGATGGACTGAGCGTACGCACCGACGACGATGCCGAAAAAGACGTCGTGCCGCCGTCGAAAGTGCTGGCCGGCGTCACGGTGGAGCGCTGGCGGGCGGCCCTCGACGATCCTTCGCTGGTTGGCGATGGCGAGGGCAGCACGCCGCTGGTACTCGTGGGTACGCGGCTTTACCTGCGACGCTACTGGCAATACGAGCGGAACGTGTGCCGCGCGATTGGCCAGCGGCTCGCAGCGTCGGTCGAACTGGAAGGCGCATTGGATATCGGCAGCTTGCAGCACGCGCTGGGCACGCTGTTTCCCCCGGCACCGAGACCGGCACAGGCACAGGACGATGCGCGCACCGATTGGCAGAAGCTGGCGTGCGCGCTCGCTGCGCGCAGCGCATTCAGCATCGTGACGGGCGGCCCGGGTACGGGCAAGACGACGACCGTGGTCAAGCTGCTCGCGTTGCTGCAATCGCTGGCGCTCACGGGCGTGGACGGCAAGCCGTTGCGCATCAGGCTCGCCGCACCGACGGGCAAGGCGGCGGCACGGCTTAACGAATCGATTGCGAATGCCGTCGAGCGTCTGCCGCTTGACGGCTTCGCCAACGGCGAAACGATCCGCGCAGCGATCCCCGTCGCCGTCACCACGCTGCATCGACTGCTCGGCACGCGGCCCGACACGCGGCGCTTCCGTCATCACGCGGGCAATCCGCTCGCGCTCGACGTTCTGGTGATCGACGAAGGATCGATGGTCGACCTGGAAATGATGAACGCCGTGCTCGATGCGCTGCCTGCACGGGCCCGCCTGATTCTGCTGGGCGACAAGGACCAGCTGGCCTCGGTGGAAGCGGGCGCCGTCCTCGGTGAACTGTGCCGCCGCGCCAGCGACGGACACTACACGCGTGCAACACAGACGTGGCTGGAGGAGGCGACGGGCGAGCGCATCGTGCCCCGTCTCGTCGACGATGGTGGTAGCGCGCTCGACCAGGCGATTGCGATGCTGCGTTTCAGCCATCGCTTCTCCGCCGAAAGTGGCATTGGGCAATTGGCCGAGGCCGTCAACAGCGGCGAGCCGCACAAGGTTGCCGACGTGTGGGCCAGCAACCACGCGGACCTTGCGCTGCTCGAATGCACGGAGAAGGGCGACGCGGCGTTCAAGGCACTCGTCGTGGACGGGCAGGTGAACGGCGAAACCAGCACGCGCCGGGGCTACCGACATTACCTGCAGAGACTGCGTGACGGACAGCCGGCACACGGCTCCGAACAACTGGCATTCGATGCATGGGCGACCGACGTACTCGCCGCGCACGGCGAGTTCCAGCTGTTGTGCGCGCTGCGGCGCGGCGCGTGGGGCGTCGAAGGATTGAACCGGCGCGTGGCGCGACTGCTCCAGGAAGAGCGCCTCGTCACGGCGACGGGCGAGTGGTATCTCGGGCGCCCCGTGCTCGTGACGCGCAATGATTATGAACTGGGCCTGATGAACGGCGATATCGGCATTACGCTCGCGCTGCCTGCGCCCTATGGTGGCTGGAGTTTGCGTGTGGCGTTTGCGGCCGGTGATGGTTCGCGCCGCATCAAATGGGCGCTGCCGAGCCGCCTGCACGCGGTCGAAACCGTGTTTGCGCTGACTGTGCACAAATCGCAGGGTTCCGAGTTCACCCATGTCGCGCTCGTGCTGCCGGATACGATGAGCCCCGTACTGACACGTGAACTCGTTTATACGGGGATCACGCGCGCCCGACAATTCCTGACGCTTGCCAGCGCGGGCGGCATATCGCTGATCGAGCGGGCGGTGGGCGCGCAAGTGCTGCGCGCGAGCGGGCTGTCGGCGGGGTTCGACTCCGCTTGATGAAGTCTCTGGCCGGGACATGACATGTCCCGGCCACGTGCGACGATGCGTGCCACCCATCAAACACCCTGGACGCCCATGCCGCAAACCATCCAGCACATCGACGCGATCGCGCGTCGAAAGCAGCGCGATGCGCTTTTTGTAACGTTCTTCGACGACCCGAACCGCGAACGTTCGCCTTTTCACTGGGACGTGCATCCCGCGCGGTCCGCGATCATCGAATGGCTCGACGCGCATGGCTATGCATGGGAGCCGTGCGGCGAAGTCGCCAGCGAGACGGTGATGAGGAGCTATCGCGGCTCGATCTATATCGACGTGCCGTTCGATTCCGACAATGCGGCGTATCGCGCGCTCGAAGCGTTCCTCGAGTACCCCGACGGCTCGCTGCGCATGCCGCACATGCGCTTCCTCGTGATCGATCTTGAGTACGCGCAAAAGAATGCGCATCACGATGAACCGGGCTTCTGGGACCGCTGGGCTGAAGATTTCTGACTGTGACGAGAACAAGACCATGATCGATAACGCCGACATTCAACGCGCCGCAGACTGGATTCGCAGCGCAGACGGCATCGTGATCGCAGCCGGCGCGGGCATGAGCGTGGACTCCGGCCTGCCTGATTTTCGCGGCACGGGCGGCTTGTGGACTGCGCTGCTGCCCGCGGGCATGACGGAGCGGGACGTCGGCTCGCTCACGCAGGGCGACTGCTTCGTGGAGAAGCCAGTCGATGCGTGGCAATTCTACGGACGGGCGCTGCAGGTCTGCCGACAATGCACGCCCCACGCAGGCTACGCGATGCTCAAGCGCTGGGCCGAGCGCACGCGTCACGGCGCCTTCGTCTTTACGAGCAACGTCGACGGCCATTTTCAGGTGGCGGGCTACGACGAGTCGCGCGTGCTGGAGTGTCATGGCACGCTCAATTTCATGCAGTGCGGCGAGCCGTGCAACGATGCGATCTGGGCGTCGGGCGGACTCATGGATGACGTCGACACGCTCACTGTCCCTGCTCTGCCGCGCTGTCTGCAATGTGGCCAACTCGCGCGGCCGAACTTTCTGTTGTTCGACGATAGCCACTGGGTCGAAACGCGCACGTCGGCGCAGTGGGAACGGCTGCGCATCTGGCTGCGTGCCGTGCAACGGCCCGTCGTGATCGAGCTAGGCGCGGGCACGGCCGTGCCGAGCGTGCGCATGTTCGCGGAGTCGGTACGCGGTCCGCTGATTCGCATCAATCTCGACGAAAGCGACGTAATGGGTGAGGGCGTTGGTCTACGAGGCAGTGCGCTCGACGTGCTCTCGCTCATCGACGCTGCGCTCGATCGAGACTGACGAAGCATGCTTGCGTCGAGGCGCGCGCGTCTCGACGCGTCATCCGGTCTGCCGGCTCATCTCGTGCAGCGCACGGGCGTTCAAGCCACGCTCAAGAAAGCAGCAAATAATGCCGATAAACCCGGGATCATCCACTCACGCGACTATCGTTCAATGTCCGACATCGACCGCGAAATCATGCGCGTCCTTCCCGACGCAGCCACACAAAGCGACTACCTGAGCACGCCGGATGTCTACCGGCGTCTGACGAGCACCGTGCCGAATCTGCCGTCGTCGAAGACGATTTACCGGCATCTGGCGCGGCTCGAGGAAGAAGGCCTTGTCGAGATGGACCAGCGTGGAACCGCATCTGTCTGGCGCAGGAGGGCGGGTGCGAGTGGCCTTGCGGCCAAGGCCGGCACGATGATCAATTTCGATGAGGCATTGGCGCTGCAAACGCTCAAGCGTTTCTCTTCGCGGCAGATCCCAGAACTGGTGGCCGATTCCCTGACGCCACTGTTCGAGATCGCCGATACGCGGTTGAAAAAGACGAATAACGAAACGGAGCGCAAATACTCGCGCTGGTCCAGCAAGGTTGCGGTGGAAAGCGGCGGGTTCGCGCTGCACTATCCCCCGATCAAACGCGACCACTTCACCGCGGTGTCGAGAGCGCTGTTCGAGGAGCGCAAGCTGGAGATCGTTTATCGTCCGCGTCATAAGACGGACAACGATCAGGCAAAGGTCGTCCTGCCGTTCGGTCTCGTAGAAGTTGGCGGCCTCGTGTATCTCGTCGCAGGTACGGAAGGCAAGGCCAACCCGACGATGTATCGTCTCGATCGACTTTTGGACGCCAAGGCGATGCTCGAATCGTTCGCCTATCCTGAGTCGTTTTCGCTCGATACGTACGTTCGACAACAACGCCACTTTGACTTCATGGTCGAGAAGGAAGTGTTGCTCAAGCTGAGGTTCTTTAGCGGCGCGGGGGATCATCTGCTCGAAGCGCCCATGTCCAAGGACCAGAAAGACACACGCAAAGACGATGCGCTGCATGTGCAAGGCACTGTCATGCTGAGCCAGAGGCTGCGCTGGTGGTTGCGTTCGTTCGGTCCGAACGTCGAGGTGCTTGGACCGGCGGGTCTGCGCGCCGAGTTCGCAGCTGAAGCGGCGGAGCTTGCGAGCATCTATGGCAAATAGCGGCTGGCGGCTGGCATTGAAGCATGGCCAGGATATTCGCCAGCGGCTGGAATGACAGGCTCGTGCGCAGCGGTAGGACGAAATGCTCAGGATCCTGCATCGCGGCCTGCCCGATACGTACTGCTTCTATCGCGGCGTCCATTGGACACAACGGAATAAAGTTTTTGATCTTCGGCGAACAGACTTCGTGGTCGTGAGTCCGGCTTGCCGTGTACTCGTGATCGAGCAGAAGTCGGGCAAGCTCAAAGAAGTGCAAGACGATCTGGTGAAGAGTTACGCGGGCAACGCCAAGGACATGTCTTCTCCGGAGATCGCGCGAACCATCAGCGGGATGCACAAGCGTTTCACTTCCGTGTTCGGACGTTCGGCGCGCAGGCAGATGTTGTATTGTCCGGACTACCGGGTGGAAGAACGCGGCGACATCCGGCGTCAATCCTGAGGGGATCGTCGATGCGTCGCGCAGCGGGCAACTGGCGCAGATCATCGAAGGTATCCTGCCCGCCGGCGAAACGGCGCTGCCATGCTTGAGCCGCATGCATGCGCTTCTTGCCGGCGAGCTATTACTAACGCCGGCGTCTGTGCAATGATCGGCGAAGTGAACAGGTGCGTGACGCGGGCGGTCTCGCGGCCTGGGCGCGTTCCGTCGAGTTCGCGCCGTTCCATCGGCACAGCGCCCCTGGCACGGCGCAATTTGCGACCCGCGTGCTCGATGACGCAGTCAAGGCAGGAACGCGCGCGCTCTATCTGTGCTTCAACCGGCCGCTCGCCGATAATCGCCAGTGTATTGAGCCTGGAGCCGCGACTGTCTTCACCTATCACCAACTTTGCCAGCAGGCGGCGGCTTGCATCGGTCATACAGACGATTTCGCTGGAGGCATCTTCCCGATATGATACCGAGCGGCTGGTTCACTAGATCAGATGCGTCTAGTGGCAACAAGACTCCAAGCAGATGCTGAATTTCCACGGGATGAGTGGAAGTGCGGGCGGTGAATGGCCAATCATCGTAGCCCGCGTGATTGCGCTCTATTAGCGCGTTGTCGGTGGAGCCTATGGCGATCGAGGGGGCGGGGCCGTTCACCGAATGGCGATGTCACATTCAAAACCGTCTATCTCTTTAAGAGGCAAAGCGCGTCCTGCATGACCGTGACTAAGGTTGACTTCGAGCAGTTCGACGACACGGTTTGCGGCATCTCTTCGTCGGCGCGACGCTTGCGACGATGAAGCCGATCGTCGTGATATCGAATCCGCGGTGGAGGATCTGGTCGAAAGATTCTCGTAAAGCGCGCAGCTCCTCCTACCCGGCATCAAGCTGCTGCGCGATCATGCCGAGAAGATCAAGCCTAACAGTCGCACGCCCTCCTTTCTGACGCGCCGACGACGCCGCAATAAGGCGACCGAGCCGGCCGAGCGCAGCCTGAGCCGACAGAGTGCCCGCCACCGACCAACGACCTGCTCGCCTGCGCGGCAATTCATCCGCATTGCCCATGAACAGGGTTATGGCGGTGCCCCCAGCCGCCAGCGTGTGCGACACGACACGGTTGACCTGAATGCAATGCCAGCAATCCAGGTCGTTTGCGCGGCGCGCAGGCTTGACCATATGCACGACGACATCGGCATCGGTCTCAAGCCGCACGCGTGAGATCTTCCAGGCGATCGAGCCGTCCAGATCGGGCATGACGTTCATCCAGGACTGAACTTCCGATTCATCGAATCCCCAAAGCCGCAATGCGACGCAAAGCGTCGGCTTGCTGTTGGGTGCATCGCGATGCGTTTGCGTGTTGGTGCGAATCGTATTTGTCGACTTCGTCATGTATCGAGCACTCCCAGAGATTGCATGATCGAAATTTTGCAAGCACGTTGAGACAAACACTGTCCGAAGCCAAGCGGCAACGAGTGAGGGCGTCGGGACACCGATTGTCCACTTCTATTTCTATATTTCGTGCCAGACCGTTTGACGAAAGCAGTGTTCGCCATACTACTCGGAAAAGAATGAGAATTGGATACGCGAGAGTTTCTACTGATGACCAAAATCTTGATCTGCAACTGGCGGCGTTAAGGAATGCGGGGTGCGACGACATCTTCACCGATCAGGGTGTGTCGGGCGCAAGCTTCTCGCGGCCGGGTCTGGAACAGGCGATGGCTGCTCTGTCGAAAGGCGATACGCTGGTTGTATGGCGTCTTGACCGTCTGGGGCGCTCGCTCACGAAACTTGTTGAGCTCGTCGACCACCTCGGCGTGAGCGGCATTCAGTTCGCCTCGCTTACTGAGTGCATCGATACCACGTCGCCCGGCGGCACGCTGCTCTTTCACATCATGGCCGCACTTGCACAATTTGAGCGCTCGCTGATCGGCGAGCGGACGCGGGCCGGTATGCTCGCCGCCAAGGCACGCGGCCAGCATGTGGGCAGGCGCCGTGCAATGACGCAAAGCGACTGCGTCGAAGCACAGCGTTTGCTCGCCCTGCATTCGTCGCACATCGTCGCGCAACAATTCGACGTGCATCCGCGCACGCTCCTTCGCAGCTTGCGCAGATATGGTCTGGGAGCGCATCAGTTCGCGTGAAGCCGTCGCGCTATTCTTTACGGGGATCGTCCTGCGCTCTCGTCGAGTTACGCAGCACGCGCTGCACCGTGCGAGGGTGAACACAGAATTTCACAGCCAGTTCCGCCACAGGCAACGTGGCCGACAGTGCGACTGCTTCTGCGCATTGCGCCGGTGTCATCGCGGCGTGTCTGCCCACGCGGCGGCCGCGCTCCCGCGCTGCCTTCATGCCGCAGCGTGTCCGCTCGCTGATCAACGTCCGTTCGAACTGAGCCAGCGCAGCCATCATATGAAAGACAAACATCCCGCTGCAAGATGTGGTGTCAATCGCTTCCGTGAGGGACTGGAACCGGATGTCCCTTGTTTCAAGGGTCTCGATTAGTTCCACGAGCTTCGTCAACGATCGGCCCAACCTGTCCAGTCGCCATACGACGAGCGTGTCGCCGCGATTGAGGTGCATAAGCGTATCGTCCAGTCCGGGACGGCGAAAGGTCGATCCCGATACGCCGTGATCGTGAAAGAGCCGTTCACAACCGGCTGCCTTTAGCGCCGACACCTGCAAATCGAGGTTCTGTTCTTCAGTAGAAACGCGCGCGTAGCCAATCTTCATTGTCGTTCCTCACTCGGACGCATCATCTTGCGGAGCACACACATGTTCTGCAAGAAAGTACTCTTCACGTATTGACACAAAGGTTCCCTTTTGTCGCTACGAAAAGCCGTGTCGGCGGACACAGCAGGTTCATGTTTTCTCTCTGGTTTTTTTGAAGCGGTGAACTATGATGGATCGTGACACAAGGGAACCCTTTTGTACCAGGCTGCGAGGGCTGCCTGCGGAAAGGCAGGATGGGTTCGGCGCAATGAGTCATACCAGGCTAACGGGGTTCGGGCCCGAACTTGAAACGTTGCTGAAACGCTTCGGCGTCGGACAGAGAGCGCATAACGGCGGACGCGTGGCTTTGTGTATTGTCGCGACGATCGTCAATCTGCTACAGCTCGAACTCATGTACGGGGCAGTTTTCGCAATGACTGCGCGTCAGGTGTTGCGCGAGCGGGCGCGGGAATTGTGCCGCGTGTATTCGGGCATCGTCGCGATGAGTGGCGAACATATACTGTTCGTCTTCGATTTTCTGCCCCATGCGCGCGGCGCTCTTGACACGCTGCCGCCGCGTCTACTGGATACCATTTTGAGCCGCCTATCCGAACGTCCTGTTCGATACGGCCAGGCAGTCGCATTTCCTGTACTCGAAGCACGCATCGCACACTTCAAGGACACGCCCTTCAATATTGCTTCAGTGAATGCGGCAAGCCGTATCGACGCGACGCCTCCCGACGGTTGGCAGGAAGATTTCGTCGCGGATACTCGCGTAGCAGAATACGTGTTTGGCGCCATGAACGAAGGGAAGCTCGATTTCGATTTCGAGCGCATCTGCGACGCCAAAGAACCCTCAGCGACGCTCTACCACGAAGCGCTACTGTGCAAGATGGGCGATGCTTGTCGCGAGCGCACGCACATCGGTTCCGAAATACGCGCGCTGGAGCGTCTGGGTGTCGTGCGATGCCTTGACAGATGGGTGGTGCAGACGATCATCGAAAGACTCAGGGCGAATCCCGGCGCGCGGCTCGGCTGCAACATATCGACTCGTAGCGCGGTCCTCGATGGCTGGTGGGCACTCATTGTCATGACACTCGCGGTCGATCCCAATGTTGCTTCACGGCTCACCATCGAAATCACTGAAACTTTTCCGTTAGCGAATCTTGACGCTACTCGCGAATTCGTCGCGGTGCTTCAATCAGTGGGTTGCCGCGTGGCGCTCGACGATGTCGGCCATGACTTCGGCAGTCTGCGCAATCTCATCACGCTTGATGTCGACATCGCGAAGCTGGACCGGTCCCTCATTGCCCGCTGCCGCCACGACGAGGCAGCGGCAGCACGCTTTGCGCAGCTCATCGAGCTTGTGAAGGTGTGTGCCGGTTCGATCGTTGTCGAAGGTATCGAAACGGGGAGCGATGCGCAAACCGCTTGCGCAAGCGGTGCGACGGGCCTGCAAGGTTACCTCTACTCCTGATCCGAGGCCCAGAAAAGGCGATCATGTGCATTGCGTTGCCGTACGCCAGCGCATGCATGAAGCTGGCTTCGCTATTGGCTGCAGAAACATCGTTTGTCCAGAGGGCGCCGCAGAATGCCACCCCACAGCCACCGAACGATAAAAGTGAGAGCCGCAAACAGGACACGATCTGTCCTGATAAGTGCATACAGTGCGAACTCGTCGTTTGAGTAGCGAAGCACTAGTAGGCGATAAACAGGGCATATTGATAAATGAACTTCAAGAATTTCCAAAACACTATCGTTTCCTCGTATCGAATCACGATGGCTTCGATTCTTCTACTGATCGTCGCAGGCGTGATGTCATATCTGTTTCTGATGGGCTTCTATGCCGTCAATCGCAACTGGTGCGCACCTATCGTGCTGTCACCAACACAGGAAAAAGTGCTCGCGTATCAGCCTCAGGTATCGGCGCTTGAAGCGGCGTTGTTGAAGAATCGCGTCGATCTCGCGACGGCAACCGAGAAGTACCGCGTCATTACCCAGCAGATGGCTGACACGCGGGCGCTCATCGACCGGTTTGATGAAGCGGCCCATAGCGAGTCGCATGCACTTG
>BBSL01000255.1 GCA_001319865.1 Burkholderia sp. E7m39 | reverse complement strand
GCTCGCTGATGACGATGCGGCATCAATTGAACGATGAACTGACGCAAAAAGTGGACGGATTGCAGCGCAGCATGGCCGAGCGTCTTGCCGTTCAGCAGGAGAACCTGCCGCAGTTGCTGGACGAGCAAAGCCGGTTGAGCGACGAGTATGAACGGCTGCACACGCTGGCTTCGCCCGAAGCGCTACGGATGAAATCGCAGATTCGCGTGAGTCTCGCGATGGCTGCCATGAAAGTTCATCTGGCGCGTTTGCAAATCACGCTACTTTCTCAGAACTATGCGCAAGATCAATAAGATTATGGTTGTTGGACTCGGTTACGTGGGATGTCCGCTCGCTTTCGAACTCGCGAAGCATTTCGACGTGACGGGTTACGATATCGATACCAGCCGTATCGGCGAGTTGCTTGCGGGCAATGACAGGACGGGCGAGATCGCGGATGACGATCTTCATTCCGCGCGCTGGCGGCTCACGAGCGATGCACACGAGGCCATGCACGACGCCGATCTCATCATCGTGACCGTACCCACGCCCGTGACGGACGCGAATGTGCCCGATCTCGGTCCTGTTGTCGGCGCGACGAGAACGATCGGGCGGCATATGAAAGAAGGGACGACCGTGATCTATGAGAGCACGGTGTATCCCGGCGTGACGGAAGAGATCTGCGTGCCGCTGCTGGAGCAGCGCGACGACCGTACGGGTGAGCGGCGTTTGCAACATGGCGTGGATTTCTGGGTCGCCTATTCGCCGGAACGCATCAATCCCGGTGACCGCGTGCATACGCTAACGTCGACGACGAAGATTGTTTCGGGCGATACGCCCGAAACCCTCGAACTCGTAGACGGCATGTACTCGCAGATCACGTCGACGTACCGCGCCGCGAACATCAAGGTTGCGGAAGCGGCCAAGGTGATCGAGAACACCCAGCGCGACGTGAATATCGCGTTGATGAACGAGTTGTCGCAGATCTTCTCGCGGCTCGATATCGATACGCACGACGCGATCGATGCCGCTGCGTCGAAGTGGAATTTTCATCGCTATGTACCGGGGTTCGTCGGCGGGCACTGCATCTCCGTCGATCCGTACTATCTGACACACCGGTCCGCGCAGGTCGGCTATATCCCTTCGCTGATTCTGGCGGCGCGCGAAGTGAACGACAAGATGCCCGGCCTGCTCGCGGAGAAGACCTTGAAGGCGATGCGCCATCGCGGCCTGCCGCTCGATTCGAGAATCACCGTGCTCGGGATCACGTTCAAGGAGAACGTGCCGGATATTCGCAATTCGAAGGCGGTTGGCCTCGTGCGTGAATTCATGAGCTGGGGCATCGACGTGCAGGTCATCGATCCTCACGCCGATCCAAAGGAAGTCGAGCGCGAATATGGCATCCGGCTCACGAGTTTCGAGCGCCGCGAGCCGGCGCGTGCGGTCGTGCTGGCCGTTGCGCACAATGAATTCGTCGACGGCGGATGGGGCATGATCCTCAAGCATATCCATCCGCGCCAGGGAGCGGTCGTCACGGACGTCAAGGGCGTGCTGACGCGCGGCGACGAGCCGCACAATGTAACGCTGGTGCGGGCGTAAGTCATCAGGTGAATCACATGAAGCGCCTGCTCTGTGTCGCGCTCGCGTTGTGGTAGATGGCTGCGGCGTCGGCGGCGGAGATCGAATGGGCGGGAACGGGCTGGCAGGTCAGGAGCGGGGCAGGCAAGCCGTGCGCTTCGGACCGTTGGAACGGGCGCGGCGCCTGGGTCGATGCGGAAGGTCGGTTGCGTCTGAGGCTCTCGCGCATGCCGGATGGCCATTTTGCCTGCGTCGAAGTCGAATCAGTGAAGCGATTCGGCTTTGGCCGCTACGCGTTCTAGATTCGTGGACCGATTGGCGATGCCGATCCTGACGTCGTGTTTGGCGTTTTCATGTATCCGCCACCGGATGTCGGGCCGGACGGCACGAACGAGATCGACATCGAGATTGCGCGTTGGGGCGATGCCTGCGCTCCCCAGATCAACTACACGGTCTGGAATCGGAGCCATCCCGGTAGTCGTCATACGGTGTTGCGCGTCCCGGACGACATCGCGCAATCGACATTCGCCTTCACGTGGCAGCCTGGCGTGGTGAGCTGGGAGTCGCCCTTGCAGCACGGTCGCGGGGTCGTCGTTCGGGGCGATGTCGCCGATCGACCACAGAAGCTGATCATCAATCTGTGGTTATACAGGCGGCCCGAGCCGCGCAGTGGAAAAGAAGTCGAATTCGTCATCAAGTCTTTGGGGCCGTTGTGATCGATACATTTGTGCAGTTGATTTTCGCGTTGCCGTTAATGGTGATGGTGATGAACTTTGGCGTCACGCTGATGTTGCGATTCGGCGCGAAATCGACGTTTCTGGTGAAGAACTATGCGCTGCAACCCCGCGTGAGCGTGCTGCTGCCTTGCTTCAACGAAGGCGAGCACGTGTTCCATTCGATCGAAAGCATTCTTGCGAGCGACTATCCGATGGAGAAGGTGGAAGTGATTGCCGTCGACGATTGCTCCGCCGACAACACTTTCGAATGGATCGAGCAGGCGGCGCGCCGCTGGAAGAACGTGCGCGCGTTTCGCAACCCGGTGAACTCGGGAAAGCACCAGACGCTGTCACATGCGTTGTCGCATTCTTCGGGCGATATACTGATCTGCATCGACTCCGATTGCATCTTCGACAGTCGCGCAATCGCGGAGCTGACCGCATGTTTCGTCGACGAGACCATCGGTGCGGTGGGCGGCCGGGTCGGGATCAGCAACGCACGAGAAAATGTGCTGACGCAATGTCAGACAGTCGTTTACTACTACAGCTTCCAGATCATGAAGATGCTGCAGAACTGGACGAGAAACGTGATCTGTATTTCGGGCTGTCTGTTCGCGGTGCGGCGCGAGCATTTCGAGGCGATCGAGGAACAGGTGAAGCATCGCAACTGGTTCGGTGTCGGCGTACGCGACGGCGAAGACCGCTATATGACACACCTGCTGCTGCTCAAAGGGCTGAAAACCTACATCAACATCGACGCGCAATGCTGGACGGCCGCGCCGAGCAATTTCAGGCAGCTGTTCATGCAGCAGCTTCGCTGGCGACGCAGCGGCCTGCGCGATCTGTTCTGGACGTTGCGCAAGTTTGGCGACAATCTCAAAGTGCTGCATCCACTCACTGTGGTGAACCTGCTGATTCCTGGCGCGCTACAGGTGCTCTGGCCAGCCATGTGCATTTACGGTCTCGCGTCGGGCTGGCTCGCCGAGCATCTGTTGCAAGACATGCAACTTTACTTCGGGATTTGGGTTGTCGTCGGCCTGCTCTACAACCTGTATGTGCGCTGGCACAACCCCGAGCAGAAGGTGAACCCGTTGCTTGTCGGCGCGTTGGGGATGTGGTTCATTGCGGATTCGTTCCTGATTACGCTCGTTGCGCTTTGTACTTTCGATGTGGGTGAATGGGGAACGCGCGGGACCTCGGAAAAGAAGGCGTGACGAAGCAGTGCCCCACGCCTTGCACATGCTCCAGCTTTGCGCGCCATCCACAATGCACGCGGCCGAGCGTCGCCAAACGTTTGCGAGACGCGCTCGATGACCAATGCGAAGCTGCGTGCATCGCAGTGCGATCGCGGGTAAGATCCGGCACTTAAGTTCGCCCAAAGCATGCCGATATTCAAGCCTGTAGTGCGTTTTGCGAGCTTTACGTTACCGCGCGTGACATGATGCGTCGCGCTTCGCTTATCGATGGCATGGATCGCGGAGCATGTGGACATCGAGCGGCACTTTCAACGAAAACAAGAATGGCTATAGTTCACCCTCCGTTGGCAGATATACGCGTGGCATCTGCGGGCGAGCATGCAGAGTTCGGCATTCTCAGAAGGCTGGCCGATGGCCTGCCGGAGAGCTACGAACTGTTTCATAGCGTCGACTGGACGCGCGCCGAGCCGCATCGCGACAGTCACGGCGAGTTCGATATCGTGGTCGTCAACAGCGCCGGCGACGTCGCGGTGCTCGAGGTGAAAGCGGGCGAAGTGGACATGACGGGCGACGGTCTGTTCAAGCAATACGGCGCGCAGCGAAAGGACGTTGGGCGGCAGGCAAGCTGGCAGTTCAGGTCGCTTCTGCAGCGTTTGAAGGTCGAAGGCATTGATGTGCGCCTGCTGCATTGCCTGGTGCTTCCACATTATCGAATTAGCGATCACGGCACGGTCAGTTACCCGCGTGAACGTATCGCGGACGCGGAAGACTGCCGGGATATAACAGGTTTCATCCAGCGCCGGCTTGGAGCCGGGCGGCCCGACCCGAATAAGGAACGGGTATGCGCGTTCGTGCTCGACCGCATACGCGTTCAGCCGGATATCTCGGCGCTTCGGGGCACGCTCCAGCGACGTGTCGACGAGATTTCGGGCGGACTGGCGCGTTGGGTGCCACGTATCAATGTGGCGAGCGGCGTTATCCATGTGCGTGCAACAGCCGGATCAGGCAAGACACAACTCGCGCTTTCGTTGCTGCGGCAGTCGCGCGTCGCGTTGAAGGCGGCATCGTACGTATGCTTCAACCGACCTCTGGCGGATCAGATGCGCGCGTTGGCGCCATCGGACGTCGAGGTCAGCAGTTTCCATCAACTGTGTTGGGAGGCATCTGGACGACCGCGCGTTTCGCCGGACTTCGAGGCGCTTGCGCAGCGCTATCTGGAGGAGCAGCAGCGCGTTGCGCCGCATCTGGATGTACTGGTGATCGACGAACTGCAGGACATGCAGGCAGCGTGGGTGCAGGCGCTGATCTCCCGTGTGCGCGAGAACGGCCGCATCTATCTGCTCGAGGACCCCGAGCAGTGCGTGTACGCGGATCGGGCTCAGATCGAAATCAGCGACGCCGTGATGATGACGGCGCGGGAAAATTACCGAAGCCCGCGCAAGATTGTCGAAACGATCAACCT
>BBSL01000254.1 GCA_001319865.1 Burkholderia sp. E7m39 | reverse complement strand
GGTTGACAGAAGAGCCGATTGCGCCTTGCGCGCCGATTGCCGGCGTGCCACCCGAGTTCACGATCTATAGCGCCGCCACAAGAAGCGTTGCACAAGCGACTGCCGACGCAGTTCACCGATGCGTCCGGCTCGGCTACGCGCCTGAGGACATCGTCGTGCTGTGCTGGCGCGGACGGGGTCATTCTGCGTTAATGGCTAACGACATGCTGGCGGAATGGAAGCTGAGGAAGTTCACGGGCTCCTATGACGAGGCGGGAAAACCCGAGTACACCGAGGGCGAGCTGACGATCGAGACAGTTCGACGCTTCAAGGGGCAGTCAGCACCCGCCGTCGTGCTCACTGAAGTCGACTTCGATCACTCGGACGCGCTTTGGCCGCAATTGCTGTTCGTCGGATTGACGCGGGCGCGGATGTACGTGGAAGTCGTCATGTCGGACACGGCAGTGCAAGCGCTGGAGTCGCGGCTGACGGCCATCTGAATCAAGGCGCAGCAGCTTTCATCATCATCAACGGGTCGTTCGCGGGACGCCGCGAGCGACCGACTCAATCTGCAATGAGCTTCTTCTTCACGCTTCTCGACGACAGCCTCCGGCCGCGAGGCAGTCGCGATCCGCTCGGGATCGAGCACCTGTGGTCTGTAATCGGGCGCAGGCTGGTGGGCAACCTTACGACGGTTACGCGGCATCTGGACAACTTCATCGTAACGCTGGTTGGCTTTCATCTATGCGTGGATGAAAAAACGGGTGAGACCGACTGGAAGCGCTTCGAGCGCTTCGAGCAGTTGACCTCGCGCGCGCGCGAGCGGCGCAGCATGCCGGGTGTGCTCGGTGTACGCCGCATCAGAAATAGTGCGAATTTCCCGGTTCAGCTAGGCAGCGGGCTGCAAGCGCCCATTCTTGATAACCCGCGGCAAGCTGGCCTGTGGGGTCTCTACTCGACGGCGTTGACGGCAGCGGGCCTGACCAACGGCATGCGCCGCCCGACTGACGAGGGCGCGCAGATCGTTCGCATGTTTCTGGAGTCGGCGTCAGGAGATGCATGGCGTATTGCGCTGGATACGCAACGCTCGCAGGTCCACGAAGCCGAGCTGACGCAGGTACAAGCGTGGGTCGTCGATTTGTTGACGCGTAATCCGGGCGCGCGCCGGGCGCTGGCGGATCATCTGCTCTCGGGTAGCGGCGCGGGTCAGCCGTGGCACGCCGAGGTATTCGATCAGGCCAGCGTGTTCATGGAAGGCAAAAAGAGCAATCAGGACGTGCCGCCAGCGCGCGATTTCCTTCACTGGCTGAGCGAAAAGTCCGCGCCGTTGCAAGACTTTGCCACCCGCGTGTTGCGCTTTGACGAAGCGCTGGTGCTCTCCGCGTTGACTTTCGACTGGTTGCTCGGGTGCCACGGCCATTCGTGCAGCCAGATCGAGGACAAGATGGCGACACTCGCCAATTGGCCTTTGCGCGAACTCTCCGTGCCGGATTTCTCCGATGAGATCAAAGATGGCGAGTGGCGCAAGCGTGCGCAGGGCCTGGCTGCGTTTTGCGAAGCGATGGCGCGCGGAGCATGGCGTGAAGCGACCGAGCGGCTGCTCGAGCATCATGCGGGCGTCGCCAGGCGACGCGGCGGGGCGCCATGGTGCTACTGGGAGGACGACCAGATCAAGGTGGTCATGCATACCACACCGGGCAGGCTGCCGGCGGCGGACGAGATCACCGGCGAGAAGTTCTCGGGATGGATGCGATCGCGCAGCAACGATTTCTTTCTGAAGGCATTTCTGGAAATCATGCATCAGGTCGATGGCGTCCAGCAGGGAGCATCAGCATGAGTCAGTCGGCGACACAATGGACGGCGATCAAGGACGCGTTGCGCAGCGAGATCGAAGCGTTGCCGGGTTATCGCGTCACGCATGCCGTATTCACCACTTACGCTTTCGAGCCCGATTTCTTCGAGACGTCGATCCTGCCGCAGCTGCTGCCGGCCGGAGAACGAAACCTGTCGCTGCACTCGATGGTGCGTCGGCTTCAGCTCGAATCCATCCTGCGCGTTTCGCCCATTTCGATCGACGTCTATTTCGACGCGCGCGTCGTGATGCCCGGTTGTCCGCTGTTGCCGTATGAAATGAAGGCAATGCGACCTCAAGGCGAATTCCACGGCAAAGTCATCCTGTTGCGCCTCGAGGACGAAGCGGGCAGCGTGCGATGCATTCTGGGATCGGGATCGGCCAATCTGACGCAGGCCGGCTGGTGGGAAAACATCGAAGCCTGGCATTTCGCGAAGGCGTTCGATCCGTCCCGACCACCGGCGGGCATTCTGCCCGGGCTCACGGCGCTGCTCGACTTTCTCGTTGAAAGCGGCCAACCGGGCGAGGCGACGACCATGCTGCGCGGCAGCCTTGCCCAGGCGGTCACCGCTCGCGGGAGATCCGATGAACCCGTGTTCGGTGTCTTTTTGCCCGCCAAGGCGACCTTCCTCGAGTGGTTGAAGGCTCAAGTAAAGACAGGCGACGACGAGCCGCTCGAAGTCATTTCCCCATACTTCGCCGAATCGGGTCATGCGCAACTGACCGACGCATTGCTCGATGCGACGGGCTGTAGTCGCATCGACCTATGGCTGCCCGTCGACCCGTGGCATGCCGGGGGCCCAGCCGCGCTGATCGAACCAGACAGCTACGACAAGTTGACAGCGTTGGATAGCCTGCGCTGGTGCGAGATGAAGGATGCGAAACTGGCCGCCAGCCGTAAGCGAGATGAGACGCCGCGTTTCCTGCACGCCAAAATCATCCGGCGGCCAGGAGCGTTCTGTTTCATGGGCTCCGTCAATTTCACCAACCGCGCGGTACGCGCCAACTTCGAAGCGGGCTTCCTGTTTCCGGATCAAGGCGCGGCTTGGCTCCAGCCGACGGCAGTCGAGCCAGTGCGTTTCCTGAAGGCTTCCGAACCGGCGCGCCACGAAGGCGTGGATGATACGCTCCCCGAACTGCGAGCCGGATTTGACTGGAAGACGGGCGTACTCAGCGTGCAGTTCGCGCAGCGGCAGGACGGTGCCGATTTCGGGAACGGTGCTTTCCGGCTCATCGACGCGCACGGACGTGAGCGTCGAAACGGTTTGCGATTGCCCGCCGAGGTCCTCATCAAGGCCGACGAGCCGCTCTATCGCGATCTGCAAACGAATCCATGGATCGGGCTGCTGTTTCCCGATGGGCGCAAAGCGCTGGTTTGGGTGCAACAGACGAGGCTCGAACACCGGCCGCCGCACGACGATCTGCGTCCCGACGTATGGCGCATCCTCGAGATGTGGCGTGCTCTGGCAGGCGGAAAGCCGGGGTCCCAGCCCGATGCTTTCGAACACCTCGAAATCATCCTCAAGCAGCGCCTCAAGGACCATGAAGCGGCGCCGGAAGGCGAGCCGGAGCGCGATCTGTTCGAAGCGATGGCGACCGCCCACGGCAGCTTTTATCTGCTGCGCCGGCGTCTGCAGGAGGAAAGGGAGCGCGGCAATGTTCAGCGCAGCGAGTATTACTTCTCCGCGCCCCGGCCCGACACCCTGGCGAGCCTTGTCGATCGGATCGAACGGCCGAAAGAGGGGGAATCGCTCGAAGCGGTCGCCGCGTGGGTGATCCTTCAATGGATCACGCAGATTTGCCGCGACCATGAAACGTTGCCGGCGGCACGGACGCTGCTCCGCCGTGCCCGGAAACATATCGGGACGTTGCTGGCCACGGCGCCGCTGAACACCATCGAGCCGGAGTTCCTCGAATGGGCGCAGGACATGTTCCTGTGCGCACCGGGCAGCGAACGCGATGTGACATGCCAGATCAAAGAAGTGGAGATCCAATGAACGAGACCACTCTCTTTCCGCTGCAGCGGCCGTGGTCGCGTCAGGCGGCTGCCGAACTGCTCGACATGTCCGGCAAGTTGAAGGGCTTCGAAGATGTCGGCGCGAAGCAGCTCGATGCAGCCGTGGCGCTGCACCGGATGTTGCTGACTCACGGGTCCGCCTATCTCGGGGATGAAGTCGGAATGGGCAAGACGTACGTCGCGCTGGCGACCGTCGCGTTGTTCCGGCACCTGCAACCGGGTTTCCGCGTCTTGTACCTGGCGCCGTCGCAGAACGTCCTAAGCAAATGGCATGGCCGCGAGCTACCCGCCTTCATCCGAAACAATGTGCGTCATGCCGACATGCGACTGCGCAGGCCAGACGGCACGCCTCCAGCGCGCAGCGCGGCGTGCATGCGGGTCGACGACTGGCTGAAGTGTGCCGTGTCCGATCCGCATGCGCTCGACGTCTTCGTGCCGCTTTCGGCGTTGAGCTTTCAGCTATATGGAGAATGCTCCGACTGGTGCAAGCGCGTGAAGGCATTGGCCGAACATGGCGGCGTGCAGGTGGACCTCGAGGGCGTAACGGAGAAAAAGACCTTCAAGGACAGGGCGGCCGAGATCATCAACAAGGCGATTCCTTTCTACGATCTGGTCGTGATAGACGAAGCCCACCTTCTCAAGGGAGGCACGGGCACGGCTGCGGCCGATCGCGCGCGCTTTCTTGCGCGTGCGCTCGGAGCCAACCGTCATGGCGGGACGCGCCGTTTCGGCGCGGCGCTGCTGCTATCGGGAACGCCGTTCGACCGCGACCTGTCGCAGCTCGCGCGGCAGTTCGAACTCGTCGCGCAGCCCGACGCGGGGCCCGCGCCGCATCGGGCGATCGCCAGCCTCGCGGCTCGCAAGCGCAGCGGCGAAAAATGGAGCGAACTTCAGGCCGGCCTTAAACCGTACATGATTCGTCGCGTCCAGAAGCTGCAGATCGGGGGCGCGCAACTGAGCCGAAACCAGTATCGCATCGAGCTGCGCGCGGAGGCGGGCATCAGCCTCGCCGACGACAAGAGCGCACGTGCATTGCGTCAGCGGATCTTTACTGCCGTCGTGCAAAAGCGCCTGATCGAGCATCTCGACGGTGCGAATGAAGGGCGCTTTCCCATGGCGATGTTCTCGTCGTGGGAGGCCTACTCGCCGCTCAGGAAGACTAAAGGCAACAAGGCGGAACCCATCGCGTCACATGGGGACGACAACGGCGACGACACGCAGCCTGCTGCCGACAGCAATGCACTGGACACCAGCAAGGACGATGCGGTGCCGCGCGACGCCCGCGCCGTCGATGGTGCGCTGATGGAGGATATCGTAGGTTCGTATCGAGAGGCCTTTGGTGAGGAGCCTCCGCATCCGAAGCTCGAGGCAGAGACGTTGCGTCTGGGCAACGAAGCTTTCGGCGAAGGACTCAAGCAACTGATCTTCGTGCGTCGCCTGAAGAGTGTCGACGATCTCTATTTGCGGTTGAACGAGGCGTATGACAAATGGCTGGGCGAATACCTTCGTGCCGAAGGCATGCCGGGATGTCCGGATGAGCTAATGGCGGCGCGTCGGATAGCTGCCAAAGCCGGGCGCGCGGCATCGCCAGTGGGTGGTGCATCGGCAGCAACACGCGGTCGGGAGAAATCGGACGAACTGCCCGCGCATGGCGATACGTTGTTTAGCTGGTTCTTCCGCGGCGAACTCGACGGCGCGGGAGAGGACTTCATCGCGCGACAGAAGCCGACGCTGCCTATGCCAAGCGCGTTGCGGGACCGGCTGCGGACACGGGTGGAATCCATCATCGGCGAACTTGACTGGCGACGGTTCGTGGCGGACCGTTGCCCCGGCTTGCCTGATATCCCGGTATGGGAAATCGCTGCACTGGCGTCGCGACTGAAAGGGGCCAGCACGCCGTTCATGCGCTATCGGCGACTTCAGGCTGCGTGGGCGCAATTGCAGGCGGAACGCTTACCGGTCGATCGTGCGCAGCCGTTTCACGTGCTTCGCGAGCACCTGATCACGTTGGTGTACGACTCCGGCACGCCAGAGATCGATCACATTGACGCGCAGACGGCCGAGAAGTTGCTGGGCGTTCCGACTGTGGCGCTTGCGTTCTATCGAAACGGGCTGGGCGAGGGCTTCCTGCCTGCATGGGGCGAGGCATGGCGGGAGTTGGCAACTGTCTGGCAGGGCGCGAACGCGTGGGAGCGTGGTGCGGATCGGGAGGAGGCGTGCCGTACCCGGCTGGAGGCTCTCGATTTGCAGCACGAGGTGCTGTTCGCGCTGCTTCGCCTGGATCATCCGTTCATCGATCTGTATCTCGGATGGCTGAAGGCGGATCGCGATGACGCGTACGCTTCGGCTCAGAGCCTGGTCGACAGGATGATCGACGTGTGCAATCGAGATCCGCACGGCACGCGGTTCGGCACCGCGTCGATCCTGCGCAACCTGGCCGAAGGTTGGGAGCAGATCGCAAAGACCAACTTCGCCGAATTCCTGAAGGGTGTCGACCGCAAGAATCGGAAGCAGTGGCGTCAAGGCATCCAGCAGCTGCTGACGCCGTTTGCACCGGTCGAATGGGCAAGCGGCCACAATACGGACGGCCGTAGCGCCATCGCCCGACGCTTCCGGATGCCCGGCTATCCGATGGCCCTGGTGTCGACGAGCGTGTTGCAGGAAGGCGAAGATCTTCACGTGTGCTGCGATCGGGTGACGCATTTCGGCATTTCCGGCAGTCCTATTGGCATCGAGCAGAAGAATGGCCGGGTGGATCGCATCGGATCTCGGGCGCAGCGTCGTTTGCTGACTGGCCAGACGGTGAAAGAGGCCGGCATTCGCGTGCACTTTCCACACCTATCAGAAAGTCTTGAGTGGTATCAGATCCGCGATCTGTCGATCAGCATCAACGACTACCTGCGCTCGATTCACGAGGTAGGGGTAGTGGAAGCCGTGAGTGACGCCGGTCTCGCCCAGACGATGGCCAGTAGCGCGCGCATTCCGTCGCTGCTCCGCGATCCTTTGCACTCGCCGTTCGAGCCGCAATGGACCGAAGGGACGAATGACGTTAGTCAGGAGGAGGTGTTGAAGATGGTCGCCGATACTCATGTCGTCGACGTGACTCAGGGTACTCGTCAGATATCCAGTCTGTCTGCCGCGACGCGTGACGGCGCTCCAGTGGTCCTGATGACGAGCGCCAATGAACTCGACACTTTTATTGTGACGTCAACAATTTTGAGTGACCTTGAGCGCACGCTTCTTTCTGCAATCAGAGCAGGGCTCGAAAACGAAGAAAGGTTTCCGTCCCACCTCCGCTGCGAAGTACGGCCAGACACGCGCGTAGGATTTTACGATCGACGCATGACTCGCGGACGCGACCGTCTGGTGCGCATTTTAGTTGGGAAGCTGCAGCCGGACGTGGTCGTCATGAGCGACCTCGTCGACAAGGCGCCGGAATTGTCGGTGTTGTGCCCGAGCAAAATTCACGGCGATGGCGGTCGCATGCGCTGCTTCCGGCTCAGTGAGCAAAGTCAAGCAGTTGAGTTCGGATCGATTCTGGCCAGATTACTGAGCGTGTAACTGTTTCCGAGAACGTCTAATTTGCGCTTGAGCAACTGAAGAGCGCTCCTGTAGGGCAACCAAACTGCGTCTGCAATTGGACTGCCGTCCTGACGCGCGTTCATCAACCGCTTCCGGCACTTGCCGTTTTTAAGGGACATGATCGGTCACATACCTTTAGCGCCACGACATCACCATTCGAAAGACGAGACGACGGGACTCGGCGACATGCTGCGAAAGCAGCATCGCTGACGCCGAGGCGACGTCGCGACACGGAATGTCCCGACTAGCGCATAGCATGGCTTGCCCCGAATCAAATTAAAGATTTCCTGAATACTGACGATAAGCATTCGGAAGGCTCTAATCCAATTTCAAAACGTCATGCAAAGAGCGCAAGAGCAGCAAGCGGAACTCGCCGGCCTTATCGAGCAGATCGAGGAGACCCTGTCGCGGGATAGACACCTGGCGGCCTACTTTCGCACGGAACTCGACTGGCTCGAGCGGCGCAAGAGGCTCTGGCAAAGCGATGCCTTCCGTATCGGCCTGATCGGCGTGACCAGCTCCGGCAAATCGACGTTGGTCAATGTGCTGCTCGGCGACGAGTTGCTGCCGAAAGCCGTGCGGCCAAGCTCGAACAGCCTGGTGGTATGCGAATGGGGTGAAAAGCTGCAGTGCGTCGTGCACTTCAAAGACCCTGCGCGCAAGCCGAGAGCCCTGATCGGCAGTGCGATCGCCGCCGGCCTGCAGCGGTACGCCGACGAAGAAACCAATCCTGGCAACCGCGAAGGTGTCGAGGAAATCCGGCTGCGTTCGCCGAACTTCAGGCTCGGCCGTGGCGTGGTGCTGATCGATACGCCGGGCCTCGACGCGTTCGGTCACGACGACCACGAAAAACTGACGCTCGAAGTGCTGCTGCCGACGGTGGACGCGGTGTTGTTCGTCACCACCTGCAAGGCCAACTCCGATGAAAAGATGTCGGAGTATGTCGGCCTCGCGCGCGATCTCGACAAGCCGGTAATCGTCGTGCAGAACATGATCGACAGCGTGGTCGAGAAAACCGGGCATGCCGGCGAAGTGCTCAAGTCGAAGACCGAAGTGCTCGACGAGCACCGCAAGCGCCTGCTGAACGTGCTGAAAAAGTCGGGGATCGAGTCGGTCGAGATCAACCAGGTTTCCGCAGTGTGGGCCTTGAAGCGGCAACTGAAGCGCTCGGGTGTGCCCGCGCTGGTAGCCAACATCAAACACCAGCTCGACCGGTTGGCGCCTGTTGTTGCCGAAGGACGGCGTGCACAGCTGGCGCGGTGGACCCGCGATCTCATCACCAAAGAACTGGCGCCCGGCGATCAGTCTGCCGTGCTCGAGCGGCAGAAAGCGAATCTTGCGAGCCTGGTCAGGCTGTCGCATACGTTCGACGAGCGCTATCACCGCAGCGAACTGAAATTCGAAGCGGCCCGCGCGTCGATTGCGCAAGCTGCGGAGCAGCTCAGCGCCGAAGTCACCACGCTCAATGCGACGAGTATCGACAGCGCCTACGACCTGAAATCGCGCGTCGAAACATGGCTGCGGAGTTCGCCAGCGCAACTCAGTGCGCTGAGCAAGGCGCTGGCCAAGCAGATCGCTGACGATTGCGAATCTCTCAATCTGCGCCAGGACGACATCGATTTGAGCGTCAAGTTTTCGCGGCAGGCCAACGATCTGAGCTTCGAAACGACCGAGCGAAGCCGGACCGTCAAGGATGAGCAATCAGGACTCTCCGGGCGGGCGAAACGATGGTTTGGCGGCATCGTGGGCGCCGACTGGGGCTATAACGAGCGCCGCATAACATGGGATGAGATCGCCAACTTCGGTGCGTTTCAGAAGAACCTCGAGTCGGCCATCTCGCGCGAGGTCAAGTACGTCGACCGGTTCGTTCGAAGCATGGTCGATCGTATCAAGACCGTCAGTGCGCAACTGAAGGAAGAACTCGACAGCCACGCAAAGGGTGTCCGCAAGAAGATGTCGGCGACCACGGCCATTGCGCACCGCGGCGAAATCGCTCAGGAATTGCGGGGCCTGCTGCGCGGCCGCAGAGAGTATCGCGAACCGGACGAAACACCTGCGCCTGCGGCCGAGGCGCCGTCGATCGACGAACATCTGCACGAAATCGAGGTGTCGCCCGCGGTAGTGTATGCGACCCAGCTTGCGACGAGGATTGCCCGGCGCCGGTTTCTGGAAATACGCGACGAGGTGCTGTTCGACCAGGCGCAAGCGGCCAATGCCGATTGCGGACGCGTTTTGATCGCGGGGTTCGACGATTCGAGTCTGAGCGAGTTCGTCAACCGCTTCTGGTTCGACATGCTGGAAGCCGAGGACCGGAAACTTCGAGGCTTCACGCCGCTGGATCTGGACCGTCCGGATATCCGGCAGATCGCGGTCGCGTCGCTGAACGGCGCAGGCAGCACCACGCTCAAAGCGGTGAACACATTTCTATCGAAGCCCTGCGTGCTGTTTCTGGTCATCGACGCGCAGCAGATCGGTGCGAGCGGCAGCCTGCTGCAACGCACCGACATTCCCTTTGCCCAACTGCAGATACCCATCGTTGCAGTCGTGCAGTCGGTCAAGGAACTCGAACAGTCGAATTCGATTGCCGAGGCGCTGTTCGAACTCGGGCGGCTCGCCGGGTCGCTCGGCTTCACGTTCGCGGGAGCGTTGGTCAACGATCAGCAGGTGCTCTATTCAACACTGGCGAACTGGCTGCTCGGCCCATCGATGCGCATGCAGACCGTCGCCGACGAAACACAACTCATGGATTTGCTGCCGGCACGCAGCCGCAAACAGGCAATCGCCGTTGTTCGGTCGTGGCGAGCGCTGGCATCCTGATCTTGATTCACAGACATACACAACATGATTACCCCAACGCGCATTACCGTTGACGAGGCGACTCGTGAAGTCCTCGATCAGCTCAGTTCACATCTATTGGAAGCGCCAAGCTGGGCGGCGCGGTTAGGCGAGGACATACAGGACAGCGTGACGGATGCCACGCGCACGGCGCTGGCTGCCCCGT
The DNA here is from genome assembly GCA_001319865.1 of Burkholderia sp. E7m39. Lineage (GTDB taxonomy): Bacteria > Pseudomonadota > Gammaproteobacteria > Burkholderiales > Burkholderiaceae > Paraburkholderia > Paraburkholderia bengalensis. The sequence continues at coordinate 47,499 of BBSL01000254.1, read as the reverse complement.
CGAAGACGCTCACGCAGCTGGCGGCGACCGCAACCGCTTTGCAGACACAGGCCGCGGCGCATGGCGAGACATTGAACGGCATGTCGAACACGGTGCTGCTGCTCGGCAAGCAGGTGGGTCAGTTCGAAACGTCCATCGACAAGCTGGGCAGCAGCGCCGTTGCGCAACAGCGTCTGCTGGCCGAACTTCAGCTTGGACATAAGCAGCTGCTGGCATCGGGCGAGCAAACGGCAGCCGTCGCACAGCGGCAAGACGAAGCCTTTGTTGCATTGAGCGATGCCATGCGCGCGTCGGCCCGTCAGCAGCAGGAGAGCATCGAAAAGCTCGCTGCCGTGTTGCATGACACAAAAACGAGCCTGAGCGCCGTGCAAGCTGCGCAGGCCAGACAACAACAACTGCTGCAGGATCTCATGCAACGCATCGACCAATTGTCGCAACCGTGGTGGAAGCGAGGGTCCAAGCCTTCACGGAGCCAATCATGAACAAGCAGACTATGCTGACTTTGCTCGCTGATGAAACGCTGACCACACTCGCCAGCCAGTATGATCCGCCGCGTTCCGATGCCGGCTCGCCCAGGCTGGCGGAACGGCTCTCGGCATACGCGAAGCAATTGAAGGCCGAGCGCTTTGTGTTGCCGATCGCAGGCATTCAGGGCAGCGGCAAGAGCACGCTGCTCAACGCGCTCGCATTCGACGCGCCGGTACTGCCGATCGACGCCGACGAAACTACCTGTGTGCCCGTCGAAATCTCGTGGTCGGCGCGGGCAAGCCGTCACGCGACGGTGCATTACCTCGACGGCCGTAGCGAGTCGCTGCCGTGCACAGAAGAGGCGCTGCGGCTGGTGGTTCACAACGAACACAATCCCGGCAACGAAAAACAGGTGGCGCGTGTGGTGCTCGAATCCGATCGCGACATGTTCCGCCATGGCCTCGTGCTGGTTGACCTTCCGGGCGTCGGCAGTCTGACTGCCGCGAACAAGGCCACCACGCAACGGTATCTATCCGAAGCGGTGGGCGTGATTTTCATGCTGCGTACCGTTCCGCCGCTGACGCGCTCGGAAGCGATGTTCGTATCGCTGCAGTGGTCGTCGCTGCCGACCGCGCTGTTCGTGCAGAACCGTTGGAACGACGAAACCGACGAAGAATCGATGGCAAGCCGGGCCCATAACATCAAAGTGCTGCAGAGCATTGCGGGCCAGGCGGGCATCCGGGCCGACAAGTCTCCTGAGATTCGCGTGGTGAACGGCTATCAGGCGCTCAATGCGGCCTTGCGTGCAGATCCGCGTCTGGCTGATCTGTCCGGTCTCACGGCACTGCGCAAAGAGCTCGATAGCTTCGGCGGCGCGTGGAGTGGCCGGGTTGCCAAAGCGGTCATGGGCGCGCTCGACGCGGACCTGACGCATCTGATGCGTATGATCGACAGCCGCCTCGACGAAGCAAAACTCGATCGAAGCGCACACCAGAAGCATATGCAGCAGGAATCACAGCGCTTCATCGAACGTCTGCAGGGCATCGACGAGCGCGCAGCCGAAATGAAAAACGATGCCGATTCGTTCCGCCGTACCGTCCACCAGCAGTTGCGGACCTGGAGCGGCGATATGGCAAAGGAACTGCGCAACCGCATGCGCACCAAGATGCGCGCCGGCATCGTCGATGGCCCTCGACTCAAGCAGGCGCTATTCGACGAACAGTCGCAAGCGACCGACGACATCTTCGAGAAGATCCAGCAGGACGCGCTCGCTGCGCAAGATCGTCTGCGCGGCGACCTCGAAGGACTCGACTCGTGGAGCGCCGATGCGCCCGATTTGCGATTCGCCGTCGACAAGGAGGAATCCACCAAATTCGAGAATCTGGGCGGAAGACTCGGGTCCATCGCAGGCGGCCTCGGCGGGGGCGCGGCGGGTGTCTGGGCTGCGGCGGAAGCCGGCGCTCTGATCGGCACGGCGCTCGGGCCTGTCGGTACGGCTGTAGGCGCGGTGGTCGGGGGACTGCTCGGTGGCATCGCGGGTCTGTGGATCGGCAACAAGACCAAAGAAGGTATCACCGAGTTGCGCATCAAGGCGGTGGAAAGCGATGTGTTCGCTGCGATCGACCGTTACGTTGAGGAAACGTCTCGCGCGCTTAGCCGGATTGCGGAGGAATTCTGCGCCGAGCTTGAAACCGTGCTCGATGCATGGCGTGCGTCGAAAACGAGCGAATTCGAAGAAGAGCAAAAGCGCTCGCTGGGCATGTTGAACATGTCGGCCGACGAGAAATCGCGCGCCGCCGAATCCTTGCAAGCCGACCGCAAAGCAGTGGAGAGCTTGCGAAACCGTGTCAGCGAGGTGGCCGCGTGAATCCGTCGCAACAAAAATGGACCGATGGCGCGCGCGCGCTCGCCGACATGCTCGCCGCGTACGGCGACGACAAGCGCTCGAGCCTCGCGGTGCTGGTGCTGCAGCGGTTTGCGATGCCGCAGGCCTATGTGACCGTGGTGGGCGAAACGAGTACCGGCAAGTCTTCGTTGATCAATGCGTTGATGGAGAAAGTGTTGCTGCCGGTCAGCGCGACACCGACCACGGGCGTCGTCACGCACATTGTGTGCCGCAACGAGGTTGAGCCGCGTTTCTTCGCGATCTATCGCGATGCGACGCAAGAAGCGATTGACTATGACCGGTTCTGCGCACAGAGCATCGAACCGGGCGACGACATTCTGCGACTCCAGGTGCGCACGAAGCCGGGCGCGCCGGGCCACGTCGGCATGCATGTGTTCGATACACCCGGGTATAACGCGGTGCTGAGCAAGCACGAGGAAGTGTTGACCACCTTTCTGCCGCAAAGCGATGTGATCGTCTTTACGGCGGGGTATCGGACTGGCTTCGGGCAGTCGGACCAGGACTTGTGCGAAGCCGTTGCGGCGGCCACTGCGCATGACACGAATATTCCCGTGGTGCTGGCGATCAATCGCGCGCCAGATGGTTGCGGCATCAACGATAAGCGGGTCGCGGAAATCCTGCACCTTGCTGAAGACGGGCTGAAACGTAAGGTATCGGTGCAGATCATCCACTCGACTAACCGCGCGGCGGCAGATGGTCCGCTGCAGCGTCGGACGATGGATGCTCAGGCACTGTGGGATGAAGTGCGCGTACATGCTTTCGCGCCGGCGGTGCTCGAGGCGACCCAACGGCGGCTGCAAAAAACGTTGTTCGATATCGTCGACGATGCGTACGCTGCGCTGGAGCGCGAAGAAGCCGGCTTGAGCGCAAACGCCGATCAATACGCCGCAATCCGACGGGCCGTCGAGCTTGCCGATGGCGCGAGGGCGCAATCGCATCTCGAAATCGACCAGACAATACGCAGGCTCGAAGCCGCTCTGCCCGACCTTGTGGATAAACTCGCCGCCGCCGCGATGCAGCGCGTCGAGGCCGACATCATGTCGTCGAACAAGTGGCTCGGTTACGCGGACTGCGCGCAGTGGATCGCGGGGCACTGCCTTCCGTTCGAGGTGCGCGGCATTGGGCGCGCGATCGAAGATCATCTGGCCGTCGAAATCGATGTGTTGAATCAGCGGCTCGAAGAGATCGCCAACACGACGATTGCCGAACTCGACAAGACCGTCGCGCTTCAGGGCGAAGACCCGGTATATAAGTTTGCGAAAAGCTTGTCTGCCACGCTGGCGCAGCGTTTGACCGGATCTGCTGTGAACTCGATGTTGCGCGGCATGGGCGGAGTGGGCGGCGCTGCGGCAGGCGCGGGCAACTTTGTGAAGAGCATTGTGGCGCGCGTCGGGCGGCTGTTCGGTACGCGCTTCAGCCGGGAGGTTTATAACCAGATCGGCCGCATCTTCACGAAGAAAATGCTCGAACGGCTCAATGTCGCCGTCTTGGTGATTACCGAACTGGTGACCTTCGTATACGAAGCGCAGGTGTGGCAAGGTAATCTGCTCAAATCGAGCGTCAGGGCGTTCGACGAGTGGACGGGCACTGTGAAGAGCGATTTGCTGGAGGGCTATCTGCCCGAGATTCGACAGGCTAACTACGATATCGTCGACGCGTTGTACGGCGATATCGATCCGTCGCCCGCGCCCGATGCCGACCGCGATGCTCGCCTCGCAGAGGTTCGCGCGGCTAAGAAGCAACTCGCGAACCTTCGCGAACGTCTCAATTCGACCAATCAAGCCTGATGCAGGAAAGGAAACGCCATGAGCGACGATTTTATCGACTTGCCTATGCGCAGCACGCCGGCCACTACGACGGGCAGCACACCGGTGCCCGCAACCAGGGTGCAGCAGGCAGCCACGCTGATCGATAGCGGAACGAATGCAATACAGGCGATTGCGCCGATCGCGCAGGGCGTCGTCGAGATCTGGCGCATCAAGCAACAGTCGCAAGCCGATGTCGCCCAGATCGAAGCAAAAAGCCGCGCGGTGTGCGATGCACTGCATGCCGAGACTAACCGCTTGATGGTGATGAAGGACACGATCACCACGCGTGGCCAAGCGGCTGCAGAGTTGGTGCGCGTAGTGATGCAGGATCTGCATCGGCTTGATCCGGCTGCGCAAAAGGGCGTTGTCGATACCTTGACGCAACTGGTCGCTACTGTAGTTGCCGATAAGGGTGCCCCTGCGGCGGATAAGCCGTGAGTAATGACTTGGCAGTCGTGGCAGCCGAGATCGTGGCGCTGATTAAAGCGCTCGAACTGGAAAACGCCCGCCGGCTCGCGATGGAACGTCGCCGTGAAGCGGCGGTTCGGGAGTTTGGCGCGCGGCAGAAGTCGGTGCATGAGCTGACGCTGGCGATCGTCGAAGCAAAGCGGCAACGAGAGCGGGTCATGCGAGCTGTGGATGACTTGCCGCAGGCGCAGAGGCTGTTCGCGAAAGCGCAGGTCGAAGCGATTTGCAGAGAGTTTTTCGACGCGGAGATTTCGGGGTGGACAACCAGGAAGAGAGAGTTATCCCGGCTTGGGCGATAGGGGCTTGCAGAACCTCCACGCAGCGTTGCTCAATGGGCCGAGCGGTTCGGACGTTTCGCCCCACGCACGCAAATTCTGCGTAGGTATTCAGCCTTGCTGGAGACTTCACTGCGTCACCGCAGCGTGATGGCGGCCCGCGCCGCTTCCAGTCTCAATCGACGTGATAGTAGAGGATGATGCTGCGGCAGAACTACAATGAAAACGCGCCGCACGCGACGCGTCATATGGCCGCTACGCGCATGCGAAGCAGCACAAGCGCATGAAGCCGGCGCTGCGCACGTTGCGCTCGCGCGATGAGGGACGTAGAGCTTCAGGCCCCATCGGTGGCTTCCACTGGGCGCAGGATGCTGCACGAATTGATGGGTCGCGCGAGTCAAATCTTGGCGCAAAAACGGAAGGCAAATGCTACGCACTGCATTCACCGGAAGTCAAAATGTTTAGCGAAAGGCGCGGGAATTTCTCTTCATCGACCGTCGAACGTAGATATCATGGCTTGTACCGGAGATCCGCTGGTCGATATCAAGATTCAGAATGTGACGAGGTGGCGACAGCGTCTCGAGCAGCACGGGAACTCGCTGCTAGCTGCATCAATGATGAGGATCTAAAGGCACGGATGATTGCGACCGCTAAAGTTGACGCAAAGCCGCGCAGAGCTCGCGGGCGTTACCTGGGTTGGCGGAGGGGACTGCTCTGCTGCACCCCTTGTCCTGTCGACCCGGAACGACTCCTTAGACGAGTGGGTCCAACCGGTCGATGCAATAGTTGGTTGGAGTTGTTCTCGTGTGTTTCATAGTTCAGCGTCTTCCTATGACGCTCATTAAGGTGTCTCGCCAAGGTGTTGAGTGTGATCTGCATGCCCCGCAGGACGCGCGAAAATGCCTGTATTCGACGAGCAGGTCTAATCGCGGTTCAGCGAGTCACTGCAAGTGTCGGGGCGTGAAAACGCTCTCTCTTTTCTGGTGGTCTCTTGAAACCGTACAGAAGCGCATCTAAAATACTCCGCAAGACTACTCCATGACAATTGATATTCTCAAATTCTCCTCCGACGATCTCGACATTGAAAAGATTGATCGGCTTGTCAAGCAAAACGCATCTTTCCAGGTCGTTGACGTAAGCGACATCACTAAGGTCGTAGAAAAGATTGAGGAGCGAATCGAAAAGCAGCGACTTAGCTGCCGCGTCTATACTGAGTACCGCGCAGCAGCTATGGCAGGATCGCTTTTCTCTGGCGTAGCAAGTGTCGTCGGCGTCGCATCCGCCGTTGGCATTGCCGCACATCGGCTCGCAACTTTCAACCCTGACTATGAAATCGGAAAGAACAAAATTGCTGGAACCGTGACTGTCAAGTATATGAGATCAGCTTGATCAAAACTTGTCCAGGTCTGCGGCTACCACCCGTGATGGCTGCGTCGAGCGACGGCGTCGCCAGCCAAATGTCTGCGCTACCGTGCGGATCAAAGTGCGGTAATGCTTATCGAACACGGTGCGTCGACTCAGGGACGGGACCGAGGAGGTCGTAGCGAATGAGACGGCGTAAAGTCGCTTGAAACTGATCGCGCTAACCGGGTATTCATTCGATCTGTGCAAAATCTGGCGGTCACGGCGTAAAAATACCGCACCTAGCAAGCTTGCGCGTCCTCACAGCTTTTTGCAATGAGACGGATGTTCAACGCGTTGATCCGAAAGTGTTTTTTTCTTGAAAACCGCCAGAAAACGCACGGAACGTACGAACGCCGGAATGGGAAGCGCAACTCACGTCCTGGCGGACAGTGGCCTGCCGCCCAATTGATCGTCGTCGTACACCCGCATGCCAATGGCTGACCGTTGATCGGGTCGATCATTCCTAGACCGGTCTCGGTCGGGCCGCTACAGAATTGCTTTCCAGATGTTCGATTTCAAAAATCGTCTTTGCACCAAATCAAAATAGTATCATTGATGGTCTGTGTTTGAATATGTCGGAAACATGGGAAAAATTCAATGTCCAAACCATTGACGGATCCGGGCGGCGCTGCCATGGAGCTCGATAAATCAAATTTTGCATTACAAGATCTGGAGCAAAAACGAATCGAATGGGTCAGGGGCATTCGAGAGGCCGCACTAGCTCACGACATCAAGATTAGAAGCCTCGATCAAAAATCCCCGTCTTTTGAATTCGCATACTGGCGGGTAAATATTGAACACCTAACTAACTACGATAGTGTAATAATAATGTGGACCGTTGGCAAAATCATGCCAACACCTGCACGCAACAAAAATTGGACTGACGTTGCGCCAAGCGACAAAAAGCAAGGATGGAACTTTAGGAGAAGACTCAACCCCAGCGACTTGTATGTTCTTCTTTTTGAATTGCGAGAGCCTCTTCTGTTGGAACACGCTTACCGAGATTTCCTCGGGCAAAACGTAACGAACGCAATGGCGATGCATTCGTCCGAGCGAGGATTAAAATCAGCCGCCTTCTCAAAGTCATCACCACGTGTCTACGAAGTGAAAACTAGAATTTTCAATCGAAATCCCTATGTTGTAGCCGAGGTCCTTCTCCGGGCTAACGGAACCTGTGAAGCTTGCGGCAATTCCGCCCCCTTTATCAGGCGGTCCGACGACACACCATATCTTGAGGTACATCATACGACGCCACTTGCAGATGGCGGAGGCGATAGCGTAGAAAACGCGGTAGCGCTCTGCCCGAACTGCCATCGCAAGGCCCATTTCGGTTGATTCTCTTAGCAGAGTACGTTCGCCCCGGTCAACGTCACGACGACGGCAATACGCGTACATGCCCGAAACACTGTGCTTGCGGCTCCAGTCGACAATGCCTGCAAGGTTGGGGTGCAACAAGTTCAGCACAGAATCGTTCGCCACCTGTACGAGAAGCTTTGCGCTCCCAACCGATGCTGGCACCAGTATGCCTATCAGGTCCGTCGGTTTAAGGCGCAACAACTTGGCAGTTTCGGGTATGTCACTGATCAATGGCGGGCAACGCTGCGCGCTCACGCCAACGAAAACACCCTCGTCAACGCGCTCAATTTCAAGAGCCTGTCGATGCATGCTCGCGACGAACCGAAGGTACCCGGTATCGGGATGTCGCTCGAAGAATATCGCGCTGGCCGCGAGCGTCGCATGCAGACAAAGGGGCTGCGGGCGTGCGGGTAGTAATAGTCGAGTTGCGGGTCGCCGGCAGCATTGGTGTCGACAAATACGGTTGAGTTGGCATCTTGTTGCTCGGCGAACTGCAGTCGTTCTGCTTCAGGCTGCGTTGAGCCCTCGATGACGACTGCGGTGTTGCCGCTTTCATCGGTACGGCCAAAGCAATGCATGCGATGTATTTTCATTACCTCGTTCCTTCGGAGCCGATGAACACGATTGCCTTTTGCATGGGAGCAGTGCCCGAGGTGATCGCGGTGCCCGGTCGTGGGGCGCTGGTCGGCCGGTTCCTGCCGGTCGACACCGTCAGCTAGATCGCCAACATAACCCGACACACAAGAGCCGGTCCCGTTTCCAAAAACCGAACGTTCAGCGGCACACCACACCGGCATTTCACAGAGGAGGGCGATTTAGCGCGAGCCAACGTTGAACAGACGGCCGTTGCCACTGACGCGCAGCGTAGTCAACGAACGTTGCCGGAACCGCATCACCGTTCAGGACGAGCCGGTTCAGCATCAGTGCAAGGTCGGCATCTGCTATACACCATTCGCCGAAGAGGTTTGGCGAGTGGTCGGTAAGCAATATCTCGCACGCAGAAAACAGCTTTCCTAGGGCCGTTCGTGCTGAAGCAGATAGGGGCGCGGCAGGAGCGCCGTAAAATACCACCTCGGTGGAGCGCTCTTGCCTGATGGGCAAGAGATCGCTTCGCAGCCACGCTTGGACTTGACGTGCCCTGGCGCGGTTGATCGGATTTTTCGGGTACAGCAAGGTACCCTGAAAAACTTCGTCGAGGTACTCGGTTATTGCCGAGGACTCGGATAAAGCGAAGCTGTCGTGAATCAGTGTCGGTACACGCTGCGTAAGCGAATTCGCTGCATATTCGGGTTCGAGGTTTGCATTGTTGGCTAGGTTGACCGTTGCAAGCTCAAATGACAATCCCTTTTCATGAAGGGCCACGAAGGCCGACATCGCATATGGACTCGCGAATTAAGCATCGGTAAAGAGGCGCAGATTCACTGATGGCAAAGCGGGCTCCTTTTTGATTCGGACAGGGAGAACGATTGTCAACGATCCCGTCGTCAATGTCGACCGTTCGCTTTTGCCCGATCGGGTCACTTCGCAAGCTGCCGCTTATTGGCGCTCCAGTTCGCTGGACATGGGTCCGGCTGAATCTTCCGTCTGGAGGACGCTGTCTGACCGTGTTAGGTTGTCTGCTGACCTCCAAGGGGAACCAAGCCGCCGTTCGACTCGTCTCAGGTCGACGTCGGCAATGCCGACCACAGCAGCCGTTGGCCGATGCTCGTGTCAACGGCGGGTTTGGCCGATCAACGGCATAGCGGGCAACGGCGGGGAAGGCGAGGCGGACGGGATCGTTTGACATAAAACCCGACGTCGAACGATCCGGGGTGCACCAGGCGCACTTCGTTTTCAGGCGTCCAGCCGGTAAAGGTGAGGATTTCCAGGCGTCGTCGGTTCTAACCGAGAAATCCGGAGAAGTGGAGATGCTGTCGACGCGATGTGCCGGACGGCCTTTCCGTCCTCGCGCTTTCCCACTAACTGGCAGGGAATAAGGCCTGCTCTATCGAACTCAACATCGCAAGCGGCATTCGTCCAGTCCGAAAGCGAACTCGTCAGTCGGCGTGCTGTCGCGCGAGTGGGCTCCCGGCGAAAGGGTCGTCGCGCCAGTCGATGGTCTTTTGTCGCGTATCTGGCATTGGTGAGGCTGACGCCGTCTCAAAGTGATCGAGTCGCTGTCCCGCGCTAATCGCCTGCTTCAGCCACTGGGGCATTTCTCCGTCGCCTGTCCATGTATCCCCAGTCGCATTTCGATATCGGGCTCGCTCCTGGATTTCCTGATCACCGGCTATTGCCGAAGCCAGGTCGTCCGGCTCAATGCCATATTCTTCCATCCGGTGACGGAGATAAGCAATCATGCTGTCCGCTTACGTTCATCCATATCGGTTCCGTCGGTGAGTGCCGTCAAACTGTCCTTCCACATGATCTGCGGACAGCCGTTCTGCTTTGGGAGTCTGCGATTCTCGTAATTGTAGCGCCCCCACTATCGACGTAAGTCTTGCTTGCTGGCATAGTTCGGCCACGACAACATACAGAATGAGGAAAGCATGACTACGCTCGAAAACGTGCAGGCGAAAATCGCCAGGTTGCAGGCTCAGGCCGAAGCGCTTGCCGCGAAGCAGTCGGCCGGAGTTATCGCGAAGATCCGTGACATCATGGAAAAGCATGGCCTGACCGTGGCCGACATCGCAGCCCACACCGGCGGTAAGAAGCGTGGCCGCAAGCCAGGCGCCGCAGCGGTTGCCAGGCCCGCAGCAGCGGCGAAGTACCGTCATCCGAAGACGGGTGCCACCTGGACGGGACATGGCCGCGCGCCGGCGTGGATTGCGAGCGCACGTGACCGGACGAAGTTTCTGATCGATGGCAGCACTGAGCAACCGCCCCTAACTGCGAAAAAGCCGGCGAAGGCAGGCAACTACGTGAAGGGCCCCCAGGCGCCGAAGTACCGTGACCCGAAGAGTGGGGCGACATGGAGTGGCCGCGGTCCGGCACCGGCATGGCTGGCCGGTGCCAAAGATCGTTCGAAGTTTCTGATTGCCGCCACGGAAGAGGGTGCCTCGGGCTCGAAGGCGGTTTCTCCTGGGAAGGCAATCGCAAAAAAAGCCGCGACGAAAAAGGTGACGGGAAAATCGGCCGCCACGAAGAAGATCAAGGCAGTAGCAAAACCCGCACCGGCGAAGAAGGCCGCCGTCAGGAAAACCGCAGCGAAAAAAACGGTGACGAAGAAAGTACCTGCGAAGCGGGCACAGAATCCGGTAGCAGTTGCACCAGCCAGTGATAGCGCCTCGGCGCCCGTCGCTGCATGATTGACGGGTGACCGGTCACGAGCAGGGCTTGTCAGTCCTGCTCGAATCAGTGCACCGGGATGCCACCACAGGCACAAATTCCTGACTTGCTGACTTTGAAAAGTTTGACTCGCGCAGGGCGGGTCACTTGTCAGGACGATGCGCCCACCGCTTAGACAGGCTTGATATTGGCAGCTTGCTTGCCCTTCGCGCCCATCTTCACTTCGAAGCTGATTTTCTGGTTTTCCTGCAAAGACTTGAAGCCTTCCGTCCTGATTTCGGAGAAGTGGGCGAACAGGTCTTCGCCGCCTTCGTCCGGCGTGATGAAACCAAAGCCCTTTGCATCGTTAAACCACTTCACTGTACCCGTTGCCATTTTTGAACCTGTAGATGTTGAACGTCGCATTCGCGACCGCAGTGCCGCAGAGCGAGCGCCCGCGACGGAAGACTTTGTACCACGCCGGAATGAGGCCTGCCAATCCGCAGGTCCGCGGACCGCACACGGACCGGTTTTCGGCGGCCCGTCGTCATGGTGCCGGTAGCCACCGTGAGCGCGTCGACGCCAGTCAGGTGACGATTCATATAGTTGGCGGCAATGCCGTAGTGCAGCGTCGACGCGAGCGCAGCCAGGTGGGCGCAGACTGCAACAACCCGAACCGGCCGTGCGGGCGACGGACCGCGCGATACGGCTCGCCGGGTTCAGTAACCACCGCCTGAGGAATTTCCTGAACTGCCCGACGCGCTGTCGGCACTCCGGTTCGTATCGCTGCCCGCGATAGCGGATACTGAGACCGCGGCCATGCCTACGCAAACCAGCCACACAACAACCATTCGAAACTGCTTCATGGTGATCTCCGGGTTAGGGAGCCCCGCAGGAAATCCCGTGGACAGATGTCCGGCGAGGCACTCACATCACTGGACCGACGCCGACCGTCCGGTGCATTGCAGACGTATTGCGCGGTCTCTTCGCGAACGCAAGCATCGACAAGGTATAAACGCAGCCCACCGCCGCGGTATTCCCGTTGCGCCAACCAGTGCGGCACAACATGCGTTGAGATCGTGCATTGCGTGACAGCTTCAGTTGACGTTACCGAAACGGATCCACCCAGCTTGCAGGGCTTACTCCTCTAGTTGTGTGAGCGAGAAGTGGCCATGAGTCCACGCGATGTCGCCGTTTGACATAATTTAGCGAAACTTAACGGTAGTCCTTACCAAGTTACGAGGGCTAAATGCGACCAGCAGACACGTCGACTGGGTTCGTACGTTGGGAGCAAGAACGTCAGGCCGCGATGGATCAGGTCTTTGCCGATCCGTGTCGCCTCGCTTATGAGGTAGCTCTCGGCTTCGCGTGATCGGCGATAACGTTCTGACGAAAGGATACAGCGCGCTGAATCCGAGGAACAGGCCGTCGGGCCAATCGCCGAGCCGCTAGAGGGGAGGGGCGGCTCTGATGAATACGTTATCAACAGGCTTACGCACAGAAATTGTGGATAAGCCGTCAGCGCGAAATCTACCGCACTGGCGATGCACGGCTATCGAACGCGCGGTCGTTCAGAATGGCATTTCGTCGAAGCGAAGTGCTGCCTGCTGACGTTTCAGGTGTTTCAGCCAGGTTTTCAGTTTCCGAAGGTCTTCGAACGCGAGCAGATCTTTTTCCAGATCGCGTATGCTGTGCTGAAGCTCAGTGATGTCACCCGCGAGATTGCGTACGACGGTGTCGGGAGAGACGTCGATAAATGGCGGAATTCCATAGGCCTGCCTGAAGCCGGCTTCAACATGATGGATCTCCTGATCCAGCTCGCCGAGCTGCTCCATCAGGATGCTGTTGTAATGCTTCAGCCGGTCTTCGCTGATATCGTTGATCGTGCTCTGGTCGATGTGTTCAAGTTCCAGCTGCAGTTCCAGCAGTTGCAGGAGATTGTTTTTGGCGTAGGCCTGGTTGACCCGCTGCATCAGCGCAGTTTTGCGCTCCCGCTCCTGAGGATCGGATTCGCGATCAGGATGCAGGGCGCTGGCAAGTTTGCGATAGACCTCGCGGATAGACTGGCTCAACTGCGCCTGCTCGGCCTCCTGGCGGGCCTGCGCGGCGAGCTGCTTCGCCGTATTTTTTCCGTTGGCACGACGTTCCTCACGCGCCTGGTTTTCGGCAATTTCCTGCGCCTGTTGCTCTTGCATTCTGGCATGAGCACGCGCCAGGACCTCGTCTGGCGAGTTCATGTCAAGGTCGTCACCCAGTTCAACACCGAGCATCGCCTCCAGCACCGACTTCATATCCTCGAGTTCGGCCGCCGCTTCGCTGTCATAGTCGGATGGACCGAGCCTGTTGTAGATGGCTTTCAACTGCGGATCGTCGCGCTCTTCGAGCAGCTCGCCGGCCAGACCGGTGATCAGCTCCGAGATCATGCGGCGCTCGGATGCGGTCAAGCCTTTCTGGTTGCCGGCGTCATCAAGTCGGGAGACCATCTTGACCTGCAAATCGGTCGAGGCCCGTTCGAGCGGAAGCAACTCGTCGAGGTATTTCTTCTGGAAAACAGGCCCTGCCGCCTCCCACGCAACGAGACGGTTACGCCGCTTTTCAATCTGCCTGATGAGCGTGTTGAATGCCTTCTGGCCCTTCGACAGAGTGGCCTTGTTGTGGCGCGGAGCGATACTGACGGACCTGCGGTTCGTCCTTGTCATGGGATGGATTCCTCCGGTTGCTACGGGCAAGCAAAGCAGGCCGATATATTAACCGGACGACCGAGCCCGGTATTGCCGCAGCCCGTGCTCGGCTGCATCGGTTCACGACTCTTGCAAACCATCAAAGCGAAACGCGTTGCGCCAGCGGGATTCTTCGCGGGTGTCAACATTCAAGTGTTTTGTGAGCTTCACCAAGCCCTGGCCTCACCCATTGATCTGACGCTCGACCTGTTCTACAGTCGCCAATACCTCATCAAGGGATGGTGTGCCGTGAAAGATCATCCCGGCCATCGCTTCATAGTCGCGACGCAGCCCGTCGCGCATCGCCTCGGGCGGCGATAGTGTATAGGTGCCAGCTCTGGCCAGTTCAAGAGCGAAATCCGCACTTCCGAAGAACAAGCGCGCGTGCCGGGCGCAGTCTTCAGCCAACGGCTGGTTGCGTAGCCAGTCGGATGCGTGTGTGCTGAGCGCAAGCTGATGAACGTCGTAGAAGTGTCGCGATATACGCTGTCCGCCGTGACGCAACTCTCCACGGCGTTCATACCATTGACGCAGACCATGCAGGATAACGATCTTGTCCCATAAGGTGCGCTCGGGCTGGACGGTGGTTACCTCCGCGACGTCAAGGTTGAGATGCGGAACATCCGCGGCAACGTAAGGTGTGACCATCGCGGCCGCGTGCGGATCGAGGGCGGATTTGGCACCTGCCTCGATCTTGACGGCAGAGCGAATGTACTGGCCAGAAGCTGCGGTTACGGCCGGATACCACAATAGCAGTGTCTGGCCGTCACGGTCGTCAGGGTCGGGCTCGAGCCTGAAACCTTGCGGGATGAACTCATTGGCCAGGGCGTGCAGCTGAGCCGTAAGATCGCCACGGATAAAGGCCTGGCACGCGGTGCGGATTGCATCGAGCCGTTTGCGGCGCTGTTTCCCGCTCAAAAGCTCCAGTTCCCCGGGTTCTGCGTGTTGTCCGATGTCGTCGCGAAAGACGGTGATGTCGATGTCCTCAGAGAAGCGCGAAATCAGCCCAAAGGCCTTGGACAGCGACGTACCACCTTTGAAGAGCAGGCGCGGCCCGTTCGGGCTCACACCGTTAAAGAGCGCGTCGAGGACCCAGCAAACCCAGAAATCTTTCTCGACGTTCTGCACCGCAGTGCCGAGGCGCGCGGCAGTTTCGAGGAAGAGATTTCGGCGATCGCCGTCGGACGCCGCGATGATGTCCTTGTACGCTTCGTTCATCCTTGTCCTCCCGCATCTGCGGCTCGGCGCGTGCGTTGCGCAATCAGGTCAGTGCCGCGAGGCAGAGGCGTGGCGGCCTTGCTCGGGTCGAAGTTGGGGATGGACTGCAGGAATTTTTGCATCCAGATAGGCAGATAGGCGAAACCGTCGATCAGGTCCTGCTTGATGTCGTCGCCATGGCCGGGGTCTGACAGAACCACGCCAAGGCGGCCCCGGACCCGGTCACCATCGCTGTCCAGCGTGTCCTTGAGCCAGTGGAGAGCCTGGACGACACGCATTGCCGGCCGACCGGCCCAGTAGAGGCGGCTTGGCGCGGTGCGTTTGAATTCGATCAGCAGGTTGTCGAGTTTGATCGAACGCCGTCGAGCGTCGGTATGGAGCGTGACCCTGGCCGGCACGGCGTCGGTGAGGCCAAGGTCGTTCGCGGCGGTGATACCGTCGACTAACACCCGGAGCTGATCGCGTCTGGCAACAGCCTCGACCACGGCGCGATAGTCGGGAACGCTCGGGCGGCGCGTAAGCCGGTTGACCGCCGGCATGTCATACAGGCCGCGATCGATCCGACGGAGCTTGCCGCTGGCGACGAGCCGCTGCAGCGTTTTGTCAACGAGGTCGCGGGAGCCCCACTGGGCAAAATCGGCAGGCACCCAGACAGATCCCGGCGCGCCGGCGCTGATCATTGAAATCATGCGGTTGCTGAGCTCGGTCACGGCTCCTCCTTGTCCGAAAAATGTACACATTTTTCGGACAATTTGCAAGTCGGCCACTGTCCGAGAAATGTACGCATTTTTCGGACAACCCCGACGCCCACGCTCGAGCACGCGCGACGCGCATAAAAACTCCGCCGGGCGGGGCCGCCATGACTATCATGTACATGTGGCTCGTGTTAACGGCACGTGGCCGCAAAGCGGGGCACAGGCGGGGCTGGCGGGAAACTGGCCGCCTGTCTGTGTCTCGCCAGAAACGGGTCCGCAAAGATGCGGGCCATTTTTTTGCCACCGCTTCAGCGGTTTTACTGGCATGAAGACGATCGATGGCGCAGTCCTACGGGCAGTCATGGACGTATCTGCCGGCTGCGTAAGAGGCGACGATCATGCTAGAACAGCAGATGATCGGCAGGGTTCGAATCAACTATCTACCCAGTTGCATCAGCCCGGATGAGGTCGAAGCTGCGTTCTCGAGAATCAGTCCGGCAGAAGCAAACGTATTTGCGCATGAGGCGCTCGAAGGATGTTCGCTGAGCCTGATCTGGACCAATCGGGCGGCGGCCGTTCTGAATGCGCCAATCAGTGGCATTGCCCAGACCTTCACGGCCAGTGATCCCGACAAGATCACCGGCCTCGCCAACGTGATGGTTCAGGCAAGCCGCAAGATTGCTCGCAGGTTGACGCGTTGAATGGACCATGGCATGGCGACGGCCGGCGGGACACCAACCATGCGAGGACCAGCCGATCATGGCGCATGCGGAAATTGTCGGCACACCGCGTGTGCGTGCCTTTGGGAAGGCATAGGCGGCCTCCGCCGGAACGGATAACTTGACATAACGTTTTTAGCGAACGGGCCCCATTTAAACGGATTGGCCGGTTATTTGACGTCTAGCCGGAAGCTACGTGAGCCAGTCCCGGCCGACCATTAAACGCTACGACTTATCAGGATTAAGACCGGCAAAAAGAAAAACGCCTGCGTGCTGTCGCAGGCGTTTCCGTGGCCCCGCTACCGCGTCTCATGGGGAAATATCGAGCCCCTTGCTGCTGATGAGACCGGCTCCCGCGCGGCTCCCTTCCAGTATAGGGCGCGCATCGGGATTAGCCAGGCTCGCTCTTCGCGGTCCGCGGGGACGGCGTGACGCAATGAAGGGGGGCAATAGTTAAGACTATTGTACCCTTCATTTCTGGACATTGATTGACGGGTCAACGTATTTGGCTCACATGGCCCGGTTTTTTGCTAGGCTCCCGGTGAGAGGGCGGACACGAAGGAGGGACCATGACCTTGTCGGACTTTGTCGAAGCAGAATGGACGCGCTGATTGACGAATGGACCGCCTACGCGCGCGCGGTCTGCCCCGACGATATCGACCTCGACGATCACCAGCTGCGCAACTCGGCGCGGGAACTGCTGACCGGTATCGCCGCCGACATGCGCGGGGCGCAGACGGACGCACAGCAGCGCGAGAAGTCGCACGGCAACCGGCCCGATCCCGACTCCGCGTTTCAACCGGATCGGACGTGGACACGCGGATGACCGCCAGGCGCAGGGGTTCAGGATCAATGCACTGGTGGCGGAGTACCGGGGCGCTGCGGGCGAGTGTCCTGCGGCGGTGGCAGCAGAGGTGCCAGTTGGACGCGGCCGCCTTTCGGGAAATGATCCGCTTCAACGAGGCGGTCGATCAGATGGTTGCCGAGTCGGTGCGGGAGTTTTCATCGATCACCGAACGCATCCGGGACCTGTTCACCGGCGTGCTCGCCCATGACCTGCGTTCGCCCGTTGGTGCGATCCTGAATTCGACACGCGTCATCATGGCCGATGCGAATCTGTCGGCCATCGTGTGGGTGCCGTATGCCGCATCATCGAGTCCGATAGCTGCGACCCAGCGGTGGACGACGCGACACTGTTATAGCCCATGTTTGGATTGAAGGCGGCGCCGGAGATCGGCATGGCGGTGCCGAGTTTGACCTGTTGGGCGAAGATATCAATGTCGCGATACCCCAGTCGATAGTTCCCGGCTCTGAGGGCGGTCATTGTGAAGCTGTCGGCCTTGCGTTCCTGCCACGCCAGTTCAGCTCCCTTAACGAGATTGAGTGCGGTGTTGACGACGAGAAAGGGTGGTTTGGTCGGCCGATGACTCGCATCGAATTTCGGCACGGATTCGTAAAGCGCCGTCTTGAGATGCGAGAAAGGAATATCGTCTTTTGGATCGAAGCCCGTGAAAAGAGCCGGCTTTCGCGGGAGGTTGAGGCTGCGAAAACCACCGTAAAAAGCGCGGATAAGGCGATCACGATAGAAGCCATGCAGGCTGAACTCGTTCATTCGAATGACGAAACCGAGTCCGAAAGCAGCGATGCCTGATATCACCAGGAGCATGATCGCGCGCCACAGCTTCTCCGTATCGAACTGGCTGACAAGGGCGTTGAAGTAGGACACGAACGAGCGATCGACGCACTGTGCTTTGGGAATCTTGCAGATGTCATCGGACACCGGAAGCTTGAAGCCACGCAGGTCGTACTTGGGAGAAGCATCGGTGAATTGTTCCTCCGGCTTGAGGTTCAGGCATTGGCATCGCACGGGCATTTGCCATTCGGGGAACATGGCAGTGTGTTCGAATGTTTTCCATGCGCCGATGGAAAGAAGAATCGCAAGAAGCAGCATGCCGATGCATCCCACTAACGTGAGACTGATTGGTGTGCGTGCGTCTGGCTTGCCAGGTGTCGACTTGCGGTAGCCGAACCAGCCGCTCAGGGCCACCGACAGCCCGCTTCCGGCCGCGGTCGCACTCGGTACCGAATCGCCCAGAAAGCTGAGTAGCGCGGGAACGCCATGACCAGCAGCGCGCAAACGATCCATGCTGTCATCAACATGAACGAGAACCCATGCGCGCGCGCCTGATGTTCGCGGCGGTCGGCGAGTTCCGTATAGGAACGCACGGCGGCCTTGACGCCCTCACCGAGCAGTAGTGCGAGCAATAATAAAGGTGGCGTGGCCAATGCGCGCACGGTAGTGGACAGCGCCAACCTCTCGATGTCAATCACATTGGGGCCCCAGTTTGCGAGACCCCATCGAATCCATAAAACGAGGCCAATCTGTGTAAGTGTGGCGGCGAAGGCCGCGCTGAGCATGACAACAAGCGTCACGGGTTGGTTCGGTGATGTGTTGCGAATGGCGAGCCAAAGCTGTGTGCCAGCGATTGCCACAGCGACGGCCATGTAATGCCAGAAATGCCTCAGTAACGCGAATGAGTCGCCGGTCAGTGTTTTTCCAAAATCGCGTAGCGTGAGTAGGTTGCTATCAAGTAGCAGTGCAGTGATGGCATGCCAGAGTCGTGTCAGGAGCGGAAAGGAGTCGTCGATAAGACGGTCATCGACATCGGACCACATCATGCCCGAGAGAAGGGTACATCCCACGATAAGCAGCATTGCGCCGAACGCGGCGCGCGTATCCCCCCCTTTGGGACAGGGCAGTCCATTGGCGTACGCGTTCCCAACCAAATCCCGTCCATCTGTCCGGCCCTGAAAGTAATAAGTCGCGCCGATCACACCCAGTACCGCGCCAACGATACCTGCAGCCGACGCCCAACCGATGGTGGCGAAGTCCAGATCGAAAGGGCGTAAAACACCGACGAACGCGTGCTGCTGCCCGAATAAAATCGCGAGCCATGGCAACGTGAGGAAAAGTGCGAACCACGGCCAGAAAATCAGTATCGTGATTGCAAGATTTCTCAGGTAGGTTGCCACGACTGTCCATGCATCCGCCGAGAACAGCGACAACTGCCGAGCCAGATAGTTGCTGTTCATCCGAAGCCACGTGAGCGGCCCCTCGTGCTCGAAAGTCGTGCCGGTCATGCGATCGTTGACGTAATCCGCGCGGCGCATACGTGCCAGTTGCTCTTCGGCGAAACACAGCGCGCCGTTCGCCTGGCAATTGTCGCTGATGGATTTTCCGGCCATCCAGCGCGTCAATCCCGTTCCGATGTATCCGCCGCCGGAAACGGTCGACAAGTAATGAAAACGTCCGAATAGCTGATAGGTGGCGAGTGTCTGGATAACACCAAGGCAAAATGAGGCACTTCGAATGCCGCCGCCCGACAGACAGAGCGCGCTAAGTCCGTCGCTGTCCGCGTCGGCGTGATTGAGCATCGTATTTTGAATGTCGTACGCGGGTTTATGGGACGTGCGCGTGCCGGTGATATGCTCATATTCCTCGGCAAGCGCACGGTGTCCAACCCTTGGTTGAGCCTCGAGCGTTTGCACCAGAAACGTCCGTGTCTCCGGGCGCAATATGATCCTGAGCTGCATGGCAGCCTGCATGGCCCCAATGTGATAGCGGGCCACGATCTTCGGGTCTTGCAGCACGCGCGCGAGATATTCCCAGTCGAGGGTCCTCATGAGCCAGCGCAATCCGTCGTGGTGACGACTGCCGAGACGATAAGCGAGATAGAGAACGATGACCTGAACGTCTTGCGGAAGACCAGGAAAGACGCTGAGGCGTAGATTCGAGACGGGCGATTGTGCAACGGATACGGGACTGAACCACGAGATGACCTCTTTATGGAGCCGGGGCAGCAGTCTCTGGCTCAGGTAAGCGTCGAATTTTCTCTTATCGATGAGTGCTGCCACGTGACGACGTCCGGTGACTCTCAGGAATGTGCCGGATTTCGCAAGCGCGGCCTTCTGCGTCAGCCGCCGGGAGTGGCAGTGCTTCACGATGCGTTGCATCTGGAGCGCACCCGATGCGGCGTAGCCGCGTCCGATGTAAACCTCGCGGCAAACGCGATGCGCACCTCCAAAAAACGGTTTGAACAGGTTGGGATAATGGCGTTCTCGGTCCGAGCAGAGGCGAGCCAGCAGACGCGTAAGGCCTCCTGTTCTAGCCACGCTCGTTGCGGTTAGCGCTTGAGCTAACGCATGGCCAGGATCGAATTCGAGCACATCTTTCGTGTTCGATTTCTTGGTCATGTTTGCCTCGTGACGAACGGAATGTCGCATCGCGAAGTCGGAGTATTGACTGCGAAGCGGATCAACATGCGCCCAGATGTGAATTTTCGCAGTCTTCGCAAGTGAGTACGCGTGCTGGCAGACGTCATCGTGTCCGGGCTTGCGAATGCAACGGACGCGAGCTGGTGTCGAGCGACGCCAGCCTTATCCCGGTATATTCGTCCAGGCAATTCACGCGGGAGGACCGAGTTGACGTACGAAAGGCTTAGCCGAATGACGAACTCGAAGCATTGCTACGGCGACGAAGCGACGCATAGACCGCTGCATGATGGATCCCTCGACACCCTTAACCGTTTTGTTTTCATTCGGATTACGGGCGATAGCCGACTGCGGTGATGATCACCTTGACTCGGCTTTATGATTCTTCCTTCGTGCCGAAGGTGTGACGATCGTTTTGAATAAAATCATAGAATTCGGGACGTACAGTTAAATAAGGTCGAACCCTGGTCATGCTAAATGATCGTTGTCTTGGCAGTGTCGAGTGAGACCTCGACGACATTCTGTCGGCCTTATCTAGTGTGCGAGGGAGTACCGTTTCGTGACGATTCGCGTCACGTGTCCGGTGACGGCGCCGTGTCATGGCAGTCAGCGCCACCCGATAACCTCACACATATCCCGCTAGCTCTTCGATTTCCGCAACCCGAATGTGCGTGGTGTTGTGTCCGCCTTGGCACGCCAGTCGCGCAACGTATCGAGCGCGACCGAATTTCTGATGTAGCGGTGCCAGATAAACGTGAGATCAAATAGAACGATACCGAGCCACCACAGATAAATGAAAATCATGGCGGACAGTATCAAGGGCCAGAGCTGCGGCCCTTTTCCGTCAGGCACATGGTTGTATCCGACGCCGATCGCCGACGCCACCAGCAGCGCGCCGAGCGCAACCATCAACGGTCTTCCGGCGCGCGGCCAACGTGGGACGAGCCACCCCGATGCGGCGACCACGATGCACGCCCCCACGAGAAGGGTTGTGCCGTCGCTGGCACCCGCATCGGGAAGCAGCGTCAATTGCGCGAGCGGTTTCGCCAAAAATGCAATCGGCTGACTCGGAAGCAGTGACATGCTGGCATACGTGCCGGCAGCGAAGATTGCCGCGGATAGCAGCCACCATCGGACCTGCGAGCGCTTGACGAGCCGTGGAAGCCTGCCTGCAACCGTCACGCAGGCGAGCAGGATCGACAGCGCGCTCACGCAGGCGACGGTATCGTGGAGATTCCACCAAGGCTGGGCGAGGAACGTGATTGTCGCTTTGAACATCACATAGACCGCCCCGATATGCAGCAGCAGCGCAAGTACGTATGGCACGGCGAGGCTGATCACGCTGGCATACAGCGTCGAGCGCGGCGGTTTCCTGGGCTGGCACTGACTGGCTCCACTGGAAGGTTGCGTTGCGTCGGCCAGCACAACGTCCTCGAAGAAGTGCCGAAAGAGCTTCGTGTCTTGCCAATAATCGGTATGTGCCTTGCCTGGCAGTGGGTACCGGCTGAAGCCTCTATCGTGCAGTGTCGCATCGAATTCGAACGCTTCGCAGCCCAGGCGTTTGAGATAGTCCCGCGCGGTATCTAGCTGAAAGCCGATCGGATCGCCATAGTCGTAGTAGTTGCGCCATTTGATCGGCGACGACAGTTTGATACGTGGAGAATCGGCGTCAGGGTTCATCTGTTGCCGCGAGGGCCAGAGATTGGGCCATAGCAGCAGGTGCTTGTCGATCGGGGAGCCGATGGTCATGAAGCCACGAACACTGCCAATCCAGTCGTATCTCCGCTGCCCGTCGGGTACGACAACGCCGTTTCCCATCTTCGCCAGCGAGAGCGCCTCCAGCATGGCCAGGAAACTGATGACCGTGCCTTCGCTGTGCGCGATGACGTAGATCTGCGGCCTAGGCATCTTTCTGCCGGCGAGGTATCGCAGGATCTTATTCATCGCGTCGTGAAACCGGTCGACAATTTGCCTGCGATATGACTGAAACTCAGCAACCAGTTGCACATCGCCGATGTAGTCGGTCAGCAGCGGAGCGAGGTCGAACTTGAACAGACCGGCTTTGCCGAACAACCACAGAAGGTTCTCCATCAGGGCCACTGCCTCGATGATCTCTTCGGTGACGCCCGCTACCTGCGAAAAATCCACATCGGTCAATTTGCAGCCATCCTGAGAAACTTGCTTGCGATAGTTCGCTTGCGCCCGGCCGACGATCGTTCGCCCCCATGCCTTGCTTTCTTCGAGCGTGTCACCCTGAGTCACCACCCCACGCGGCACGTCGGCCCAATACACTTCGGCGAAACCCACATTCCAGAGCGGATGGTTTGCATCCACATCCAGTTCGCTCACATGGACCTCTCCGGCATTGCCGACACTAAAGAAGCCGAGAGGCATCACGGGTAGAGGCGGCTTGCTCAGCGCGCCCACGCGATGTGCAACCGTTCGGACAGTATCGCTGCGCCGCTGGTTACCGACGCCGTGAATGGCGACAATGATTTTCTCGATCGTTCGCGCTTTCGGGACACTCGCGCCAAGGCACTGTTGTTCGATGTCCTCGGTGGCCGTGGTTCCAGACCGATCGTTCATGATGAGTATGGTTTTGCAGGGGGCGCGGCGAGTGCGTCGATGAAGGTGCCGTCGTATAACGTGCACAACATTATTCAAAATAGTAGCTCGCGCCAATGCAAAAGCAAGCGAAGTCACCCATGGGATCTCAGTGTCGGCCTGACGCGAAACCAGGCTGCCGAAAATGACCGGCTCATCGCCGGCCTTGGGCGCGGCCCATCGAACTTGGGAATGCGCGCACCTATCAATTGAGATTCGAGAAACAATCGGTCCGACTTTTTCTGCTTATCGAGTCCATGGGCCTTTTGACAATATTTGATTGGATTACTGCGGGTTCGTCCTTATTTACCTGCGATTTCACGGTTCTATGATTTTTACCAGATCCTGCGTGCTTTGCTTCATGCTCGTCGCCATTCGTACGCTCGTCATTGTCCCGCAGGCTTTCGCCTGCATGCGCACGATGGGACCAAGAACTCAATAACAACTTTGCGTGAAAAGGGAGGGAAACCATGCAACGGTCACAGCGTCGAATTTGCGCCCGCAGATCCGGGTTCATCGCGCGTCGGCTATCGCCGTCACATTGAGATCCGCGGCTTGTTTCACGCCTGGCTCGCCAGGTTTCCATCGAGCCTGATTCTGCGGCTCGTGCACTGTTATCGAGGCGCGTTCGTATATGCACTGGCGTTCGCCGAACGCACGCACTCGTTTTGCCTGGGTTCATGCCTCTGTACGATTCCTTCAAGAAGGTGACCTAAAAATAAGGCGTATCGGGAGCCCGAGCATACTTCGGCGGTCGGAATTGAAGCGGAGTCCGAAATGAAAATAATACTGTACGGAGTGATGCTGAGCCTCGGTCTGACGGCATGTGCGAACTCAAACAAGCCGAAAACATTCGATGGCACGATTGCCAGCACCCCGTATGTTGCTGCCACCGCCGATCTTCGTTTCGTGTTCGCTCGTCCGAAGCATGTCCATCCAGCATCCGGCGTTGCAGTAGAGCAGGAAGCACCACCGCCGTTTGACTGGGCCGCCGATCCCAACTACACCGTATGCGCTGAACCAAGTCCGGACATCGCAAAGGCATTGTCCGATGCCATTACCGCGAACGCGAACGCGACCGCCAAAGGACTCGAGGCACTCGGTGGCTCCGGAGCGGAAGCATCGCTGAACTCGTTTCTCTCCACGGCACATGGGGCCGCGATCGGCGAACTTGGCCGCCGCCTTGCTACGACGCAGCTTCTGAGAGACGGCGTGTATCGACTGTGTGAAGCCTATGCAAATGGCGCGATCACAAGAGAGGAGTATGCATTAGTGCTCAGCAGGTACGGCGAAACGATGGTGACGTTGCTCGCGATCGAAGCCGTGACCAGCATGTCCACAGAGAACACGCCGCTCAAAATCAAGGCGCTACCGCCGCCGCCAGCCTCTGCTCCTTCGGCAGCAAACAGGCCGGGAAGCGATCAAGACAGCGAAAGCAGGGCCAAAGCGTCCACGGAGGAAGTCGCTCCCGCGCCCCGGCTCAAGACAGAATCAGGCGCCGACGCAATCAACGATCCGGTCATGCAGAAGATCAGACTCGCAATATCCGACGCAATGGTGCAGACCGCGGCCAGCGATGCCCCGAACGCCGCAGGCGCGCCTCCTGCCCATGCGGAAAGCGCGGACGGCGCCAGCGGCGTTAAATCGGGCGCAGGAATCGGGGACCAGGCTGCGATCGCGAACATTGTGCTGAAGCTGCAAGAGAACTACATGAAGCATTCCGCCACCGCACCCCTCGTCGTCCTCTGCGCGGAAGCTCTTGGGCCTCAACATCTCGGCGGTAAAAAACTTGCGGAGAACTGCGAGGGTGTCTTGAAGACCTGGATCACGGAACAGACCCCCAAGATTGCGAATACCGAGGCAACGCCTTCTGCCAACGCACGCGCGCAGCCATCCGCGCCAACCCGGAAAAATGCTCGCTGATCGATCGACCTAACGACGCGAAGGCGCGGCGGGAGTACGCGCGAAGGTTCTTGTGACAATAGCGAAGACGAATGGGTTACATTGCAAAAACTGAGCGGTCGTGTAGATGCCGGTATACAAAACGGTCATTTCTCATTTCGGAGAGGTGGGGCGGCGTATTTTTCTCGGAACTCGATGATTGACCCGTCGACTGAGTGTCGCCCGCACTGAAAAGCGGGTCCTGAAACCGTTGATTGAAGTTGTCAATACGGGCGGCGTCCGTTTGCTCGAGTTCTGCTGCGGAGTCGTTGGGACATTTAATCTTCCACGCAGTAGCCGCAAGCTGATAGTGAAGCTGCTGTAGTCCCAATGCGAGTTGGTTTTGTCGAGCAAGATTACCATTAGGGTCAAAGAAGGCTATTGACGCCGCTGCCGCCGTTCCGATCGCCGGAATGATGCCGAGAGTCGACTATTTCAAAATTGGTAGTTCGATACAAAAACACTGCTATGTTTTCCCGAACGCTGTATGGATGCACAAACCAGGAAACTCTCAGCAAGATAACGATGACGAATGTAGCAATGAAAAAATTCACGACGATCTTAGTGGGCAGGCTTCGTGGCCCTGATCGCCGTCTTCGCCATTTCCTTGGCGGTGATCCACATTTCACGGCATCGGTGAGCCTACGCGGAACCCTTTTGGCTGATGTCGCCGTCGGTTCGCCAGTATCAAGCGGAACGCTAAAAAGACGATTGGAATTCCAAAAATTTGAATTGACGGACTGCAAACCCTGCTACGCCGTGTCTAGCTCAAGAAGGCCTCCGAGAAATTTCCGGGGCCCGTCATCTAGCGAGGTGCAGGTCGAAGACGAGCTAACCCGAGATTCGCCGTCTCTCCACGCGGCTCTATCTCGAGCGAGATTGGGTCGATACGAAGACGTTGTCAAGTTTCCTTTTTCGAAGCATTGCGACGTTCATCGATTTCATAGCATCTGTACTGTCAACAATTCTTCTGTTTGTGAATGACTTAAGGCATCTCGTGCAAATATATTCCAGCGCATACTTATAAAATTCCTCATTGCCATGCGCAGATCATGAGGCATAGCATCATGGAGCCAGGCAGACCCTTACTGATTCCGCCTTGAAAAGTTTTCAAAACCCTTATATTGTTGATTGAAAGAACTCGCTTTGTTCATGTCGAGGATCGAGTGTCATATCGACATTTACGTAGTAAGCATGTCAAACCATATTGATTTGGTTGATGACTTCAATCAAAATAACTGGTACTCAAATAATTGTTAAAATGCGTAATAATAAATGTTCTATTCTTGATAATAGATATGCAAAAACCGTCACAGATTATCTGGAGGTAGGATCATGCAGACCAAGGTAACTCAACGCATATGCAATCTCGTTCCTTCAAAGGAAACGGAACAGGACTGGCGCTTTCAGAGCGCGATTCAATCGGGAGCAGTGGCTGCAGTTGAGGCATTGCCGCCGAGTGTTGATTTGCGAGCGTCGTGGTGGCCTGTGGGCGATCAAAAGAATACTGGCTCATGTGTGGGCTGGGGATCCACTGACGGCGTCATGCGATATCACCTTGTCAAGGCTGGAAAGATCGCTGAGGATCAACTTCTGTCCCCCCGGTTTACCTGGATGGCATCTAAAGAGACGGACGAATATGTCACCAGACCCGAGACATGCATTGAGCAAGCTGGTACGAGCCTGAAGGCTGCGTTGAAGATCTGTAAGAAGTATGGTGTCGTACCTGACAAACTCTTGCCGTTCGATATAGACGTTACGATGTATGTTGACGGAGAGGATGATTTTTTTGCAACCGCCGCTCAGTTCCGGGCGTCTGGATATTTCAATCTCAGGAAGGATCTCAATCATTGGAGAGCATGGCTCGTTGCACACGGTCCTATCCTCGTTGGACTAGGTGTTGACCATACTTGGGACCATGCGACAGATACAAACGGGCTTCTGGATACATTCTTACCTGATACCGTCAGGGGAGGGCACGCACCGTGCGTCGTTGGCTATACCACGGACAACCGTTTCATCATCCGTAATAGCTGGGGGCGCAATTGGGGCGATAATGGGTTCGCTTATGCGAGTGAGGCCTACATTACCGCAGGATTTTTCAATGAGAGTTACGGCATCACAATATAAACGACTCTATCTAGGAATCTCGCCGGCCAGGCAGGCGCACACGCTACGACTGGCAACATTGATAGCCTGCCTGCTTGCGTCGGCATGTACCCAAAGTGGAGCGACGAAGACCGTGACGAGCGTAATAAGGATAACTCAATCCGATGACCAATCTACCGTCGAGCTATCTTTTGGCGATGTGGCGGCGTTGTGTCTACCCGAGAACGTGAGCACCGGTTATCGCTGGACAATCGATAGTCCTAACACTGGAATCGTGGAATTGGACGAGCAACCCGTTACGACACCGCGCGATGTCATCGGAAGCGGCGGGAAAGTGTGTTGGACAATCCAGCCTAAAGCGATTGGTACCGTTAAATTAAAGTTCAAGCTTTGGCGGCACTGGGAGGGCGAACAGTCCACCCAAAAGCGCTTCGAGGTAACCATTAAAACGTTAGGTCCGTAACAGCGCTCTCCATGCTGTGGATTGCCCGGTTCGGCCACCGGCGCCATGTCGCACAGCATCGCGATCCTTCGCCATGGACTTGTCGCGACTCAAGATCTGTAACAGCGCGTTGTGTCGTTTCATTTCGAGTTTGATTACCCGTACCGACGTGAAACTCGCCACTATCGCGAATCGATGCTCGTCAGTAGTTCGGCAATGGCCGCTGCAATGGGCTGACCCGTTGCAGCCTCATAAAACGTGAAGCCCGGCGAGGGGTTGACTTCGAAGCAGAACCATTCACCACTGTGACCTGCCTGATTTCTTCGGGCCATTTCAATCTTGGAGAACGGCCTCGGTTACTTCAGTTGAACAATACCGCTGCTTGAACTCTGAACCGCCCCGGATTTTGTGGAGGCTCCAACTCTTGAGAGAATGGAGCCATGAACAAGAAGGTAACCAAGTTTTCCCCGGAAGTCCGGGAGCGCGCAGTGCGTCTGGTGCGCGAGCAGCGTAGCGAACATCCGTCGATGTGGGCGGCGGTCGAATCGATTGCGCCGATGATCGGTTGCACACCGCAGACACTGCACGAGTGGGTCAAGCGCGACCAGGTCGACCACGGTGGTGAGCGCGATGGCGTGACCTCAGACGAGCGCGAGCGCCTCAAGGCCTTGGAGCGCGAAGTCAAGGAGTTGCGTCGTGCCAATGAGATTCTCAAGGTCGCGAGCGCGTTTTTCGCCCAGGCGGAGCTCGACCGCCGTTTCAAGTCCTGAAGGCCTTTATCGATCAGCATCGCGACACCTTCGGGGTCGAGCCGATCTGCAAGGTCTTGCGGATTGCCCCGTCGGGCTACCGACGCCATGCCGCGCAGCTTCGTGATCCGTCGCGGCGCTCTGTTCGCGCAATCTGCGATGAACGTCTGCGGCCGGAGATCGAGCGTGTGTGGCGGGCCAACATGCAGGTCTACGGCGCCGATAAAGTCTGGAAGCAGATGAACCGAGAGCGTATCGCGGTGGCGCGCTGCACGGTCGAACGGTTGATGAAGCAACTGGGTTTGCGCGGCGTGATGCGAGGCAAGCGTGTTCGCACGACTGTTCCTGATGTTATAGCCCCGCGCCCACTGGATCGGGTCAATCGCCAGTTCAAGGCGGCACGGCCGAACCAGCTCTGGGTTTCGGATTTCACCTACGGTACGCCCAGCCAACGTAGCCCGCCTGTATGGGGGTGAAACTGCTTGAGCATGTTTGGAATGCAGGACTCCGGAGTAGTTGATGTTGCGGTACCGGGGCATGCCCTTCCTCTGCTGCGAGAGGAAGTGAGCCGAAGCGGCGGTGACTTGCTGACACTGGCAAGGTGACGTAGTCCGTGGGAAACGGGGCTTGCGGCGAAGCGGTTACGCCAAGATGAGCCTCCAGGCTGAGCATGGGACGGTTGAGGAACACGAACCTGTTAAACCGCATCTGAGGGTTGAAAAGTCACCCCTGCCCACACCGCTTCATGGGCAGGACGCGGACTGACGCCGGTCACACGTATGGACCGGCGGCACGAGCGCCGACCGGATATGTATGCTGGTCGGAATGGAACCACGGGGAGTGCGCAGCTAGATCGTGGTGTTCGCGACGACTTGCGGCAAGCAAGGATAAAGACTGCGACAGGCAGCCTCGCCCATGCGTCGAGTCCAGCATGTGAACTGGGGAAGGTCTGCACGGATGCCAAGGGAGTGTGCCCCCGATGACGTGCAGGCCGGCGCAGCCTCCGTAGTAGTCCGAGGTCGGGAAAGCCGGCCACATGGCGAAGGGAGGCAGTTTAAGTGGTTTGCTGGGTTAATTAACTGACCATAGTGAGGTGAAGACCTTTGATAATCAGTGAAATGCAAAGCAAACTGGCGACATGGTCGACGGAGAACAAAGAGCGCAAGTTCGATCGACTTCTGAGACTGATTGCCGATAGGGATTGGCTGAGTGAAGCGGCTCGCATTACGCTGGCATCCAGCGGAGCTCGCACGCCGGGCGTGGATGGAGTCGACAGACGCATGTTGGAAGCAAATCTCCAGCATGAACTGGCGACGATACGCGAAGAGCTATTGGCGGGCTCGTATAGCCCGCTGCCTGCACGACGCGTGTATATACCGAAAGCGAACGGCAAGCTCAGGCCGCTTGGCATTCCGAGCCTGCGGGATCGGATCGTGCAACGGGCGATGCTGATGGCGATGGAGCCGATATGGGAGAGCGACTTCCATCCGGCTTCATATGGCTTCAGACCTGCCCGTAGCGTACATCACGCGATTCGCACGGTGAAGCTTCAGTTGCAGGACAGTGGCGAACACAGTGTTGCCGGTCGCTGGGTCATCGAGGGCGACCTCGCCAGCTACTTCGACACCGTTCATCATCGTCTTCTTCTGAAGGGAATCCGCAAGCGAATTGCCGACCAGCGTTTCCTTGCGTTGCGATGGAAGTTCATAAAGGCGGGCTGCGTTGATCGTGATCTGTTTCGTGCCGCGAGTGAAGGCGTTCCCCAGGGCGGTGTCATCTCACCCCTGTTATCCAACATCATGCTGCACGAATTCGATGTGTGGATGGAAAAGAACTACCTGAACAAGAAAGCGCGGAAAGATCGGTGGGCGTGGAACTTCGCAATTCTCAAGCAGCGTCCAATTGCGGTGCGAGAGAACCGGCAGTGGAAACCAGCGGTCGCCTACTGCCGGTATGCAGATGACTTTGTGATCGTTGTCAAGGGGACTCGCGAACACGCTGAGGCTGTACGCGAAGCGTGCCGTGGGTTCCTCGAGGGTGAACTGAAGCTTACGCTGAATATGGAGAAAACCCATATTACGCATGTGAACGACGGTTTCGTCTTCCTCGGTCACCGCATCATCCGCAAGCGTGGAGCACGTGGTCGCATGCGACCTGTGACAACGATTCCGTGGGAGAAGTATCGGGGCTTTGCTGGGCGGTCAGTCCACCAACTGTCGGGCAACTACGGCATGAACCGGATGGATCTGATGGAGAGCCTGAATCGGCAAATTGCCGGCTGGGCCGCCTTCTATCAATACACTGACTTCACGGCGACCCTGTTTAGAAAACTAGACCGGACGGTCTTCTGGAAATTCGGCTACTGGCTCGCACGCAGGTATCGGCGTGGGTTCCGGTCGCTGATGCGCGACCATATCCGGGCACCGGAGCCGGGACAGGCTGCAACATGGGTGTTACAAGGCCAGAACAGTCGGGGTTGGTATGGGGCGGTGGCGCTGCGGCGCCTGGTCACCAGCCGCAAAGGTCAGTTCAGGTGGCGTACGCCGTCGGAAAATCCGTACATCCTGCGCGATGAGACACGCAGCACCATCGAGTCGCGCTATGCCGATGTCGCCTTTGCCATGGGCAACGCTTGAATGGAGAGCCGGATGCGCTGAAAGGTGCAAGTCCGGTTCGGGGAGGAGAGGCAGGGAAATAGTTCGACTACGCCCTGTCTCTTACTCCACTTTCGACGTGGCAGGGCTGGCTGTACGTGGCCTTCGTGATCGACGTGTTCGCTCGCCGTATTGTCGGCTGGCGCGTCAGCACCTCGATGACCACGGACTTCGTTCTGGATGCACTTGAACAGGCGCTTTACGCGCGACGCCCGGGCGACGACGGGACCTTGATACACCATTCGGACAGAGGGTCCCAATACGTCAGCATTCGCTATAGCGAACGGCTGGCAGAAGCGGGCATCGAACCGTCGGTCGGCAGCCGGGGCGACAGCTATGACAACGCCTTGGCTGAAACGATCAATGGCTTGTACAAGGCTGAACTGATTCATCGCCGCGCCTGGAAAACGCGGGAATCCGTTGAACTGGCAACGTTGGCGTGGGTGGCCTGGTTCAATCATCATCGATTGATGGAACCCCTCGGCTATATCCCGCCCGCCGAAGCTGAGGCAAACTACTATCGGCAACTTGAAACAGCTGCCGCTGAACCCGTATTAACTTAAACCAACCAGCCTCGACGATTCCCGGGGCGGTTCAGTCTATTGCAAGTGGTGAAGCTTAAGACAGCAGGCGTCTCCTTTACTTTTCTGAAGGCAAGCGAAGGTAAGAGTCTTCGCGATCCGCAGTTTATGGCAAATTGTAGATCAGCTCACGATGCCGGCCTTGCATGTGGTGGATATCACGTACTTCATGGCGGTGACCCTGAAAGCCAAGCTAAAACTTTCATTGATTTGTTGAAGGCCGCACCGGTGGATTTGCCGCCAGCGGTCACGTTCGAGCCCGGCGCCGCAGGGAACTCTCCAACTCTCCGAGACTTAAAGATATTCGCCAGCGCCGTTGAGCGCGGCTACGGTTGCACGCCCATAGTCTACGGTGGAACCTTTCTGAAATCAGTCGCAAATGCAGCCGACAGCGACCTCGCTAGATATCCTCTCTGGCTCGCACAATACTCGACCGCGCCAAGCGTGATAGCCCCATGGAGAAACTGGACCTTCTGGCAATTCACTGATCGACTTTCGATCAATGGACTTCCCGGATTGGATTTCAACACGTTTAACGGGAGCCCAACCGACTTGAAGGAATTCGTTTCAAAAGCTTGCACTTCATCGAAGCGTTAGGAGCTTTGGGCTAAGCTTCGACCAGCCGGGTGCTCCTCAGCGCACCCACGTGCCAACTGCTCGGTTCTCTGCGCGTTCCTCGGCTTAGCTTCTCCCGATGCCAGTCGTCAGCGAGCGGGTATCGCAGACGGTGGCACAGTGAGGCGGCATGGGCGAGGTCATCTGCGTGTTCGCTACGACAGGCAGGGCATCATATTGATTGGCGCGACTCAAGGCAGTGGATCGGGAAGCAGCGCACGAGCCTGCATTGAACCCGCCGCCAGCCGCTCGAGCGCATCGCCCATCGCGTCACGCAACTCGGGCCGTAGCTGGCTTGGCTGCAAGTTTACTGCGCGACTCATGATCCGGAGAACGTCGACAAACAGAATCAACTCGGCCATCCGCGCACGGTCGACCCAGAATCCCGAATTCCGCAGCATCGATATGTCGGAGGGCTCTTCGTATGCCTTCTTGACCTTGTCAACCCGTTGGGCCGGATTCATCGGCAGCCGGTACTCCATCCACGAGAATTCCAACGCCGGGTGTTGAAAGCGGTTTGAGAAGATGCGCCGGCAGTAACCGTAGACGCGGACGTAAGGGTACCAGCCGATGTCGTTGGCGAATGGAAGGTCAGCCTCAAGTTCGTCGACAACCTTGTGCTCCATCTCAAGCATCACGATACCGTCCTGGAAGTCGGGATGTCCCATCGCGAACGGCGGGAAGTCGGATATCACCCAACGGCAGTCGCTTCCCTGCAGCGCGTTCGCTAGTTGGACGCCATCAACTCTCTTCATCGCTTCTACGCTACATAGCATGCCGTCGATGGCAATGAATTTGCGGTCGATACTGTCAAGCCGCGTCTGCAATGTCGGCAGGAAGTCCACATCGGGTAGCGAACTGCGAACAGGCGAATGCTGCTGGTGCACTCCGTTGAAGTGCAGCGCCTCCTTTTCCTGTGCACGAAGGATCTTTGCAACCGTATCGACAAGGGTTTGCTTGGCTTTCTGGTGTGCCTCGAGCACCTGATAGCACTCGTCGACCAAGCTGGTCTTGCCCTTGTCCTTGACGAGGTGGAGCCCGGTAATGCTGTGTCCGATGGCATCGATTAAGGCACCTAGGTTTGCCTTGGGAAGCATCTTGTCAAACATTTTCTTCACTAGCGACTGCTCGTTCAGCTTGTCGCGCGTGCGCTTCGACTGATCGATGTACGGAAACAGCTGGGGCATTGAAAACAGTTCGTCGACCCACCGCCCGTCGATGAATGACTGGGTCAGGTTTTCGACGGGATCGGATGTCCAATTCGCCACGATGGCCTCCTCACGATGCTCTAGTATGATGCGGCAGGAAAAAGCGTCGGTCAATGGCGATAGCGGCAAGGAAGTTGAATACCGAGGGCACGTGGCTTGATTGTTCAAGTATGAAGCCTGAACCGATGACTCAGCTTGAATATGCTGAGAAACGCAACGTTCTCACATTGACAATCGCCGCCGTTGGTCGATGGTTGACCGAGGGGCCGTAATGGCCGAGTTGCTTCCACCCTGCGTCCGGCCGGTTCAGAAGTGAACCGACCGTTGGAATAGCGGCTTAGTTTATTTCGTGAACGGCAACTATTGGCCGGGGAGTACGCATACACTCACGTCGCCGGAAAGTTGTCGTTGAGAATCGAACGTCAGCTCTGTAGGATCGCAGCCGTGCAGATTGCTGTCGATGCGAGGTTGAACAAGGCAAGGTCGCCGACAGCATGAGCGTTCTGAAGGTGGAATCCTGATGGCCCAAACTTTTTGGAAGTTCCATTGTGAAACTACCCTCCGGCCCCGTTCACAATCGTGCCAATTGTTGCCGCCAGCGCATTCCCCGCCGGAACTCAACGGCGGATTCAAATTGAAACTTGCCCATCGGCCGCCGGTGCAGAAGCCGACACAGAGTGGCGGCGACGTCGGCTGAACCGGCGGCTTTAGCGGCGATGTATTGACGCATACGATCGAATGAATTTTCTGATCCGCCTTGAAAGGCGATGTAAAGAAGTCCATTTGTCTGCTAAAGCTGCCATGTCAAATCGCTTCTTCGTTGTCAGTCGTCTTTAGCGAGTATCGAAGCATTACCGTACCATCGTTGTGAGCTACCTCCTATGGATCTCGCATGATGCCCTGATATGTTCGGTGCCGAACATATCGGCATGGACATCCGGATCGGGGCGGTGTGACATATTCCTATACTCTAGAAGTGGGGACATTTTCTCAACCCGATCGCATAAGTGAATACGCAGTGCACTAGCAGTAAAAATCGGTCGATGTTACGAGGGTTCAAGCCATGCTAATCGCCTGTCAAAGAGGCGATGCCGACACTATGCGAACCATATTACGAGTGGTTTCAATTAAGATCTATGTGCGATGACGGCCCGAATGCACCCGAATCACGGGTTGGTGGGGTAGCGTTGTCATCTTTTGCGAAAACCCGCAATCGTTTTAACTGGAACTCCAAAGAAGCGCGCGAACATGGGTGCTGGCGACATCGCGACCAAATTGCGAGAAGGCTTCTGAGACCAGAGTCAACTGAACGGTATTTGATTGAGGAGCGGAGATGAAACACGTAAAACGCCCTGTCCGACCACCCGCGGCATGGTCGACGAGGCTCAGCCGCCTTCTTGAACGTGTCGCGCGACGCAACGGACGCGATCTGAGCTACCTGCGGGCAAACTGCAGGTCAATTCAACGCGTCACAGACGGGCTCGGCCCCGACAGCGATACCCCCGATTCCCGTGCTGGTGCGCGAGTTGTCATGAATCTGTCCTCCGCGCATGTTCCTGCATTCTGCGAATCTCAGCAGAAGCCCTACAAGAACTGTTACGACCTTATTCCATACGCCGCAGCCAGGGGGCTACCGATCCCGGTTTCGGAAAAGCGCAAGTTGGTCGACGCAGCGTTGCCGTTGCCAGCCGGTATAAGACCCGAGCAGGTCTATTTTGGCGCAGTGGAACTCAACGGAGGAGGAATCAGGTTCTATGGAGACATATGTCTGGTTCTAGCCCGTGAAAGTGTCTCACCAACGGACGTGGTGCTCGATCGAAACTCCTATGACATATTGCGTTCGCCCGCAAAGGAACAAGTTGAGATTGACACTGATGACTCTTCGATAGAGGCGCGCCGCAAGAGAATGCTGCGTGGCTGGAGCGGGGCCTTGGGGAAAGACATTGGCACGATCGCGGCAATCAAGGCGATAGGCAAGCTCAGTCTCACCGAAAGACGCTGGACCACGGGACAAATGAGCGAAGCTATCCGCGACGACGAAGACTATATCGAAGTACTTAAGATGGGATCATTCGGTCCTCGCGACCTTCAGGAGGCCAGGATTTCGGCCGCCGACTCCGCGCATGACGCGCTGGTTGGGAGCCGTCTTTCGAGAAAGCCCCTGCCCCGTTTGGAATCACTGATTTGGAGAAACCGGCGCAGCCGGGCAGAGGCCGCTTTACGAGCGGTCGGCGTCACCGTGAGAATCGTGACAACCTCTGGCCGCACGAAGGATTGAACAATGACGCCACCCAATAACGAAGCGAGCGCGCCAAAATGGAGATTTGAGGCGCTAGACTCAAGAGCGGGTCTCGCGTTCGCCGCCTGGAGGCCATCGCGTGCGACGAGCACAGTCGTCGACGATTGGCCATGTCTCTTTTTCAGTCCTCCTGGATTCGTTCCGGAACCGGTGGGCAATATCGCATTTGCTCTAGGTGCGACGCACGGAAGCTTTGCTCCGGGTCTTCTCGTTGGCGACGAGGAAGCCTTCTTCGAAACCCCAGAAGAGGTCGCTGAGTTTGTACGTCGGGGCTACATTAACAGCGCGGGAGGAGACGGTGCAGACGGCGGGGGAGGTGGCGGTCCCGTACCATTGCCGCCTGAACCTCCGCCGGATCTCCCAGGGCCAGGTGAAGGTTCGCTCGAAGTTTCGAGGGAATATGGTGTTGTACCGATGCGGGAAATGATCTGGGAGGATATCCGTCGCATATCCGGCATATCCGCGGAGCTAAAGCCCGGTCAATCTGTCCGTGTCCGTTGGATGAATGTGGACAACGCAAATGCGGTCGAAAGCATCGTCACAGGTGCGTTGCACATCCTGCATGAACTGCTGATGCGAAAGCCTCCCTCGGGGTCCGGAGACAGACTGTTCCCGTGGAGCAATGACATTCGCGCACTAGGTACATGCATGCGAAAATTGTCGTTGTGGCCCGGAACGTGGACACCGCGTCAAACGACGTGGGCGGATCGCATGCTAGATTACGCTTCCTCGGTGGCAGACTGGCATGGATTTCCGCTCGACGGAAAGATGGCTCTCTTCCTGAGTAACGGAGCCACTCTCGACGATGAAGAATTTTTAACACTGTTGAATTTTCACTACGGAAATTATCCACCTTACGTCCCTATGTGGATGCCACTAAGCGGGGACCCGGCGACTTACGACCCAATTGAACTGCTTC
This sequence comes from Burkholderia sp. E7m39, assembly GCA_001319865.1. Lineage (GTDB taxonomy): Bacteria > Pseudomonadota > Gammaproteobacteria > Burkholderiales > Burkholderiaceae > Paraburkholderia > Paraburkholderia bengalensis. The sequence goes on along the minus strand of BBSL01000254.1, from coordinate 10,823 downwards.
GGCGGTTTCCGTTACCGGGCTTTGCTGCGAAGTGTGTTGCCGGTGATCTGGATTCGGAGGCCAGTCTTTACCACTTGCTCTCGGTGTTTACCGCCGGCCCAGACGTCATCAAACATGTCAATGGTCGTGATGCCAGTGCCATCATCGATCTGGTCTTGTTTGCCTGCGGATGTGTCGTTACGTGTGCTGATGGAGCGGACCCGCAACCGGTTTACCGTTATCCCGGGCTCTGGTCTGAAAGTCGGCGCACGAGGGCGAATGAAGCGGCCAAGCAGTATGCGCGAGCCGCGTCGGAATGGCTAAAAGAGCATTTGCCACGCGTAGTGTTTGCGCCCAACATAGAGAAGACGCTCTCACGGTCGAAAGATATCCGGTACGCGATGAACGAGACTGCGTGAGGGTGATGCAGCGCAACGTGATTGAGTTTGCACCCCAAGTGCGGCGAATGGAAGCACAGTGCGCGCGTAGGATTGACCTGTGGAAAGTCGACCGAGCGCGAAAAACAGATCGGGAGACGTCATGGCGTTTTTAGAATCATTTTTCGGCGCGGGAACAGCGACCGCGATAGCGGGATATCTAGCGAAAACGTACATATCCGATCGTCTCGAGCGTGATATGGAAGCGCTGAAGACGCAATTGCGCGAACAGGAAGAGGAGAATAAGGTCAGGCTTGCCGAGCGGGCAAGCGTACGTATGGTGATGAAACGCTACTCGCGCGTCGTGCTCGTCTCAGCGGCTGACATACAGGATCGTCTTTGGCATTTGTGCGTCAGACAGGCTGCGGCAAAAGAGAAGGTGTTGCTCGCCAAGAACGACAACGAGCCGATGTACAGTTCGTGGCCAATGACCCGACATCACTACTTAACCAGTACCATGTATATGTTCTCGCGGTATTTTTGTTGGGTCGAGATATTGAAACGCAATGTCAGTTTTCTTGAGTTCAGCAACGATCGTGAAACGATCGAGTTCAGCTATCATCTGAAGCGTATTGAACGGATGCTCGCCGAAACTAACCTTCAGAAGCAATCGGTTCATCGAATCGCGTCAGATAAACCGGTCTTTCAGCTTATGCAGACCGAAATCGGCGAATGCTTGCGTGTATCGGACGGTCAGGCAGATCAGTGCATGTCATTTCGCGACTACCGCAAGAACTATGCGCAATTGCGTGGCGAGTGTGAGGGGATGGTGCAGCTTGAAAATTTGCTGGTATGTGCAATGTCAGATGACAAAGGGAATTTCTGTCTAAACAGACTCAAGTTGACGGGCAACGCACTGGCAGATCTCATTTGCTTTCTACGAAGAAGCAATGGTCTGAACGACGATGTTTCGATCGGAAGAATTCCTTTGTCGGACTTCAACGACGATGAGTTTGCGAAGTTGTGGCCGGCTACGGTATCGCACGCCACTAGTGCGATCTCATTCAGGTGATTCCAGTTCTGCATTGCGGGGTGCAGATATCGGTTTCGCACTGCTGCGTCGGGTGAAAAATCTGTATAGCGCTCGCGGATGATGACGATCACCACTGCCTGCACGCTCATCGGCTACTGCCGGTTGCCGGCTTGCCGCGTCGGACCGACACCAGACAAGCGGCACCCGATGCCATAGGTAAAAAGAAAGAGGAAAACAGCCCGTGCTGAAGTGGACCGCATTGACGTCAATCTTTGGCGTATGATCAGCGCAGTGACGACCTCGCCCCCTTTGGACGTTGGTGACCTTATACGCGAGGATGTTGATTTCCCGCTGCCGCGGGTTGTCGGAGAAGTTGTTGCTGATGATCGACCACCGAGCTAAGAGTTCTTCTACGGTCGCGTGTTGCAGGGGAAAACCCGTCAACCAAGTGCCGTCAATGAATTTTTCTTTGTACATCCCTGTCCCGCTTGCCCTGAGGTTTCGCTGAGTTTATCCGCACTCGATTGGATCGTAAAAAGCCGTCATGCACCTATACGACTGCGAAGGACCGCAGCATTTTATAAATGCGGACAGATTGGCAGGCATCGACATTCCCACGAAACGATCCACGCGAACCATGCTGGCCGTGCCTAGCGGCTTTTCGATCTTGGGGTAGTCGTCCTTTTTGTGCAAAATCTGGCGGTAGCATCGCGCAGAGCCGCTTGCAGCAAGGCGCTGCGTGTCGACGACTGCCGAGAAAACCATGATTGCTCAAGTCATTGATAAGCATGGGTTTTCAGGATCAAAGCGCCAGATTTTGCACAAAAAGGACGATCACCCCGAAGTGGAAGCGCGGCGGGCTGAAGCCGAACAGCGCGTCGCTGCCGCACGCGGCGAGCTGGGCCGCACCGAGACGGCGCTGGAGCAGCGCACCGCGGCGCTGCTTGCCGCGCAGGTTGAAGTCCGGGAACTCGACAAGGCGCGGGCCGAAGGTCACGCCGCACGGCAGGCGCTCGAAGCCGAAGTCAGCCGGCTGAGGACAGAAGTGGTCGCGCGCGACCGCGAGCTGGAGAAGGTGCGCGACAGTTTCTCGCGGGACCTCGACAAACTGCGCGAGTCGGCCGGGCGCGCCGACGAGCGCCTGCGCGCGTCGGAAAAGCGCGCGCTGCTCGAGATCGACCGCGAGCGGGGCGCCGCCGCGAAGCTGCAGAAGGAATTCGATGAGGCCACGAAGGGGGCGGAGCGGCGCGAGGCCGACCATCGCCGCGCGCTCGACGCCCTGCAGGCGCAGCTCGGTGATGCGCGCCATCAGGCGGGCGTGCTGCAGGGGCGCTTGGATGCCGTGCAGGCCGCGAACGCGACGCTGCAGCAGGAGCTGGCGGCTCGGCGCGAAGCCGATGCCCCAATTGTCCGACCGGCCCGTGCAAAGGCCGCCCCGGCGCGCCCGGCGGCGGCTCGCCCGGCGCGGACACCGGGCCCGGCGCGCAAGACAGCGTCCGCACCGGCGACGGCGGGCAAGCCGGCGATCCGCCGGAAGCGGGGGTAAGTCGCGATGGAACAGAAGACTCGCCCGCAAAAGGGGAGAACAGGGCGAACCAGGCTCAAGGTCAGGCGTAAGGCCCCGGCCTGTCCACCGATCGGCGCGTTGATGCGCTACGGGGAGCGGACGGTGCGCGTGGTCGCCGAAGCGAGCGGCCAGCGCGTGATCATCGAGTCGGTCAACGAAGACGGACGCGCCTTTCGCAGCACGGTGAAATGGATTAGCCTGAGCGTTCTTCACGATCAGCTCTTCTGAGCGCGATGACGATGCAGCCGACCATGCAGCAGCTCGATATCTTTGCCGACAGCCGCGACGTGGCATTGCGCAACGCTGTGCTGGAGGCGTTGGAGCGGCGCGATGCGGCATCCGCTCGCACCGCAATGGAAGGGTTGGCGGCCGAATACCCGTGCGACAGCGCGCTGCACGCGATGACGGTGCTGGTCCAGGAGCTCGAAGGCGGTTCCAATACGCCGTTCGCGGATCACGCGGCACTGGCCGCCGCCCGGCGTCACATTGAGGATGAAGTGGTGCCCGCCGTGCGACGGGTCCTGCCCGCGCAGACGGTTTGCGCCTGGCTGGCACCGTGCTGGTCGTCACTGGCGCAACGGGCCGCAGGCCTGGCCTTTCGCGGCGCCGAAGCCCCCAACGATGCCGGCAGTCATGCCGGGAATCACGCCGCACCGCTATGGCTGCTGGCAGGCGACTGGGCGGCCGCAGGTGACGCGGTCGAGACCATTGAATCGTGGTGGCGCATCCCAGCCCCGCTCGCATGGATGACTGAGGTACGCTACAGGGTCGGCGGACTCGATGCCGCGTGGCCGTTGCTGGCCGAGCTCGCGTGGCTGGCATCCGGCCGGTTCGCCGCGCTGCTGCATGAGTTGGGCGACGCGTCGCTTGACGCGCTGCGCCGGCGCTTTGACGCGGAGTTTCCCGGCAGCGGCGAAGTCGACGACTACGCATGGTTTCCGGCCTGGTTGCTAATGGTCAAGCCGGCGCTCGCGGGCAGACTTGCCGAGGCGCGCGTGCAGCGCGACCAGGCGGCGTCGCGCGCGTTCGCCCTGCTGGGCGAGATCCTGCGTCGGGAGCACGAAGGCGACCAGCATGAACTGATCAATCTGCGTCAGCAACTCAGCCGGCTGCATGAACACCTGTTCAAGGCCTACATGGCGACACGAAAAGTACAGCACCGGTGAGGATGACGATCGGCGGCGGCCATGATCGTCGCTGACGTCGTCGCAGTGTGCAGGCGGGCGAGCGCAGAGGTCACACATGACATTGAAGGCCCAGTGGTATCGCGACCGGCTCGCGAAAAAAGCGCGCAAGGGTTTCTGTGGCTACCCGGTCGCCACGGTTGCCTTCTATGGGCCCGACGACACACGGGCGACGAAGGTATCGGTCGGCATCGTCGCGCACGAAGATGCGGATGCCGATCCCGTTGAACGATGGTTCTGTGAAACCTCCGACGCGAGGACCGATCCGGTAATCAGCGAGGCTGTCGTGCGCTTCATCGAACAGCAGGGTGCCCGGTCGGTTGCAACCGTCGATCGCATCATCGGGTGTCCGCATGAGGAAGGCATCGACTATCCGGAAGGCGAAGCCTGTCCGCTCTGTCCGTTCTGGCGCCACCGTGACCGGTGGGGCGGCGAGACGATCGGGTAAGTGCGGTCTGCAGTTTCGCAACCCGATGCAGGGGCCACCGCGAGGGTAACGGGATTCGCCGTGCGGAAGACAGGCGCGGTGCAGCGCCGCACCGTCTGCCGATAAGGCCTCGCGGCCTGTGTAGTCGGGTTGGCTCCCGTACTTTTTTGCCAGGGGAAACAGAGTGAGCCGTATTTCGCTGATTGCCATGGCGCAGGCCATGAAGTCCGTCAAGGAAATGAACCTCGCGCAAAAGGAAAAGGTTGTCGACGAGATATTCCATGCCCAACCTCACATGCTCGGCTCTGTCCTTGTTCTGCGGCAATTCGGCGTTTCCATGGAGAAAATGGAGTTCGCCATCGAACTGCTCATCGTATGTTTTGTGGCGATGAAAGAATCCGGGCTTACCTGGCCCGTCATCACGGAGGAGGACCAGGAACTGCAATTGCAGCTTTACACGACCACCGTCCGGCTTGGCGAAGACCTGAGTCCCTCACTACGGGATCGACTGATGCAGCAGTATGTCGAAAACCATCCCGAGAAGAATCTGTGTGCCTATCTATGGTCAGCAACCGCAAACTGGTTAAGGAGGATCGTCCCGGAAGACAGTGACAGGTACGTCATGCTGGTAGTCATCAACCTTGTAAATTGCATTGCGTACGTACCCATCTCCGACCCTGTAAAGCCGGTTCGCCGGCGGGAGGAGTCCGCATGACTCAGGAAACTTGCGAACAGTGCGCCCGGCCCACGGCGGCTTACGATGCGATCCATTACGGCTCGGCGGAAACCGGTTATCGACTGCTCTGCACCCAACGCTTCAATGCTGAGGTAGCACGACGCTATGGCATGACCGATCTCGAAAACGTGCGCCTGGAACCGATCGACATGGTCGATTCCGCAGGCGACTCCCATCGGTTTCATTTCCAGCTGCGTTTGCTTGGCCAAGACATGATCGTTCTCGACGCTTTCGAACTTCGCGACGACGTTCGTGCCGGTTACGAATTCCGGACCATGGGCGAACCTGACGATGATGTGCTGACCCTGCTTGGTCGTCTGGTCGAAAAGATGAGGCGCGCCCTGTCGGTCCGATTTCTTGACGCCGAAAACCATCGACTGCGAATCAGCGATCAAACCGTGCAAGGGAGAATCTCATCGGATATGTCCGGGTTCGGAAATATACCTGTCGTTGTTGTCGACGGAAAAGAAATCGGTTGGGACGACTTCGGCCGGATGCTGATGGCGTTCGAAGGCTGGCAATTCAGGCTGGACATCGCCGATCCGGCCGACGAGCTGTGAGCCGCGCCCGGACGGACGACTGAGGCGCGCTACCCGACAGTCGGCCATGACGTTGCGTGGCCGTTCGTCGCAGCACTGGCCCGCCTGCATGGCAGCCTGTTTCGACACAAAGTGCCGGCCATGATCGTCGCTGACGTGTCGTATCGGCCTGTCGGGGCGGAGCAGAGAGATGGGATGATGTTGAACGCGCAGTGGTACCGGGACGAGCTCGCGAAGCGTGTTACCTGGCGTCAACGAAATCGGTTCCGATGCGTTATGGCAGTGGACGACGTAATGGAGCGTCGCCATACAGCCCCACTGGAGACACCCAATGAAGAAGCTCGCTGCCGCCTTGATTGCATCCCTGCTGGCTACTGTCGCGTTCGCCCAGGCTTCCGCGCCCGCTGCAACCGCACAAGCCGCCACCGCTCCGGCTACGACGCCGGCACACAAGACGACGAAGCACGTGCACAAGGTGAGTCACCACGTGACGCACAAGAAGGCGGCGTGATACGACGCGATCCACAAAGTGAAGTATCGAAACCCCTGCTTCGGCAGGGTTTTATGCATTCGAGCTCGCCCTGAACAGCGTAAACGGTCGGTCCATGTCGTAGACGGTTTGGGTCTGTTTTTCATGGTTTGAATGTCCATGCGGTGTCGAAGGATACGGGCTGAACGGGCGGGGCGTGTCAGTCCGTCCAGCGAGTGCGTGCAGACCGCAGGCCAGCTGCGGAAGCGCCTTTGACGGTTGTACCAGTCGCATGATGGCCTGATCCAGCTCGGCCCATGTGAAGGCGGTCCTCGACAGTGCGTTATGGCCGATGGGCGGCGGTTGAGTCGGAAGGAGGCCTCACAGCGACTTCAGATTCGCGGTGCGCTCGCCGTTAGTCAGCCGTATCCCGGACATCGATTTCTTCTTTGGTCAGTGCGTGAGAACGAACCGCTCACACCAAATCGGTCCAGCGTGGTTGAACGCGTTGGTTCAACCGTGGCTATCCCGACCGCACGGGTGTTTTTCCTGGGTGCCGCCACGTGCGGACGCAGTCGGCCGCGAGACGGCTACGTTCCCGTCGTACGGCGTTTTTTGGGAGATTCTTCACTGCTTTCCCCCAGACTGAACATGTGGTTGATCACTTTGTCGACTAATCGGAAGAAGCCATCCGCGCCGTACCCCGCGAGGAATGCGATACCGGAGGCCGTGATCGTGAGCACGCCCATGCCGGAACTAATCTCCTTGGCCACCGACGTGGGGCTGAAGAACAATCCAACCGCGACCCCCGCCATCAATCCCAGCGGCATTTGCAGAAATGCGAGCGCGGCGTCTCGTGGCGCCAGAACACAGTCCGTGATCTTGTTTCCAATTGACCGCAGCATCGAAGCGGCCGTGCCGAGAAGGCCAAACACGATAGGCAAGACGTAGTTCGAATAGATGGACAACACCAACGTAATCGACTGAATATCTTCCTGGCTAGCGTTCACTTCAGAGGCACTCGCCGGTGACGCCGCCATTTTGGCTCCATCTGCCGACACGGAACTCGTATTCGGGACCGACGAAGCAGGCGAACCTGGCGCACTTCCCGTCTTCGATGGCTCGACTGAAGCCTGTACAAGATTTTGACCGGAGCTGCCGATTGACATTAGGCCATTGCTGCCGGTTGACGCCGTCTGTGCCGAAATATCCTTTTTCTTATCCGGCGCCCGGCACCGGCGCTGTTCGACTCCAACCTCTGAAGGAAACACTATCATCAGGAGCCTCGTCGGGAAGTGCGTGGCGAACGTGCAAGCGTCCGAGATCGTTCTGGCGTAACGCGCCTGAAGATATGACCAGTCGTTGCACAACGAACTGATTTCCATGCTTTGCGTCGTGATGTACGGATCGCCGCAACGATCGAGCGGCAATGCGATCCCCTGATCTGCCTTGACCGGCTGCGATGCCGCGTCTTGTATGCTGACCTGCGCATAGATCTTCTTCGCTGCATCCGCGACTTGGTTGCGGTCGTCCTCGAAACGGGACGTTATCAGAACGCCATACGTGACCATCCACAATAGCAATGCCGCTACGAGCGTCAACGAAATACTGGCGGCGGTCATGATTCTATGCATGCGTCGGAAACTTCTCGCGCTCTGATACAACCCTGGGTAAGCCTCGCGCGCAACGGTAATTCGCGTCTGTCGCTTCGTCTTTTCCTTCTCATGGTCGCCTTCGATGCCACCGGGCAGTGCCAGCAATCCTGTGGGTTCGACGAAGGAATAGGTATAGGCGATCGTTACGCCTCGCGCAGGATAAGCGAGAGCGCTCAGGGTATCCTTGACCAATATGACCAGTGCGGCATCGGCCGCCCGGTCCGAACTGAGGTCCGGCGGATACTTCAGCTTGCAGACGTACTTGATCGTTTCGTACGTGCTCAGCATTTCGTTGTCGGATCCCGGCTTGGGAACCTTCAGGTCCATGCTTCCGATCTTTAAGTTCGGTCTACCGGAAACAAAATCGAGCAGAAGATGAACTTCATTCAATTCGCGCTTGAAAATCAACTCGTCGAACGAATTAAAGGGGACTGTTTCGGACGGGGTGCTCATTTTCAGGATCCGGCAAGCAGATTGCAAAATGACGGCAAGCGGTTTTGAAACGACGAATTGAACGTCGCAATGTCGCCAAGCTGCATGGCCGCATTGAACGCGGCGACAAAGCGATCGCAATGCGCGGACGTACCGATCGGGTACTGAACCAGCCGCCAGCGGTTCGCGCGACAGTCGTTAAAGCGCAAGCTGCCCGCGTTATAGGCGGCGGCCACCAGCGGCGGATCGAAGCCCGTGAGCCGCGCCTGGCGCCATATATAGGTCGCGCCCGCCTCGATCGAAACCAGCGGATCGCGCAGATCTTCAAGGCCCAGTTGCGGGCGCCGCAGCACATCACGCGCAGTGCTGAGCAGCGTCTGCATCAGACCAGCCGAAACCCTGCCCGGCGTCAGCGCGGGATCGATCGTGCTGCATCCCGGCTCTCGCCTTTCGGCTCTCGGCCTGCCGCTGCTTTCCGTGCAAATGCAGGCAATGATGAGTTCAATGGGCACGGGCACCTTGCTGAGAATGGTCGCGAGGGCCTGCGCCTGCGCCGCGAACACACTCTGTACCAGCCGCAGCACGTCCGGCGTGCAGGCGGGACGCACTTCGTCGCCTACCCTCACGCCGTCTGCCGCGAGACACCACGTATCGCTGGACTGGAAGTATCGATGCGGCTGGCTCAGCTTCGCGAGCTGCGCCGCGTCGAGGATGTCACCCACATTGCGGTCGGGCAGAACGGGCCTGGTATCGCCGAACAGCATTGCCCAGCTCTGGCGGCCCAATATGCCGTCGGCCACGAGCGCCGGGTTGCGCATCTGGAACTCGACGACCGCGTCGCCGGTTGCGCGTCCAAACAAGCCGTCGCTGGAGAGCCGGTAGCCCAGCTTGATCAGTTGACCTTGAGCTTGCGCGACATCGGCGCCGCGCATCATCGGCGAGCTGAGCCAGAGATTGCGCGTGAAGGGCGGAATCATGAGCATCCTTTTGCGTGCGAGTACGCGTCGATATCGTTCGCCAGCTTTCGCATGCGATCGGTGAGATTCGCGGACGCCGAATCGTCCGATACCAGTTGACCCCGTGCATGACGCAAAGCGGCGCAAGACTCGCCTGCCAGAAACGGCGCGTTGGCCGTTTGCAGGAACTCGTCGTGAGCGCTGAAATAGCGCGCGTAGATCCTGCCATCGGGCCGGGCATCCAGACGGCTCACGGTATCGTTGAAACGCTGCTGATAGCCCGCTGCATTCGCCGCGTCTGCATGGTCGCGCATCGCCTGGAGAGCATCGGCGAGTCCAACTAGCAATAGCGTTGGATTGACTTCCCCCGGCGGATCGGGGACTAGCGTCAGAGCCGTTTCATAGCCGGACACCGCGCACGTGCGCGCCCGCTGCCTCGCCGCATTATCTCCCGTGTTCGTCAATTGCGCGCATGCACTCGCCTGCAATCCGTACAGCTGCGCACAGGTCGAGTCCGCCTTGCTCGTGCAGCGGATCTCTTCCGCAGCCATCGATTTCAACGCGGCGAGATCGTCATTTTTCGAGCGCTGATTGAGCTGTTTCATCTGTTCCAATTGTCGAACCGACGGATTCAGGCCCATCGGCGAATCGCCCATCGGACAACCGGCCAGAAACGCGCATGCAAAGAGGCCCGTCATGCACGCGATGCGTCGAGTGCTCATTCCGACTCCTCCACCCCGGTTTGTACCAGCGCCGTTTGTGCAATCACCCCGAGCGCATCGGTGATGAGGCTGGCTGCCTTGTCCTTGTCGAGAGGAAGTTTCCCCAGAGCTTCGCCGAGGTACAAAAGCCGCTCGATCTGCGCCTGAGCCTTAGGGTCGGGCAGAAGCTGCCGGGCGGTGCCCGCAAGCGTCTTGAGGTCGATCTGCACCTGGCCGCCGGCGGCCGGCACGGGCGGGAGCGTGACGTCACCAGGAAGTGCCTTGATCGCGGACAGATGAATGAGCGAGCCGAGATATTCATCAAAGGCGTGAGCGAGTTCGTCTACCGTTGCAATGGGAGCATCGGGACGGCGTTCGGGCAGCACCTGATGGGCGTTGTTCGAGATGTCGCTTTCGCACATCTGCGCGATGTCCGCGGCGTTGCGTCGCGTGCCGTCCGCATTCTTGCCCGTCGCCAGCTCCAGTAGCACCTGGCGCGTCTGGGGGTCGTCGGCAAAGTGCGCCTGTATGAGCGGAGAGATCGCATAGGCAGCGGCGGCGTCCGCCGCGTCCGGCACATCCGGCAGCAGGACGGGATCGAATGGCTTGCTCAATACCGCCGCCTTGAACGCGTTCAGGTCGCGCTGACGGTCAGCGAGGCGGATGCCCGCGAGCAGCATGCCACCGGCGATGCCGATCGGCCCACCCGGAATTCCCGCAAGAATGGGCGACGCGACGTTGCGCAGAACTTCGATCGACTCGGCCATT
>BBSL01000253.1 GCA_001319865.1 Burkholderia sp. E7m39 | reverse complement strand
CACGCTGGCCGCATCGGGCTTGCCGCCAAGAAGCGGCTCGATCTTTCCAAGGAGATTAGAAGCCGTCGCAATCGACGATACGACACCGGGCAATATGTCCCCGCCCGCGCCGAGCGAGCTGACGCCACGCGCGATCTGCTGGATCGAATTCAGCCGGTCGCGGACCGTCTCCAGCCGGGACTTCATTCCACTCGTGTCCCTACCCGCAACGGTCTCGCCCGTCGTTGCGGTCGCCGTATCGGCGACGGCGCGCAAAGCCATCGCGGTTGTCTGCCTGGAATTGTCGATTGCGGTTTGGGCGACCATGTTGAGGCGCTCGGAAGTCTCGCGCTGGGCAGTCACTGCCGAATCGGCCGCCTTCTGCATGACGCCCGCCGTATTGGCAACCGTCGTGTCCGTCGCCGCATGCGCTTGAGCGATGGCTTTACGCGCCTGCTCGCTGTTGCGTGACGTGAAATAGAAGGTAATGACGGCGCCGACGAAACCGGCAATCGCTTCTGTATTGCCGAGGCCCAAATAGCTTTGCATCGCGATGACGAGAAAGCCGAAGACCACGACAAACAGCGACAGTAGCGCACGAATACTCCCTTCGGGCGCACCGAGCGGCAATTGAAGCAGATACGTGCGCCACTTGTGCGGCCCGGCAAGGGCAGCGTTTTTCCAGAAAGACCATCTTACGAGACCTACGACGATCATCATGATGACGATGCTCAGCGCGACGAATGAAAAGCTCGCGATAATCAGCCAGAACATCACACGGTTTCGCAGTGGGTCGGACGCGGCGCCCAGCAGGCGCAGCAAGTGATCGCGCGTCACCGTCACCTGACCGGCGTTTTGTGGATCGGTTTGCAGACCCATTAACTGATTCAGCACCGTCTGCTGCAGGACGATCGGCGGTGAATCCGCTACTGCCGCCGACGCAGCGTCGTTCGACTGCGCATTGCAAAGCTGCGCGCACAGTAGCGCCAGAGCGGCTGCCATGCCGAGACACAACCCACGGACGTGTTCCATGTTGGACCCCGCATGGGAAATGCGTGAATACGTTCGCTCCGCCTTTCGCGAGAACCTCGAACGGAAAGCGCAAGCGATCAGGAATTCACGTCATCTGACGACGATGAAATCCTTGCCCTGAGCCGATCGAACCCTCCCGGCCACTTCGTATCCATTCGCGCTGCCGTCGTCGTTGGTGTTGCCTTCGATCGTGTCGAAGTGATCCGGCGTGCCACCGAAGCCAAAGCCCGTATGGGACCAGTCGGTGTCTGTGCGGCGCACGAGAAAAATGAAAGATGGGCCGACAGTGGACCACGACTTCCCCGCCTCAAGTTGCGCACCGTGAATCAACAGGCCGTTGTTCGCCCCCTGGGCTGCAAGGCTGTCGCACGACAGCGAACCCGGCACGGGCATGGGCATCTGCAATTCCAGTGTCGCCTGCTTGAGGACGAAAGTGACAAAGCCGGCGCACCACTTCCATTCGGCACCCTCATGTCCGCCCGTGTACAGGCGCACCCACGGGCCGCAATTGTCGCCTCCCACTTCCCGCGCTTTGGCGGCCAAATGCTGAGCGGCGACTTGCTGCGCGCGCGAGGGCAGTTCCGATGCGGTGCCATCGTTTAGCGCTTTCATCATTGGCGCAACGAGACGGTTCCATGTCGTCTGCTCCAACGTTCCCGTTGCAGGGAGACCTACCGAGTTCTGGAACGCGGTCAATGCCTGGGCGGTGGCCGAACCGAACTCGCTGTCGACAGCAGTTCCGAATCCATGCAGCGAGAGCCACTCCTGGACTCTCTTGACTCCAGGTCCACGGAATCCTTTTGCCAGCGGTCCCGGATAGCTCAGCTCGGCCTGTGCCGGAGCGCTCTGTGAGGGGTTCATCTACATGTCTCCATGTGGTCGTTGTATCGCGACAAGAGCATGCACTGTGTAGAAGCTATCGGACGTGGTTACTCAACGCTCGGGCTTATTCGACAGCGACTCGGAAGGCGTCGTCCGACGTTCACGAGGAATCGTCATTGCCATTCCGGCGGGGCGTGATGGTATTTTTATTTCTCTCTGGCGTTCTATTTGACGCTATTGGCGTATTGACCGCGAGCGCTTCAGGAAGCGCAAAGTCAGAGGAAAGGAATGAATAAAAAGTCTAGTTCACAAAACGTTCTTGAAAAAGGGGTGTACACGCAGGTAATGTGCGCTCCCGCTCATTCCTGTCGTGCACATTTTTTTGCTTGAGGTTTTTTACTTTCCTGGCAACGGAGCGGTCTGTTTTAGCCGGTACCGTGGAAATTGATGAACCTGAAACAATCCGCCACGCCTGTTCATGCTTTGCACTAATCGCTCTTGCGATCGAACCGGCCACAAGTCACGCGCATTCAATGCGGTCTGCGCTTGCGATATCGCAGTGCATACGCACATCACTTTAACTGGAATCCCTCGAGAAAGCCGGTGCGACCAGCAACGAACCAGAGCAGCCGCGCGATGTCGATGCTGGGGATCTGGCCGTAGGAAAGCGTGATTGACGTTCTCATCGGGCTCCGGATAGCCCAGGTTCAGGCGAGGCTTGCCGCCTTGGTGCCGAACCCTAATGTAGGGATCGTCGCCTCCGTCGATGTGATGGTTGACATGTTCGAGGAGGCGCTCGATGTCATCATGCAAACCGGCAAGCGTCTGCTCGACGGGCGTGAGCAGGACCGGCAGGTTGAGCTTGTTGAGAATGGCGTCCTTATGCCGCCAGCGCGCGTCACTGATCAGGTCGTCTTCGAAACAGCGAAACTCGTTGCTGTCGTGACAGAAGACGTCGCCCGCCTTGAGTGCGTTGCGCAGCAGACGGTAGACGAGAAACTCGAAGCGACCCACATCGAGCCGCTTCGCCTTGCCGGGTCCGGGGTGATAGAGATGGGGCTTAAGTGTCTTCGGGATGAACGCCGTGGGGAAACGAACGGCTGAAGTTTCATCAAACCAGCGACGTCGACTAGGCGTTGCAGTCGGCGTCGAATGGTCTCTCGTTGTCTTTCTATAGAATATGCCTTTTCGCTTGGCATCCGCCAATCTCCAGCCTACTCTTCGTTGAGTGATTCATCGCGGCGGTTGATCTTCCCAGGGTCGGCGACTCATCGATTGGAACATCACAACTGCAGCAAACAAACGGTTGGTCGGCCCGACATTTCGATTGCGAGCGCGCAGACCACGCACGTGCCGAAACTTGTCATGCGTCTCCACAACGGCGAGTCTTCCCTCGTCGGGCAACATGCCGACGTTTTGAACGGGGCATTTTTGAAGTCCTGCAGTTCCGGCGAAGTTCCCCATCGTTCATCGGTCGCCGGGCTTCTGTCAGTCAGACTGCTACCACCGATGAGATTTATTAATGTTACGCGAGGAGACCTAAAATGCCACAAGAAAGCGGCGAGACAAACGTCATTGACGACGTCACGAAGACCTTGCAGACATTCGATCTGCTTGAATTGCAACAGTTCACACGCGAGAAAAGCTATTCGAGCATGGCCAGCAAGGACTTTCATCTATTCTACGTGGGACGTGACGACGTTCACGACATCCTGAAGTACGTGCTTTCCCGCGCGAGTGTTTCCCTCTACATGAACATGTTTGGATTCGACGACGATGAACTCAACGATATCCTCATGAAGCAGGCACGCGACCCGAGCATCACCATGATGATCACGCTCGACAAGAGCCAGGCCAGCGGCGTTCATGAAAAGAAGCTTTTCGATTCCGATATCGCCCAAGACCCTGCAAAGTTCAACACGTACTTGTGATTGGGCAATCGGCTACGCATCAGATCAGTCACACGAAGGGGTTCGTGGCCGCTGGGAAGGTCGGCGGGGAGGGGGCGGTAAATTGGTCTGCGTCCGGCGAGGGGACGTTTGTTGTCAAGGGAAACCCGGGCGGCCCAGGTTACAAAGCCCAAAACAACACACAGACCATATTTACGGATCCCGACACGATTAACCGCTTTCAGACAGCGCTGATCGCTGAACACATGATCGCGAAGGGGCAAGGGGGGCGGCTGCCGCGCCGACGTCCACGGCCGCTGCAGAGGTCACGCACGCGAGGAGCGGTAACGCAGCAGTCAGACAGAGCCGGCTGAAATAGTCGGGACCGAGGTCTGCTAGACAACATCGTTGGAGAGTATGTACCACGCGCATCGTCTCATGGCTTCACAACTTTCGCGACTGCGCGTCCACTTTCCTTGCATTCATCCACGAAGACATCATGAAAATCGCATGTCGGCATCATCGGCGGGAGAAGACTGAAAACGTCATTTTGTTAAGGCCTGTAAAGAATTGCCGGCTTAGCCGATCTGTCGCGCGGATAGCGAGTCCGACCCGGCGCCCATCAAGACGCTGGAAGCAGGTTCCTGAAACTGGGCAGACGGTTCATCAGCGAAGTATTCCGCACCTGAATTTCGTTCAGGGCGCATGGCCGCATTGAAGGTGCCGACGAAGCGGTCCACGTGCGCGGAAGTTTCGATCGGATATTGAACGAGCCTCCACCGGTTGGCCCGGTTATCGTTGAAGCGCAGTCCCCCGCGTTGTACGCCGCCGCGACGAGTGGCGGATCGAATCATTTTCTGTAAAACAGCTGTCCAGAAAAGGAGCGTTTTATGCTGGAGAATCGGCCTCAAACCTTTCGAAAAAGACGTTGAGTTCGCATTGAAAATTGCAAAATGTGAAAAATCGCGACAAAGGCCGCGGAGAGAGGCGAAAGCTTCTTCCACAGCGCCCGTATTTCAGCAACCTGTTAGTCTTACTGTTACACGGTGACTTAGTGAGCCACACACTTTCCTTCGTAATTCCGGCTCGAGACGAAGAGCCATCTGTGGTCGCTTCCACGATTGCCGGCATCCTTGCGACTACCGCGGGCCACTGGACAGAGATCGTGGTTATAGACGATGCCAGTGCACATCCCATCGATGTGAGCGGCCCGGCCGTAACGGTGATCCGCAACCCTGAACCAATCGGCACGTCTAGGGCAAGACGCCTTGGCGCTGAGTGTACGACCGGTAGCGTACTCTTCTGGATGGACGCGCACATGACGTTTGGCAGAGGATGGCTCGAAGCCATGCTTGCCGAGGTTGATTCTGGCGCGCTTCTTTGCTCCCCCTGGAGAAATTACACGCGTAGTAGCATCCATTGTTGGGGCGCCGACTTTCGTTGGTCAGAAGAACGGGACTATGCGCGCCGCATCCGTCCGGGTTTTGACTTTGGGCTCCGATTGCGGCCAATAGACGAAGTTTCCCGGCAGGTCCCGATGGTCGTCGGCGCATGTTACGTGATGAGGCGCGACGCTTACCATCGCACAGGCGGGTTTTGCCCGCTCTTCCGAATTTACGGTGGAGAGGAACCAGATCTATCGGCCCGCGCGTGGTTGTCCGGTGGGAGCGTCAGGTGCGTCGCCGGCGCTGAGGTAGGACACCTAGATCGGACCGAATTCCCATATAGCGTGTCGTTCGATCACGTCGAATTTAATCAAATTGTCATGATTCGGTCGCTATTTGAGGAAGCCACGGCGAGCGTACTCGAAGAGTTCTTCTATCCGTTGCCGGCTATCGTCCTGAAATGGCTGGCGGGGACAGACATCGCTGGATGGCGCTCCGTTGTTCAGGCGCGCCGACGAATGAGCGATGCAGAGTTCTTCCGCCGCATCGCCCCCGGTGTTCCGCTTTCGTTTCATCCAGCCGTCCGTGCACGTCGCGGCCATATGCCTGCGTATCAAGTTCGTTTGGCACTTGCCGAAGAGCAACGCTTGGCAGCAAAGGCCAACATGCAAGCTATCGATACCGATTCGACGGTATGGGAACCCCACGGCTACAAGCTTGTACATGCTGGAGTCGTTGCATGGTTGGGTGAGGCCATCATTTTGCCGGGCGGAGACGACACCGGCCGGCCCGGATTATTGGCCGCATTGGCCCGCGCTGGGGCGACGATCTATTCGCACACGTATGCGGTGCTCGACTCGGAAGGACGCGTGCATCCATATTTACGCCACGAGTTCGATCCGGTTGGAATGGAGCCGCTTTCGGTTGGGCTTGTGGCATCGGTGAGGTACTTGTCGCCCGACTGCAGATGGCAGCTGCAACGAACGAGCGAGGCGGAGGCGGCCCTCGACCTTCTCGGCAATGCAGTGGGAGGAAGGGATGACGCCATTTTTCGCGCGGTAAATCGCGCAGTAGACGGCGTTGTGGCTTTTCAGGGGCAGCGTGGGCAAGCTGATCCCTTGGCCCGCGCACTGATTCGCCACCTCGAGCTAGACCGCTAGTCGCTTGTACCGATCAAGGCCGCTGCTAGACCTCATGTGCGGAGTGCAATCCAATGGCAAAGGACAAACGCGCCAGATTGCGTTGCGCGCGTGAGGGCGTCGCCACCTAGGTACAACAGTTCTTGTGCAGGTGGAGATCCGCGCGAAGATACCGTCGTCCAGTCGGGTGCCGGGTCCGGCGCGGGCGCTTGCAGCAAACCGGTTCGGGACGCAAGGTCCTCAACGACCTCGGGTGACAGCCCGGCTTGGACGAGCTGCACGCGAAAGTCATCGATGCCGATCAACCCGGGGATCCCGTGGAGCCGGCAGATAGGCTCGATGTAGCGTAGCTCATCTGCGACCGGGAGGCCGGCGGACTTCATCCAATCGATGCCGAGAAAGCGGCCACCGGGTTTGAGCACGCGGGCGCACTCGCGATAAAAGCCCGGCTTATCTGGCATATGGCAGCCCGACTCGAACACGGTTACACCATCGAAGTGCGCGTTCCCGAATGGCAGACACATGCCATCAGCAACTCCGAATTGCACGCGGTCGCCGAATCCCTGCTGCGCGGCACGCCTCCTGGCAATTTCAATTTGTTGCGGCACCAGATTTATGCCGATGAGGCGAGCCCCCGTGATCCGAGCAAGTCGCAGCGTCGGTCCGCCTACCCCGCAGCCAACGTCGAGCACTTCAGAGTCGCGTTCGAATCCACCCTCCAACGCGATCCTGTCCTCGATTTGCGCGATGGCATCGGCAAGCGTGCGCGAGTTCGAAAAGACGGGCAAGTGGAAAGAATCGCCCCATAGCTCGCGGTAGGCGTCGGTAACTCGATCGTAGTAAGCGACGACCATGTCTTTATAGTTAGAGACACGCTGCCTGTGATCACAGATGATTTCAATAAACCGACGGTCGTCCACGATTTCCTCAGCGAAGAAAATGAGGTAGCAAGTTGCAAAGACGTCCCGGGCTGCCTGCTCCGGTCAGCCGCTCGCAACCAAGGCGCATTCGGTCAAAGCCGAAATGAAGCGGAACTAAGCCTGGGACAAGCGTGCGCACGACGCGAACGCCAGTGTCTTGAACGGAGTCAGGCGTCACGTCACAAGCGTACGCCCGAAATCCATGCGCAGCCAGCGCTTGGACCGCGACGCGCAGCGTGTGCGTTTCGTCTGGGGGCGGGTATCGGAAGATCGCTGGCAGCGCCGCGCTCGCGGCCGGTGTTAGCGTGCGCGCGAGCATTTGCCGAAGGATATGGTGCCGCGGGCCGCGGTGATACAGGCGGTAATGATCATCGGGAACTTGTACTTCGCCAAAACTGCGGTTAATCGATAGCGACGCTGCCTCCATATAGACCGAAGCGAGCGCCTGGCCCACCTCAACGATGGCGTGCGCCAGCGCTTGTCGGGAATCCGGGTGGCACCCGAGCCCGTATGCGAAGCCGTCACCTTGCAGCGCTACAACGAGGAAACACGGAATGTTCAGGTCGTACTCGAGACTCGCCACGACAACAACATAGCCGAGGCTGCGCACACGCGAAAGCTCTTCTCGCAGCTCAGGGACGGGAATTTCATTGACCGGGATGGCCGCCGTCTGCGGCAGCCGATGCCACAGCAGCATTGCGGCATCGCGTTCGACGAGCTCACAGAGGCCCGCCAGGGCAGCGCGCGTTGGGTCGACGTGGGCCGCGGTTCCGCTCGATGTCTCGCGCACGAATGGCCGGCGTCCTAGCGGCGCGTTCGGATAAACGAACTCGATCGGAGCGAGACGCCGACTTCCGTCAAGGAGATCGGTGACGCTAATCCATTCTATTGGTTCGCGGAACGTGAATGGCGTACACGGAAAATTGACCGTCGCGTATTGCGCGCGGTCATAGAGCCCGAAGGCGAGTGGCGAAATCGCGTTTTCATGCACGGCGTCCCACGGAGCGACTATCTCAGGAGGGGCAGGATGGCGTCGGAACTGCGCATGGCGCTCGAGACATTCCATAGCGGCGCGTACACCCGCCTGGTCCGGCGCGCCGCCGCCGCCATGTCCGAAAAAAACGCCGCTAGGGGCACGCATGGTTGCAGTGGCGTTGGTACGCGACAATAGGAGCGGCCAACCATCGATCGTGAGCGCCTCAACGGAAATGCAGAGTCGCTGTGCGGCGCTCGCGGCGACCTGCACGGAGGCATCAAAATCGATCACGGACGATCCACTGCCGAATCTGTCGTCGCTTGCCGGGCGCCGACGGCCACGGCATAGACGATCGGTTGCTCTGGATAGGCAAGGCCAGCATCAAACGCCAGTTGCTCATCATCAAAGCCGCAAATGGGGACTCCAGCGAGACCGATCGCTGTGGCGACAACAAGCAGGTTCTGAGCGAGGTGGCCGGCTTCGAGAAGCGCCAACCGATAGGCCTTTTCACCGTATTTCCCGAGCGACGGTCGGGTGAAGTCAGCCCAGAGTAGGAACACGGCGCTAGCCCCGGTCACGTGATTGTGTTTCAAGGACAGCTCAACACTCGACCGACACTGCGCCGCTGTCATCGCCACCAGCCGGTGCGCCAGAACTTGATACCGGTAATGCGACGAACCGAGCCCCTCGACGCAGACTGCGCGCACAAGAATCTCAATTGGATACAGCGCGCCTCCAGACGGGTAAGTTCGACCGCCCGGCGGCCCACCTGGATAAGACGGAAGCGCAGTGCGCCCTGCCGCCCCCCCACCAAACGCTAGCAGGGTCGACAGCTGCGCGAGGGAAAGCGATGCGCCAGACATTTCGCGCTCGGTTCGCCGTCCCCTTAGCGACGCCGCAAGGTCGGCCGTCAGGACGGGCGTTGGCAGTTCGCAACCGCTCTCGCCGCCGTATTCGCGAAGTAACCGGTCGTCTTCAGAGTCGGGCGTAGCAGGCTGCAGGGTTGCAGGCGCCGCTGTCGCCAAATGGATTTGTGCAAGCCGCGTAGCCAGTGGCCACGCATAGAGCGCCTTCGCATCGATAAGACGGAGGAGCAAGGCGTCGGCACCCGGCTCGCCAAGCGCAGCGAGAAGCGTGCGTGCGGGCTTGGGTTCATCGAGCAAGTTCCACAGACGCTGCAGGCGTTCGCCCTCGCCAGCCAGGTAGAGCGCTGGAGCGTGGGGGTGCTCGACGATAGCGTCTTCGCCGACCACGCGCAGCAGCAGTCCCCTGGCCCGTCGCAACACCGGCGACACAGGCATATGGTTCACTTCCAACATGCTACGGCATACTTGGGAAGTTCTTGTAGTGCTCGCAGGCCGTCGGTGTCGCGCATCTCCTTGAGCGCGGCGAGCGCGGCGGCCATGTGCGCGTCCTGTGCAGCCCGTACTCGCTTGTCGATTCCTTCGCGGCGGAGGATTGGCAGCAGGTCGCGACGGGTGCCGCCTCGCTGCCGAAGCGCTGCCCACTCGGCCTGTGCCTCTTTGGATCCATGGCTGTGTAAAAAAATCAACGGCAGCAGCGGGCGTTGGCGTGCGAGTGAGTTCCCCGTTGGCTTGCCCAGCGTCTGCGAGTCCGCGCACAGATCGAGCATGTCGTCGCAAATCTGGAAGGCAACC
This sequence comes from Burkholderia sp. E7m39, assembly GCA_001319865.1. Lineage (GTDB taxonomy): Bacteria > Pseudomonadota > Gammaproteobacteria > Burkholderiales > Burkholderiaceae > Paraburkholderia > Paraburkholderia bengalensis. The sequence continues at coordinate 7,009 of BBSL01000253.1, read as the reverse complement.
CCCAAGTTCAGGCTATAAGCCGCGAGTGCGTCGCGCTCTTGTCCGCCCCCTCCCGCGAGAAGCGCGCCGGTGGTCGCGGCAGCCACGAAGGGAGCGGCAGTCTTGCCCCTTACCATGGTGATGTAGTCGCGTTCGGAGGTTATCGCTCCGCTCTGCTCAAGCTCTTGAAACTGCCCTCGACAGCATGCTTGCGCTTGCACAGAAAGGATCCGAACGGTGTCGAGCACGTCGCCTGCTCGGACCACTTCTCTGCCCTCGCAAAGGACGGAAAATGCCCGCAGGATGAGATAATCGCCGAGCACGATGGCGCCGCTCACGCTTACCCGGCGATGCAGGGCTGGAAGGCCGCGACGATAGTTGGCTTCGTCGATCAGATCGTCGTGGAACAGGGACGCGCCGTGGATCAGCTCGATGGCCTCTGCCGCACACATTACGCGTGCAGGATCACCGCCGACAGCGGAGGCCGAAGCGAAGACAAGGCGGCTTCGGATCATCTTGCCGTTCTTAAAATAATCGGCCACCATTGCACCCTCGCGGCTGGCGGACAGCCGATCGACGAGGCGACGGCGACACGTCTCCACAAATACATCCATACGATCCAGCGCTTCGGGTTGCATACGGGTGGCTGTGTCCATCGCATCAAATCTCCTGTGACGATCAGTTGCTCAGGCCTCTAGAGCATTTTTTATGGTGCGTTAAGAATAGGCAGTGCTTCGGGCGGCCGCCGCCAGAGCCTTGAGGCAAAACGCATTTGTCATGGTTCGGCTTCCGTAAATCACCTCGCCGTCAACGGTCGGAAAACGGATCCACGGGCTTGCCGGCCAGCACGGTGCGGAACGGCCGGCTTCGACAAGGTTGTCGACGCCGCGGGCGAAGGCGGCTCCTCCGGAAAGACCCAGTTCGTCGAGTGCGAGCACTGCGAGAGCCGTCGAAAGCGGCTCGCCGTCGCGAGGCCCCCAGCCGCCGCCTTGCGACTGCGCCTCCAGAATGAATGAGCGCGAGCGCGCGATGCAATCGCTGTGTGGCCGCAGCCTTGCGAGCACTGTAGCCGCTCGAAAAGTGCCGTAATAGGGGCCTTCGTACCATTTGCTCGTCCAGGAGCCGTCATTTTCCTGCACAGCTTCCAAGTACGCGGCTATGCGCTGCAGTGGCTCGTCAAAGCGCGTCGAGCCGTACAAAAAGAGCCCATACGCGAAGTTCGCGACGACCTCAGGGTGCACGCCCCAGCCGCCCATTACGCCGAGATATCTGCGGACGGCCTCGTCTGCGGGTGTGTCGCCGCGTGGATCGATAACCCACGTAAGCACGCCTCCGTCAGGACGCGCCGTGTCGAGGAGCATGCGAACGGGTTCCTCGCAGGTCGCGGCGAGTCGCTGGCCCCCGAGGCGAGAGAGAACCTGCAGAACCTGACCGTTATCGTCCGCGTCCGGGGGGAGCTCCGGGACCTCAGGCATGTAGCTCCAGCCGCCGCGCACAAGCCGGTGCTTGGCCCGCAGCACCTGCAGAGCTTCGGAGTGGAGTGCGGATTCGGGCACGGGCAAGCCGATATCTCGTGCGTCGAGCAGTGCGTCTAACGCGACAGCACGAAAGGACAACATCGCCTGATGCATTTCGTAACGTAGATCCGCGCGGGGAAACCAGAGGTTATGTACGGCGTCGGGGAACCCCGCCTGCTGATCTTTGAGAAGCGAGTTCAGGGCATCGGTAGCAGCAGTGCGGACAGCCGGATTCGCGCGACGTCGCTCGCGCGGGAGCGGCGCCTCTTCCTGCCATGCGACCCAGCCGCCGACGTATAGCCGAGCGAACTCAACCAGCGAGCCGAGCGCTCTCGGTTCGCCTGGCCATCCCGCAACACCGGCGAACGTAACTGGGTCAAGGAGGGCCACGACCTCCCGTGCCGCCTGGTCAGTGATGTCGTACAGGTCAGCATCGGCGGCGACCGCTCGGTGCTGAGAAACGACCTGTTCCTGTAAACGCACTACCGCGGCGCTCGGCACACGGCGCCGGCAGTCAGTGAGAAGGTCGGCAAGATCGTCAATACGCCAGAAAATCTGTCCGAGCGTGGCAGCCGCGCCGACTAATGCATCCGTCGGCGCCGCGTCGGGTGCACCCAGTAGCGCGATGTAAAGAATGGCGACAGATGGGAGTATGGACTTGTCCTCCATCGCGCTCGCCAGCAGTTTGTGATGCGCAGCGGTCACCGTCTCGCGCGTGGCTAGGCTTGTGACGCGTTCTGCTTCGAGCAAGCGGCCGACGACGCTGGCGAGCGCAGACCAAGCCTCTTTGCGTCCGCTCAAACGACACAGCTCGCGACCCACGCGCGCGCATGTACCCACTAGCACGAATATCAACTTGACGCGCGGGTCGGCAGCGGCGCGGTAACGACGGCCTAGCGTAGCTTCTGAATTGGACGATAAATCAAAAATCCCGCGAATGGTGTCTTCACTCAGCAACTTGAAAAACCCGGAGCCATCCGGGCACTCATCGACAACATAGTCGATAACGCCGATCGCCACGTTGAATGCCGCGCCGAGCGCAAGCACCGCGGTAGCTTCGCGTTCGCCATCGTCCGTCGCAAGCGATAAGAAAACACCGGTTTGCGCCCAGCCAAGAGCCGCCATAGCTGGCAGCCGTTCCCAAAGCAGAGGATCGACTTCGCGTAAACGCTCTAGATCTTGTTCATCCACGTACCTCGGCCAGCAACCGGGCAGAATATCGTCGATAAAATTTCCGCCGATAGCACAATGCTGTGCGGCGAGATTCTTCACTGTGGCAGACGGCAGGGAAAAGCCGTGCGCGCGTAACGCGGACCGGACGACGGCATGAAAATGATCGACGTCCAGTACGCCGAGGTATTCGACCATTCTCGGCTCCCGTAACGAACCGCAGCCCTCGCAGCGACGCGGGTAATTCACATAGAGCAAGGATGGCCGCGGCTGTCACACGCGCCGGATGACTGCGATCAACCCGACCAGCAATTGCCATAAGTCGACGGCGGGGGCGGGGGTCTGTATGGACAAAGGCTGGCCCACATTGAACCCCAGCTATCAGTATTGCCGCATACCTGTACATAGCCCGGTGCGAAAACACAAAAGTCTTGACCAGCGTCAATGTACATCGAGTACCAGCCATCCCCTTGGTTGTAGGCGGGTACAGTAAAGGTAGCGGTTGTGATATTTTGCCCGTTCTCGCAATTGTAAACGCGGATCCACATTTTGAATTCTCCCGCACCCTTCTCACTCAGGCAAAGGTGCTACGTTCTCACAATCAGTGAAGTTCGACGGGCTGGCTATTTAGGAACTCCGCCAATCGCAGGGATGGGCTGCTGTACATAGCCGGACGCCTTGTGCATCTCTTCGAGCGTTAACGACGGTGACGCCTCCTTTGGTCTAGGGGCGGTCGAGGGCACGAACACAGCGTTAATGTTGTTGCCTCCCACTGTTCGCACCGTGTCGCTCCTCCCAATCGTTGGCATCCGCTTTGAAAGGTCGCCGAACTTGGCGATAAGGTCGTTTACGTTTGCAATGGGAAAGTAGTAAGCGGGGATTTGGTGTTCGAGTTCCGACAATGCGAACTCTCGACCACGGAACGCTATCGTCGCATCTGGTCCCCCCATCGCCTCGGTAAGGTCGTGGAAACTCTCGACCGGGAATTTCGCCTTGGCCGTCACTGCGCCGACGGCCGCTATAGCTTCGGCGACCTCCGGGTGATACTTCAGCACCCTTTGGATCATATCCAACTGGTTTGGATTCACGGGATTTGTCATTTTCTCCTCCTCGCCGCGTGTGAGCACGGCATCTTAATCGCCATTCGAGAACCTCTCGATACTCTGCAAAGCCTGTCGAGGCATCTAAATTACGCTAAACCGCTCGAAGATTAGGCGTCTGCCGTGCCAAATACATGTGGATCGACAACGGCTTGTAGGCAATTACAGATTCCAGTGACCGCGCTTATCTCGCCATTTGCAGCGGCGGTCATCAGATACTCCATCATCTCGACGATCGCGGAACGAGCCTGCGGCGACAATGTCCGTCGCCACAACGCTTCGCGCCAGAGAAGCAGTCCATCCTTCGCATGCGTATATTGGAGCGCGTGCATCACGACGTCGAGTGCGAGCACTGTTTGTGAGTCCAGCACGCCGAAATCAGGCCGTTCCCGAATACGCCGTTCGATCGATCGCACCACATACTCGATGTGCTCATATTGCGACGAGATCACGATGAGTCTCAAGTTAAATCGCAGTCTTGCGAAACGTCTGGCAAGGGAGCGAGCCCCCGCGAAACAATCAACTCGAGCGCTTTCTCGCGCAGATCCTCGGCCGACAGGATTGGAAAGAAAAAGTCTGGCATAAGACCCGCGGCGAAGCGCGTCTCGTACGCCGACCCGCCAAACACGATATGTTCTCCGCCAGCCGCCAACTGTTCTATAAAGTCGGACTTCTTTAGAATGGGAAAAGAGAGAATGCGGTCATGCAGTAATGTCACGATGGTGTCGTTTGCATTCATTGCACAAGTCCTCATAAAACGGCAGTAACCGATCTTTTAAAACCCTAGTAGACACTTGATCGAAAGTCAATGCGATTTACTCGGACGCGCAGTGCTTTAGCGACATTCGTCGAAACCTAGTCCAGGAACAATGTAACCGAATGGCTGAGGCGTTTCCATACATCAACTCCGTTTTGATCCGGGCTTGTCAGGATCGGATGGAAATGGTTCTGATACTCATATAGCCGGCCTGCCTTCGTTCCGATAGAACGGCTGGCGTAGAGTCGGGGTGCAAACCCACCGACTTGACGCACAGGAGGCCGGCATGAACGAGTTTAGTGGAATCGACCTGCACTCGAACAACAGTGTGGTTGTGATCAGCGATGAAGCTGACCGGGTTGTCTACCAGCGGCGGTTACCAAACCATTCGATCCAGCGAGTAGCGCAAACCCTCCACTCATCCAAGCGATCGTGGGTAGGCATATCAGCAATTCTCAAGGGCAACAGCGCTAAACGCGCACATGTGTCAGTCCAAACACTTTCTAGTGTTCGGACTGACACATCACAGACACCTCCGAGTGTTTCGGCGATGGAGGTAGTGGGGGTACTTGAGGTTCCCTCGGTTTTTCGCCTTCCACAGGTCCCGAGTTATGCAGCGGCATCCTTGGTCTGCTGAGCTTTGATCCAGTCTTGCAGAAACTGAACCGGCGATACAAAGCCGAGCGACGAATGACGACGACTACGGTTATAAAACACTTCCAGGTATTCAAACAAGTCTGCCACCGCTTCCCGATGGGTCCGGTAGCGTGTCGCATGCTCGCGAACAATAGGGCCGTTGTGTATTGTGTAAAAGCGACCAGATTCGCCAACAGGGGTTATGACAAGGGAAGCAGATTTCCGAAGGCGTATCTGTCTGCATGCTTCTTCGGCTACTAGGACTGGGCGAATTCATCATGCGTATTTTGAACACATGTTCTTTGATTGCGCTAATTGAACAACCATCCCTCCTGCATTGGCGCAACAGAATGTCGCGCAAGCATTGGAGAAGAGACTTCCAAAGGGGTGGGAGTGTCTACAGGGCCCGAACAATCTGGCCATCCCGGAGTGAGTTTCTATCTGAACCGCAAGGTGTCCGGTATGAATGGGCGGATCTGGGCAATACCATCCACTCGGAGGCAGGAGACCTTCCGAATGTTGTCGCATCGACCACCGGCCACATCAACGCTGGATTGTTTGCAAAGATGCTCGAGCTAGGGAGTTTGTCGGTGTCTGGTTCCAAGTCGTATGCAACCAAAGTGACGGTTCTGGCCGACACCGCAATCCGCGGTAAGGATCTCGACGAGGCGGAGGCCGAGCAGGCTCGCAAGCGCGCAGAAGAAGCGCTGCAGAACACCGGCTCGAACCTCGAGTACGCCACTGCGCAAGCAGAACTCGCGTACGCGACGGCGCAACTGGCCGCGATTGTCGCTATCCCAGAGGCAGGAATTTCGCACGAACGAAAAGTACGCTCGCGCGGCGCTCGAAACTCTGGATCCTAAGCTGATCGACAGCCGCAACACCTATTTCGTGATTCGCGACACGCAAGTAGCGAAGCAAATGCGATTGACGGTTGACAGGTCGATCGCCGCAGCATTTGGAGGTGGCGCTCAATTTAACAAGCTGGTCAGCGCCGGAGGCGCTGCGAAATCATCGCAGCCAGCAGCGAGCGGCATCATAGCGTCGAATACCATTATTTCCGCGCAAGACGGTTCGAATTACATTATTGACGAAGTCTTTCCAAAGCCAATGACGGTGTGTTTCCTCGCCCAGCGCTTCACGCTTAAGGAGGTGTCCGGAGGCGTCGGTTGCAGTATCAAGGATGTCACTTTTGTCAACCAATTTTGGAATCCTTCTTCTTTGCACCAGAGGAAAAAGTAAGTGACATCGCACGCGTCCATTCTAGGGGCGGCGGCGCTGCTAGTTGCATCCTGCGTGAATGGTCAAATGCGAATGCCACTTGCGGGTCCAAAGCCGGTTGATACCGTTCGTCACGCCGATGACTTTCAGTTTTTATCCAGTCTGTTTCCACAAAAAGGAGCGTCGTTCCATCCGGAGAGCGATGACGTGATGACAGATAGCCAGAAGAATGAGGGCGAGCGTTACTTGATGATGGTGTTAGATGCGCAGAAGCGAGTCTATTCAAGACAGTCGGGCGCTGTCTGGCAATCACTTCAGACGTCTGGCATCACCGCGGTCAAGCGCACGAGTGTGAGCTTGACAAAGGTAGCGTTCAGGGACGACCAGCGTTCGTGGTCGCACACACTCTCGTCAACGAACATTCGGATTGGTGCGCGGTTCGTTCGTGGGCTTCTCCTGGGCGGACTCCAGCAATCCACCGCAGGGACGGCGGATTTCAGTCTGTCACTGGCCTCGTACCTTGGAGCCAGACTTAGTGCCAATCTGACGATTGACCAGATAGAGGCACGAGTGCGTTTATTCTTCGCGGCAGCGAACCATGGAGAAGCAAAGCCGCGCACAGAAGAGGA
>BBSL01000252.1 GCA_001319865.1 Burkholderia sp. E7m39 | reverse complement strand
CGTACACAACTGAAGAGGATTTCGAGGAGCAGCGACGTACCGCACTAGCCTTGCTTCAACAGTTGCGAGGAGAGGGCGGTGAGGAGCTTTGCGGCTATGGCGATTGATAGGTCAGCATGCCCAGCGGTGTGGGATACGGCGCGGCCAGTCGGGATGTGATGGATGGGGCCTGACGCGGTGGCGACGCGGTGCAGCCGCGCAATGTACCATCGAGGCTTATTCGACGCCTGCCGACATGCGCGGAGGCATGCACATTCCAGCGGCAGGTGGCAGGAATCGAATAACGCTAAACGCAAACGGACCTTCGCACGCTGATCATTTCCGTTGCGTTGTCTCTTTCCGACAGTCGCGAATCGCTGGCAATGGCCAACCGGCACCATAACCCGGGCTTCCGCTTTCGGAAACTCTGGGGCGTCACTGGCGCGATCCGGTCGGAACTGTTCGCTCACCGGAGCACATGTGCCTCAAGGTACATTCTGCGGGCTAAATCAATTTTTGCGGTGGACTTGAAGTTAACCGCGATGCGCCACGGTTCGATGTCCGCCTCGACCATGATCTGATAGTGGGGGCGACAATCGTCACCAGCTCTTCAGCGGTAGTCAGAATGCGCCCAACAGCGCGCCGTACTTGCGGTCGCTCATGATGCGCCCGGTTTCTCTTCGATTTTGGTTTTAGGCGCGGTTCCTCCAGAACGCCAAAGAGGAGGAGTCGAACAAGGTCGACGGGCCGCGCGAGCAATGCGATACTGACGGCTCACACGGCTGTCTGGCCGGCAACAGGCCGGCCATGTGGATATCCTTGTGGAGGCGCGGCGGCGGACTGGACTCGGCGGTTGAGGCCGGCGCCACGCCTGTTGTTCTTCTTCGGAAAACGCCTTTCTACCATGCGACGGGCCCGCTCCGATGCCGGGCACGTCTCCACTCACCCTACGGGCTCCCTTCGCCGTGCCCGGCATCAACATCCCGTTCACCGCACACTAATCATTTCCGCCAGTTCTACTTCTAGTCCGGAGTCACGCTGCTGCCATGTGACGCCGCACAGATTTCAGCGGATCTAGACCGCCATCGACAGGTGATGCATTTCTTTCGCGGCAAGTGCCGAGAGCCTCTCCACTGCCGAGCGATTCCCCGTGTTTCAGTCTGCTCGAGGAATAACAATAGGAAATCTCAACAAAGTTAAGTGCGAAAATGATTGCTAATATGATCGGCCGCACAAACGTTCGCCTCCAACTTTTCCTGGCGAGCAGTGAGTCATCTCCACATAACATATATGTAGGAGCACATACAATAGCATCAATTTTAACCACCGCTTGAATTCACCGCAATGTTTCACCTAGCTAACAGGAGGTAGTAGCTGTTGCATTTTTCGAAATTGTTTTCTTCCGCACAAAGCGTACGGTGGATAGTAAGACCTTGAAAGTCAACATGCTTTGATCTAAGGTTTTTTAGCAATACTTTGAAGGGAGATTAAGGCTTAGAGACTCATTCGCAAAATTTGCACCGCTTCAATGTCCTCGGCACTCTAGGAAGCCCGGAGGGACTGCTTTGCCGTGCGCTGGCTGATGTCCTCTGAGAGAGTTCAATATCAAACGCGATCGCTCCTTGGCGCGAAGAGCCACGGTATGGCTAGATGAAAATCGCTTCAATCTTCGCACGTTAATTCCGGAATTCGGATCTCATCGTCGGGAGATGGCGGATGAGTCTCGTAGAATCAGAGCATCGGGGCGAAGGTAAGGCCCAGACGTCGACTATCAGTTCGAGTTCCTACCCTCACACCCCTGCGATTCAACTGCCTAAGGGTGGTGGCGCAATTCGTGGTATAGGCGAGAAATTCGCCACCAACCCTGTCACTGGCACTGGCTCAATGTCGGTGCCCATTTCAACTAGCCCCGGACGTTCTGGCTTCGGCCCTCAACTCTTCCTGACCTACGACTCCGGCGCCGGCAATGGTCCGTTTGGCTTCGGCCGGAGCCTGTCCCTTCCGTCGATCACGCGCAAGACCGAGAAGGGTTTGCCTCAGTACTTGGATTCCCAGGAATCCGACGTCTTCGTTCTCTCCGGCGCCGAAGTTTTAGTGCCGGTGCTCGTTCAGAACGCACAAGGCAAGTGGGAGCGAGAAAAATTGCCAGTGCGAATGGTGAACGGTGTGACCTACCAGGTTGACCGTTACCGCCCGCGCATCGAGGGCCTCTTCGCCCGCATCGAACGCTGGACGAATGCCGGCGACGCGACCGAAGTGTTCTGGCGCTCCATTTCCAAAGACAACATCACCACCCGGTACGGCAAGACGGCGGACAGCCGCATCGCGGATCCTGCGGACCCAGGCCGCATCTTCAGCTGGCTGATCTACCAGAGCCACGACGACAAGGGCGACGTGATTGCCTACGGCTACAAGCGGGAAGATTCGGCCCGGATTTTCGAGGACTCGGCGGGTGGGAATCTGGCCAAGACACATGAACGCAACCGCACAGGCACGTCCCGCTCGGCCCAGCGTTATCTCAAGCGCATTCGTTACGGCAATCGTTCGCCCCACTTTCCGGAATTGAAGGACGATGCTCAATGCGCGGAGCCGCCGGATGCCGCGACGCCTGACGGGAGCAATGCCTGGCTGTTTGAAGCAGTCTTCGACTACGGCGAACACAACGCCAACGCACCGGCACCCAACGACGCGGGCATATGGCCCGCACGCCAGGACCCGTTTTCCTCATACCGCGCTGGCTTCGAGGTACGCACCTACCGCATCTGCCAGCGCGTCCTGATGTTCCACCACTTCCCGGGCGAGGCAGGTGTGGCGCGTGACTGCCTGGTGCGCTCGACCGATTTCACGTACTCCGACGAAGTCGACCCCACCGACGTCCGCAATCCGGTGTACACGTTTCTGCGTTCGGTCACGCAGACCGGCTATCGCCGCAACAACGGCGGCTATGACCAGCGCAGCCTGCCGCCCGTCGCCTTCGAATACACTGAGCCCACCGTGCAGGACGCGGTGGAAGAAGTGGATCCGCAGAGCCTCGAAAACCTGCCCATCGGCCTGGACGGCGGCGCCTACCGCTGGACCGACTTGCACGGCGAAGGTATCCCCGGCATCCTCACCGAGCACGGCGGCGCCTGGTTCTACAAGCGCAACCTGAGCCCCATCCTGGACCAGCGGCCAGGGGGCAACGAGGTCACGAAGGCAAAGGTCGCCCCGCTCGAAACTGTCGCACTTAAGCCCAACGTCGCCCTGAGCAGCGGTGCGGAGTTCATGGACCTCGCCGGCGACGGTCAACCCGACGTCGTCGTCATGGACGGCCCTGTTCCCGGTCTCTACGAACACGATGATGCCGAGGGCTGGCAACCTTTCCGTTCCTTCACGTCGCGCCTGAACCGCGATTTCCACGACCCGAACCTCAAGTTCGTCGATCTCGACGGCGATGGCCATGTCGATGTGCTCATCACCGAAAACGACGCCTTCGTCTGGCACGCGTCACTGGCAGAAGATGGCTTCGGTCCCGCCCGACGCATCGCACAGGCGCTCGACGAGGAGAAAGGCCCGCGCATCGTTTTCGCTGACGGCACCCAGTCCATCTACCTGGCCGACCTCTCTGGCGACGGCCCCACCGACATTGTCCGCATCCGCAACGGCGAGGTCTGCTACCGGCCCAACCTGGGCTATGGCCGCTTCGGCGCCAAGGTGACGATGGACAACGCGCCCTGGTTCGACAACCCCGACCATTTCGACCACAAGCGCATCCGTCTGGCCGACATCGATGGCAGCGGCACTACCGCCATCATCCATCTGCACAGCGACGGCGTGCGGCTGTTCTTCAACCAGTCCGGCAATAGCTGGAGCCAGCCGCATCAGCTAAAGGTATTCCCGCGCATCGACGATGTCGTGAGCATCGTGCCTACTGACCTGCTCGGCAATGGCACCGCCTGTCTCGTCTGGTCATCGCCCTTGCCGGGTGATGCAAGGCGGCCGATGCGCTACGTCAACCTAGTGGGCGGACAGAAGCCGCACCTGCTGGTCAAGACTATCAACAAGAGTGGCAAAGGACCGGACTGTTCTATGAGCCGCTTAAACGTACCGGTACTCAGCGGGAGGCTGAGCGAGGGCAGAAGCGAAGGGAGTCTGACTTTGCCCCAAGTGGGCCTTGGTCTTACCTTTCCGGCCTCGTAGGATGGGTCTACGACGCGAAAAAGATACGTGACTTTAAGAAAGCAAGTGGAGGCAGCAGTGGCACCAGCATAGACACTTCCAACTTGCCGGCATCAGCTGCCGGTGGAAGGCATTGGGCCAGTTTAGGGAATGAGCAATTCCGTCGAGATATGGACACGATGTCAAAATTGGAGGCGCCGTCATTAGTTAGCCAGACGCCTTTCGAGATTAGGGAAGGGAACCTAGACCCCCAGAAACTCTTCATCGGCCTGATGGGGTTCTTCTCCATCCTGCTGCCGGGCGCGCTACTCACCTACTTATTGATGCGCGAGGTGGGACCGGTCGTGCTGGGAGATCGGTATCCCAAGCTCGCCGGCGCGCAGGCGTGGGCCGCCTTCCTGTTCGCGAGCTATCTCTTCGGTTACCTGATCTTCCTGCTCGGCTCCTGGCTGGACGAGTTCTACGACTGGGCCCGACGCTACACGGACAACTCGCGGATTACGTTGCTCGCCCGCCGCGGCCGCGTGCTGCCCCGGCCCGACGCGGGCATACAAAGCTCTGCATGGGACACGCGGACTGGTCCATATGAGCTTGACGACGAATATGCGGGCGGACTGGCGCCGCAACAATTGCGGGGGGTCCTTGAGTGCAAAGACCACTACCGCTTTCTAGTTTACCGTCGAGACAGCATCTTCGCGAAATACCTGGCTGGACTGGCAGATCCCGATCTCTGCAGCGCAACTCTGTTCGATTTTGAACGAATGAACTCTACGCACTTCAACCGAGCACGTCCTCGAGGCGTACTCGGCTCTGGCGTACCAAACTCACCCCAGGAACCTGCGGTGATACCGAAATCACAATCCCGAAATCGACTGGCGGCGGATGTGCTCGTGCTTGTCAGATCGGTGCTGGGTGGCCAGTGGCAACGACAAGGAGATGAACATGGACATGAGTATCAATTGGGATTCAGACCACATGAATCTTGCGATGAAAATCGTCAAGGAACGGTTTGCGATGAACTCCATAGCGGGCCATTTCGCGCCGCCATCGATGATTGACAAGATGGTCAGAACCGTACCGAATAATCGTCTCGACTATACAAACCGGATTGTGGTAGACAACGAGACTCTCAACCTTCACGAGCCGTTCGCGAAGTGTAACTTCACGTTGGCGCAGGTTAATGAATTCGGTTCAATGACAGGCGAAATGCTGACGGGCGAAATGGCCATGCAAAACAGAATGGTCACTACCATCACACGAGCTGGCAGTGCTCTTGCCCGCTGGCACGACTTTCTTTTTTTCGTCGGATTGGAACCAGGTCAAGCGATAAACCAATTACCCGCTGGCGTCCTACCGCCTGGCGTCGATGTCGGGAAAACGGTCACGAACAGTGTTCCGGTCAGCCTTCGCCAAGCCGCCATACAAGCGGAAAAGGATTTGGGCATCGGACCGGTGTTGGTAAAGGGGCCTGCGCTGAACGAGGGTTTGGTGGCGGCGGTCTATCAAGCAGTGTTGCAACTTGAGACGCGTGGGTATTACACGACGTATCACCTGGTGCTTGGCGAAGGCCTCTGGGAGGAACTTTATCGACCAACCCAGGGTTCGTTGGTTCTGCCGCGGGATCGGATCGAACCCACACTGATCGGTGGGCACATCCACCGGACTACCACCTTGCCAAAGGACGAAGCGCTGCTCGCTTCGCTCGACGGCCCCACGTTTGATTGCGTGTTGGCTGGTACTCCAGACCAACATCCAAGCTTTGAAGTCTTGCCCACAGTAGTGACATCTGAGACCCTTTATCAAGCGCGAGTGGTCGAGGCATTCGTGCCGAGGATACGGGAAAATCAAGCCATTCTGCGGCTCAAGATCGACGCTGCACCATAGCCATGCTCTGGATTCGTTAACCTAATCGCTTCAGCTTAAGCTGTTTTTTGAGGTGCGGATACGACGAGGGCGGCGATGAGAGCAATACCGCACGCGCAACGGTTTGCGTGGGCTGAGACCGCCGACGACGATCTTGCGAGCATCGGAGATTCTGTTTTCGAATTTCTAACTCATGACACTAGCTGCCAAGCCGGCCGAGCAAGAGACTGGAGAGCAAAATGACTGAGCGAGTCCTGCGCGTAGGAATGATGGGGGAGGATGTCGCCGCCCTGCATGAAAACCTCACGGCGCATGGTTTGAAGATTCCCGAATCCGAAACCGGGCGAGGCTTTTTTGGCCCAGCCACGCGTAATGCTGTGCTGGAAATTCAAAAGCGCAATCAGTTGGCCGCAACAGGGCACGTCGATACGGCGACCGGGGCGGCCATCCTCACCAGACCGGCCGATACCGCACCTCTCTCTCCGCCAGCGAGAGGCCCGGTTCCGTCGGCAGTCGGGCCTATTGGCGCGGCAAATGCCGGAGGCCACATTGAAACGGGTGTGCTCGGCGGAATCAGTGCGGCTGGACCGGCCGGAGCAGCCGTCGGAGGGCCGTTTCTTGTGGCCGGAACAATTGTCATGGAACACGGCTTGCCTGCAATGGGGGTCGCCCTGCGGCTCTACCGCGTGACCTTCGGCGGCGTGGAAGCGAGGATCGCCGATGGTCGGACAGACGATTTTGGTGGCTACACGCTTTCATTTACCGACGCCGGCTCCGTGGGACAGCTGGAAGTACGCGCCGTGGATGCGCAAGGCAAAGAAGTTCGACTTTCGCAGCTGTTTTCTCTGGCCGAGGCGCCCCTGACAATGAACCTAGTAGCTCCAATAAGCGTACAGCCCCCAGCGCCGGAATACAGCATGCTGGCTCGGGATCTCGCGGCGCAGGTCGGGGATCTGAACAACCTGAGTAAAGCACGTGAAAGCGATGAACAACCGGACTTAACTCTTCTGCATGAGGGCACCGGATGGAATGCGAAGCTAATCGCCACGGCAGCAACAACAACCAAGCTCCGGGCCGAGATCGCCGCAGATAACCTCGACCTACCGGAGGATGGACTCTACGCCATGATTCGCGCGGGATTGCCCTCGGACAAGCGAGCGCTGGCCCGTGTTAGCGCCGGGACGGTGGAACTGGCGTTGAAGAAGGCGAACGCCGCGGGAATCGTCGCTTTCGACGACGAGAAGGTGGCCGAGCTTAAATCCGCTTTTGAGACTTTTTCGCGAGAGACACGGCTGGCTGCCACTGCACCCGGAGCGTCTTCCAGTTATCGGAAGTTGTTAAGTCAATCGGGGCTAAGTGAGGAAAAGCAGGAGAAGTTTGCCAACATTTACCTGGCGCATCGGGGCACGACTTCCGAGCTGTGGCAGAAGGCAAGGGACGCCGGGATCGAGGACGCTGGGATCGCTCAGCTGCGACTGCAGGGGAAGCTGGCTTACCTGACTCATAACAATGCCGAGTTGATTCAATCGTTGCAAGCTGATGGGGCTAATGCAGATGACTTATCCCCGCTCGTGGAAAAGGATTTTCACACTCCCGAGACTTGGAAGACCCGGCTCCAGACACTGGCCGGTGGTGATGCCGGTAAATTGGCGCAATTGATTCCACCAGCATTTGCGACGTTGGATGCTTACGCGGAAGATATGGCCCGAAAAATCGAAGCGAGTTATCCGAATCATGTCGTTGCCCGCATCGTTAAGGAAGGCAAGCTGCTCGGCAACGATGAAGATGCCGACGCGGTCCATCACTTTTTCACAACGGCGGCTAAGCTCGATTCGGGCGATCCAAAAAAGAGAGGTTTTAAGATCGGCGAAGCATCGGTGGATGCCCTTGTGAGACGGTATGGTGACCAATTCTTTCCTGTCGGTACCCCGCGGGAGTGGATTGTAAAAGCCACCACGGCGGCGAAGATAGTCCAGCGCGTCTATCAGTTTACGCCGAGCAATGATGCGATGAAGGTTCTTTTCGAGCATGGATTGACCTCAGCTCATGCCGTGACGGCCATCTCCAAGGAATACTTCCTTGATCGTTATGGGCGGCACTTTGCCTCGATGGACGACGCCGGGCAGATTTACGACAAGGCGGCACAGATTTCGGGCACGGTGCAGAACGTGGCGAATCTCGCCAAACAACCTGGGCGCGGCGCAACACCGATGGCGATCGGCGGGACTGAAGACCAGCGCAATGCCGCCACAAAGCAACTCCAAGCGGAGTTGCTCAAGCACTACCCGACGATGGAGTCACTCTTCGGTTCGCTGGACTTCTGCGAGTGCGAACACTGTCGATCGGTCCTTAGCCCCGCCGCCTACTTTGTCGATTTGCTAAGCTTCATCGATCCGGAAGACGAGGTAGTGTGGAAAGGATTCCTTCAGGATTGGAAGTTCAAGCACAACGGAGTCGCATACACGGACCCGCCATATGAGTTCATGAAACCGTTCGATGCTTTGGTGAAACGGCGCCCGGACCTACCCCATATTCCGCTGACCTGCGAAAATACGCTGACGGCCTTGCCTTATATCGATCTTGCGAATGAAATTCTTGAGTTTTGGGTGGCACATGGCGGACTGACCGAGAACGCTGTTCGCGATACCGGGGAAGCGACGACGGCTGAGTTACTGGCTGAGCCGCAGAATGTAATTGTCGATGCCTACGACAAGTTGAAAGCTGGGCGTTATCCGCTCGCGTTGCCTTTCGACTTGTGGCTGGCCACGGTGCGGCGGTTCCTGGATTACTTTGAGACGCCGCTGTGGCAGGTGTTGGAGGCGTTCCGCACCACTGATAAACTCTTCGCTCCGAACACGCCTGAGAATCCGAAGCCGAATTACTACCGGGCCGAAATTTTCGCCGAGCAATTGGGGCTTTCGCCGAGCGAATACGCGCTCTTTACCGATCCGGCGTCCTTGGCGAACTGGCATCAGCTCTTCGGGTTCGACGATTCCACAATGACTCCCGTGCAGAATCAGAAAGCGGCTTTGGAGGCGCTGAAGTCCGCCAAGATTCTTTCACGACGGCTCGGCGTGACTTACAAGGAAGTCGTCGAGTTAGTTCGGACCGGCTTTGTCAACCCGAGGCTGGAGGCGCTGAACTTTTTGCCAAGGCTTGGGATCACTGCCGACGATCTTTTGCGTTACAAAGCACAACCTGGCCACCTTCCACTCACGTCGGAAGAGCTGACGGCCTTTGAGGAACGGTTAAACGAGCGCGCAGATGAGTTGAAGCTAACAGTTGCGGATCTAAAAGCTCGAATCGATTCAGCGTGGACAGCAGGCAGCGTCAACGAGCTTCTGGTGCTCACTGATCCCAACACCGGTTGCGACTACGATCAGACGACGCTCGCCTACGCCGATGGCAATGTCCCCGATGCCGTGGTGTTTCTCAAGATCAACCTCTTCGTCCGGCTTTGGAGAAAGCTCGGCTGGACTATTCCGGAGACCGACCGGGCAATCCAGATTTTCCTGCCCGCGAAGCTACAGCCTTTGACGGCGGGGAACATCGGTGCGGCATTCGAGACAATCCTGGCTTACTTGGCACATGTCAAGGCGCTCGATGAGCAGGTGGGAGTAGGCAAGGGCAGCCGCCAGAAACTCCTGACTCTTTGGTCTAACTTACCAATTACTGGTAAGAACTCCCTCTATGCCCGGCTCTTCCTTAACAGAAGTGTGCTGAAGAACGATGTCATCTTCGATGACCCGCTCGGCCAATACCTCTCGTCGCCAACCTATCTCGCAGCCCCGGCGCCGCTGAGAGACCACCTTCTCGCAGTGCAAGGCGCGCTGGGAGTCACTGAAGATGATCTCGGCCAAATTCTTGCGGATGCCAGGGGCAGGCAGCCCGAAGAAGGTCGAGCAGTCATCGATGCCGAGTCTTTGACATTGGACACCGTATCGCTCATCTACCGCCATAGTTTGCTAGCCAAGGCGTTAAAAGTCTCCGTCCCCGAGATCATTTGCCTCAAGGCCTTGAGTGGTCTCGATCCGGTAAGATTTCTGGCCGCAGATCCGATCAAAACGATCGAAGAAGATTATCCATTCAGCCAGACCATTCGTTTCGTCGAGATCGCCAAAGCGGTCAAGGAGAGCGGCTTTAAGGTGGAAGACCTCGATTACCTTTTGAGGCATCGGTTCGATCCAGTCGGCAAATATCGGCCCCGGCCGGAAAACTTCATCGCGCTGGTAAAGAATCTGGCAGCAGAGATTCGGCGCATTTACAGCGAGCATGCTGTTCCCGCCGACGCGGCGACCTTTACAGACGAGGTCTTGCAGCAGAAGCTGGCCCTCGCGCTTCCACCTGACGTGGCGGCGACTTTTTTCGCCATGTGGAGCGGAACCAAGGAATATGAAGCAATCAAGCCCAGCGTTACTCCCGAGAACAAACTCGATCCTGATGCATTTTCCCCGGAAACTGGCATCCGCGTGAGTTACTCCGAGGCGAAGCAGGAGCAGAAGATGATCTTCCGCGGGGTATTGACCGAAGCGCGGAAGACGGAACTCAAAGGCGCTTTTCCCTCCCCCTTGGTCGCGGCGCTGCTTGATGATGTGGAGAAACAGGCTAGGGATTACTTTGACGAGCGTATCCAGAAATCCATCGCTCAGGAACCCATCGTCGGATTTCTGGCTGCTGGCGACTTTGAAATGTTGTTTGCGAAAGATCTGCTGATTCCCTACGATGGGCCTGAAGCTGCCACGCGGGCCGCACGGCAACAAAACGAGGTCCAGATGCGGGCCAAGCGCCAGCGTCTCGCCGAGGTATTTTTGCCGTTCCTGCAACAAAAGCTGATTCGCCAGGTGGTCGTGCAAAGCCTTGCCACGGATCTCGGCGCAGACGCGGCTTTGACTGAGGCTTTCCTGACCGACACGAGGCTGCTTTCCGAGCCAGGGTACGGCGCGTTGTTCGACGCCTTTTCCGCGACCGGTGCGCAGGGAATCACCGAGGAATGGTTTGCGTCCAATGACGGAACGGGCGCTTCGCTGCAGGACTCTACCGGTGCAAACAGCGCGCGACTGTCCGGCTACCTCGAAGTACCCGCCAATGGGTCTTATCGCTTCTTCGTGACTCTGGATAACAAGGATGCCGAATGCGAACTTCGGTTCGGTCAATTGGCGGACCCGTTTCTGCGGAGCCAGGCTTCCGCGCCTAACGCCGAGGTGAGCGAGTTTGTCGAACTGAAGGCCGGCGTGCCTTACCAGTTCACTCTCCGCGCGCGCAAACTTGGGGGAGGCCGCGTGACGCTGACGATCCTTGGTGAGAACCTGCCTAAAGGACGCCTCGATCGACTGACTGTTTACCCCGGGTCTGCCGTCGAACGCGCTTCGCGCTCCTATCTGCTCCTGGGCAAGACACTGCAACTCGTGCAGGGGTTTCGCTTTAGTGAACGGGAAATCCGTTACATGCTGATCAATGCGGCGGACTTCAGCAATCTTGCGTTTAGCAGGCTCCCTACGGACAAATCCGGGAATTCCTCAGCCGACGCGCAAGAACTCTTCGGACAATTCCTTCGCCTCGCGGCATACGCGCGGCTCAAGGCGGAATTGGCGCCGGACACCGCGGACCTGATTGGGATTTTCGAGAGTGCACGCCGCGTCTTTCCGCCGCCTGAAGATGCCACGGCGGCCAGGAAGCGGGTGCTGGCCGACCTCTGCCAGCGTCTCGCGGATCTCACACGTCGCAAAGTGGATTCGGTCCAGGCGGCGGTCGAGCAATTCGGAATTTCCGCTGTGTCCGAGGTGGATGCTACGGCGCTCCGGGTAGCAGTGGTGGAGTTCGCTCAGGAGCAGGATATTTGGCGATTATGGAGGGCGCTGCAGATGGCGGAGAAACTCGGAGTTTCCGCTCAAAGCCTCGCCCGTTGGGCTACTCCCGCCCCTGGGTTCGGCATCGCCCATGATCTCCGGGATACCATCAAATCAAAATACGAAGCGGACGACTGGCAACGCATCGCCCAGCCCTTCTTTGACAAGCTGCGACAGGCGCAGCGCGATGCGCTGGTCGCTTATGTCTTGCACAATCATCCGGAGAAGTTTGAAAGCGCCAATCAGCTTTACGAGTACTTTCTGATCGATCCAGGGATGGAGCCGGTGGTGCAAACCTCCCGCATTCGGCTGGCGATCTCTTCGGTGCAATTGTTCATTCAGCGCTGTCTGCTCAATCTGGAAAAGAATGTGCATCCTTCGGTCATTAATTCGAAGCACTGGCAATGGATGAAGCGTTACCGGGTGTGGGAAGCCAATCGTAAGATTTTCCTTTTCCCCGAAAACTGGCTCGAACCGGAGTTCCGCGACGACAAAACGCATCTCTTTCAGGAACTCGAAGGCGCGCTGCTGCAAGGCGATGTCTCAACCGATTTGGTCGAAGACGCTCTTTTCAACTACATCAAAAAGCTCGAAGACCTTGCGCACCTCGAAATCGTTTCGATGTATTGCGAGGAGCTGGCAATCAATCCCGCCGCCAACACTTTGCATGTGATCGGTCGCACCTACGCTTCTCCGCGAAAGTATTTCTACCGCCGATACGCGCAGCAGATGTGGACCCCGTGGGAGCCGATCACGGTAGAAATCGAATCGGATCACCTTGTTGCAGCGATGTGGCGAGATCGGCTGCACCTTTTTTGGGTGACGTTCATGGAGAAGCCGGACCGACCGCCGACAGACGGGGCTGATCAGATCGGCGACGGCGACTCGGCCGGGAGCATTGTGAAAAAAGTGACGAAACTCAAACCGCTCAAAGGCATCGACGTGCAATTGAATTGGAGCGAGTATTTCCAGGGCCAATGGGGCGAGCGGCGATTAAGCGGATTTGTTGTTGCCAGGGATCCCAGCACTGCTGATTGGAAACCAGAGGACGTTTCGATCCACGTCACCCGGGAGTTTGAAGACGGAGAGGAAGTAGCCATCCGGATCCATCTCGGGGGTGGAATCGGGAAATGCTTCAAATTGGTTGGCCGGCATAATGGCCCGGCACTGGAGGCATGGGAGGCATTGCCGGCGAACCCTTACGGTTTGACTGACGTTAGAGCCACTCAGACGTTCGCAGATGGACAGCCACTCGAGGTCAGCTTTTACGAACATTTTGAAGGCATCCTGCCAATCGATGGGCCGGGGGTTTGCTCTTGGGGGCCAGGCCGCCTGGATCTTTTCGTTCGAGGGAGCGACAACGCGCTTTGGCGTTGCCCGTTTTTCGGTAATTGGTCGAGTTGGGAATCGCTTGGTACCCTCATTACTTCCGATCCCGCCGCCGTTTCCTGGCAAAAAGGGCGCATCGACGTCTTTGCCCGCGGCGGCGACAACGCGCTTTGGCACAAATGGTATCCGCAGAGCAACGCCTGGTCGGGTTGGGAATCCCTCGGTGGCGTTTTGACCTCAGGTCCAGCCGTGTGCTCCTGGGCGGCCGGACGGCTGGATGTTTTCGTTAGAGGGACTGACAACGCTCTCTGGCACAAGTGGTATGACAGTGGGTGGTCGGAATGGGAGTCGCTCGGCGGGATCCTTACTTCCGATCCTGCTGCGGTCTCCTGGATCTCCGGAAGGATCGATGTCTTCGTTCGCGGAACCGACAATGCGCTGTGGCATCGCTGGTATGACGCGGGTTGGGCGGCGTGGGAAAGCCTTGATGGAGTTTTGAGTTCAGGCCCCGGAGTTTGCTCCTGGGGACCGGGCAGACTGGATATTTTCGTTCGTGGAGCTGACGATGCGCTTTGGCATAAGTGGTACGAGGGTCGTTGGTCCGGATGGGAATCTTTGGGCGGTAAACTCGCCGCGGACCCAACCGCTGTCTCTTGGGGACGCGGCCGTATCGACGTGATCGCGCGTGGGCCGGATGACATCCTGCGACTCAAACATTTCGAGGTCGAATGGTCAGATTGGGAACCCATCGACAGCGTTCTCGGCTATCGTCCTCCCGACGGCGAGTCGAAGACGACGAAAGCAATTCTTCAGGAGCCGAGGAGGTACTCATTGCTGCTCTCCAGCAATCCTACTGAATATCTCTTCCCGGAGGTCGGCGCGCTCATGCGGCCGTTCTTCTACCAAAGCGATAGGCATGCACTCTTCGTCGAACCTCGTGTGACAGACACTACCATTGAGCACTGGGAAGAGTGGGTTATCACAACACCAGTGCTCGTGCCTGCGGAAGACGACTTTCGCCTTATCAAGGACTTGCCAATCGTTCAGCAGGTTTCAAAGTATCAAATTGCTGTCCCGCCCGATGCCATCAGCCTGCACTCCCGCATTGGTTTCCAAGACAGGGTTGACTGGCTCGCCCATCCGCAAGTGGTGGTGACCTTTGGCGAACAAAGAATTGGCTCAATGGGAAGGTTTGACGCTGCAGCTGCTGCAAAGGAGCTCGTGGCGATGGGTGGCAAATCCGCGAGAGCAGTCGATTTGCATTCTGCGCTGACAGATTCAGTCAAGTTCATCACTATCGACAATGGCAAAGGAGTCCATGCAGGCCATCTAGACGAACTACACTTCGACTTTGCGGCGGGGACCTCGCACTTTCATTAAACCCAGTTTAATAACCTGGCCAAAATCTATGAACATCGCGACGCAGAAGTTTCACGACATTAACGTCCGCTTTGCCTCGGTGCCGAGGTTGCGCTGGGGTTGGAAAAAGACGACGACCCAAAAGCACTTTGCGGTCAAGGAACGCGAAGTGGGTTACCGCTTTTACACTCATTTCCACCCCTACGTCGGAGCATTCGCCCAACGACTGATTCGCAAGTCCGTCGGGGGTCTAGAGGCGATCGACACCGAATACGAACGCAACGCTGACGGCACTTTTGTCGTGCTGCCGAATAGTGTCCGGGTGCTAATGGCGGACGGGGTGGCGGTGACGCTTCCTGATGGCGCCGCGCTCAAACTTGGGAATGACACTGCGGCGCCCGGCGCTGTGGTGCGCCTCCCGGGCGCAAATCTCGGCACCACGCCCAATGGGCTGAGGTTGCGAGGCTCAAATGGAGCTTCGATAGACGTCTTGAAAGATCAAACAATTTCCGTGGTTGATGCGGTCACGGTGCTGCGGCCCGATGGAGAACCCGTCAAACTCGATTCGAGCACCAAGCTGACGCTATTGGACAGCCGGCCACGGCCCGCCCTGTTTGAGGAGCTTTTCTCGGCGCTACAGTATTATCCGAACGTCGGCGTAGTCGATCCGCGTTATCCCGTTGAGGATGTGGACTTCACCTCCAGCGGCGCATATTCGGTCTACAACTGGGAACTCTTTTTCCATTTGCCCATTAGCGTGGCAATTCAGTTGAGCAAGAATCAGCGCTTTCAGGAGGCACAGCGCTGGTTTCATTACGTCTTCGATCCAACGGACGACAGCGACGGCCCTACGCCCGAACGGTTTTGGCGGGTGAAGCCGTTTCAATCCACCGACGTTAAGAAGGTCGAAGAGATCCTCGTCAACCTCGCCACCGGCGAGAACAAGGCGCTGCAAGAGGATACGGTGAATTGCATCGGTGCGTGGAAAGAGAATCCTTTCCGTCCCCACTTGATCGCGCGTTACCGCCAGTCGGCTTACATGATGAAGACGGTGATGGCCTACCTAGACAATCTCGTTGCCTGGGGCGACAGCCTTTTCCGGCAGGATACTGGCGAAGCGATCGACGAGGCGCTGCAACTCTACGTGCTTGCGGCGAATATTCTCGGACCCCGCCCGCAAGCCGTGCCAACCAAAGGGTGGGTCAAGCCACAGACTTATGCGACGCTGAAAGATAAATTGCACGAAGCCTGGAGCGTGATGGTCGATCTTGAACCAGCAATTGCTTTCGATCTCGCGCCGCATCCTGGCACGGAATCGGACGATGACGGTTTGGCGGTGATTCGAAGCGTCGGGCAAACGCTTTATTTCTGTGTGCCGCGCAATGATCAGCTCCTGGGTTACTGGGATACGGTGGCAGACCGGCTGTTCAAGATTCGGAATAGTCTGAACTTCCAAGGCATCTTCCGCCAACCGGACCTCTTCGAGCCACCCATCGATCCCGGCTTGCTCGCAAAGGCCGCCGCGGCTGGTTTGGATGTGGGTGCCATCGTCAGCGGTTTAAATCAGCCATTGCCTCTTGTGCGCTTTCAACTGTTGGTGCAAAAGGCGACCGAGATTTGTCAGGAGGTGAAGTCGCTGGGTAACAGCCTTCTTACGGCGATTGAAAAGGAGGATAACGAAGCCCTCGCCCTTCTTCGCGCGCAGCATGAAAGGGTAATTCTAGGATTGGCGGAAGCCGTCCGTTACTCTCAGTGGCAGGAAGCCATCAAGTCTCGGGAGGGGCTGGAAAAGTCTCTGGCCAATGCAGCTCAGCGCTTTATTTACTACGAGCGTCAATTGGGAAAGAAGGACAGTGAAATCAAGATTCCGGACTTGGACGCACTTGACGTCGCCGCTCTTGGCCTCATAAAAGATAACCTTTCAAAAAACCCGCGTTTCGGCGCACTTGAACCTGAGATGCCCCTACGCGCAATTGACGTCGACATCGCTCAAGACCTTGGTGGATCCGGAGGCAAGATTATCAGCAGCCGTGAGTTCCATGAACTTAATCAACTGGAAGACGCCAGAGCTTTGCAGGATACCTCTGCTTTATTGGATCTGCTTGGGAAGGAGTTGAGTCTTATTCCCCAATTTGGCGCTAAAGTGCAGCCCGTGGGGGCGGGGGTCGACGTTACCTTTGGCGGTGTGCAGCTTTCGACCATGATGTCCATGATGGCGAGTTCTGTTCGTCTTGGCGCGGACCAATTGTCATACGCGGCTGGTTTAAGCGCGAAAATTGGTTCCTACGCCCGTCGAGAGCAAGATTGGGCGTTCCAAAGCAACCTGGTAGCGGGGGAAGTCACGCAAACACTAAAACAACTTCGGGCCGCGCAAATCCGCGAGGCCATCGCCGAGCGCGAATGGCACAATCACCAAAGGCAAATCATGCACGCGGAGGCAATCGAGGGCTTTCTCAAAGGGGAAAACACAGCCATTGGCGATCAAAGGCACAAGAAGACGACCACCCAGGATCTTTACACCTGGATGAAACGCGAGGTGAGAGGACTTTATGGACAGGTCTTCCAGTTCGCATTCGACATTGCCAGGAAAGCGGAGCGTGCCCTGCAACACGAGCTCGGCGATACCAATCTGAGTTACCTGCAGTTCGGGTACCTTGCCGGAAAGGAAGGCTTGTTTGCCGGAGAAAAACTCCACCTGGACATCAAGCGGATGGAGATGGCTTACCACGAGTTGAACCAGCGGGAGTATGAACTAACCAAACACGTCAGCCTGCTCCAGGTGAATCCGCAGGCGCTCTTGCAACTGCGTGCCACTGGACGCTGTACTGTGGCGCTGCCGGAGGAGTTGTTCGATATGGATGGCCCCGGCCATTACTTCCGCCGCATCAGGACCGTCGCCGTGAGCATCCCCTGCGTAACGGGTCCGTACACCAGCATCAATTGCACGCTGACTTTGCTCAAAAGCGCGATCCGCCGGAACTCCATTGTAGGTGGAGACTATGCCCGATCTGGAGCGGAGGACATCCGGTTCAGCGATTATTTCGGGAGTATGCAATCCATCGTGACCAGCACGGGTCAGAACGACAGCGGTCTGTTCGAAACCAACCTGCGTGACGAGCGGTACCTTCCTTTCGAGCTATCCGGCGCCATCAGCGAGTGGCAGTTGGATTTGCCGGCTAACCCAAGCAAAGATGATCCTCGACAGTTTGACTACGATACCATCGCAGACGTCATACTTCAGCTTCGTTACACCGCCCGAGAAGGGGGCGGGTTGTTGCGCAACGGGGCAGTCGCCAACCTCAAGACATGGATCGAAGAAGCCCGGTCCGCGGGATCGACGAGGCTGTTCTCGGTGCGCCATGAGTTTCCGAGTGAATGGGCGAAGTTCAGGAGCGTGAAGCTCGAAGATGCAACGAAGGAAGCAGAATTGACGCTCGAGGTTCGAGAAGAACACTATCCGTTCTGGAGCAAGGGGGTTCTGGAAACCGTAAAGCGAGTGGATTTGTATGCCAAGCCTACCATGGACACCAAACCCACTATCAGAGTTTCCAACAACCTCACCGATGAACCCGCTGGAACGAGGAAGGAAGACACGTTGGTCAAAGATCCTTCGTTGGGTGGTCTCAAGGCAGGCAAACTGACCAATATTCCGCTCCCGGCACCAACTGGCCGGTTTGCGCTCTATTTCAACGACAACTCGATGGAAGACCTCTGGCTGGCCATAACATGGGGTAAAGGAGACTGAATTCCGCGTGACGTCCGCAGTTTCTTTCCTATTGTGCGGGGCAAAGATGCGATCCTGCGTAGCGAGCGCCAAAAATGGTGCTGCCAGGTTGAGAAATTCGCTCGAAATCCGGACGAGGACTTCGCCTTCGATCAGCGCGCGAGCGATGCCCGCAACGCATCTCAGCGAGAGATCTGCTGCCGGAGCTTCAGTTCCACTCGGCTGAAGCTGACCGCCGCGCTCGTCGCAGGTCTCGCCGTGGCGTCACTGATCGGGCAGCTCGAGGGGGCTGGGGCATGGGACGGTGGAGCGGGCGCATACGGACTCGAGAACCACGTGGGGTTCGCACTGATTTGCTGGCAATGCAGCGAGAGTCCAGCCGTGACACTTGCGAACCATCTGGGCTTTCGACTGCCCGGCGCCTCCTGGAGAAAGCGGTGAGTTTCCACCGGGGCGCCCGCTCGAAGCTACGGTCCAGCAGTTCCGAGAGGCGCGGGCGCCAGGGCGCTATCACAGGCCCCGTACCGGGGGCTTGATCTTCACGCGCTCGCCTGCCCGCTCGTCTTCTTCGTGCTCCCCGTGCTCTTCCCGACGTTCCTTGCGCTTGCCTTGCGCAGCTTCTTTGCCCGCTTCGCCGCGGTTGACCTTGAGCTGCACGCCGTCCAGAATCTTCTGGCTGGCGGCATCGCGTACGACCAGGGTGTGCACGCCGGGATCCTGCGGTGCCACGACGGCGACCTTGAAGGTTCCATCGTCGCCGACCATTGCCTTCGCGACACCGTTACCATCGATGAGGACTTCGACACCCGCCCCGGACGCGAAGCCTCGGCCGACAACGTTGAATCGCCCGCCCGTGACCAGCCTCTGGATATCTCCACCCGGTACGACGAGATTCACGTACGCCTTGTTCGCCGTGGGGGAAAGGCCAGGTTGCTCGTGCTCCTCGCTCACTTTCTCCTCCGCCACCGTTACACGCTCACTCGTAGGCAAGGGCGCGCGCGAAAGAGCGAAGCCGCGCAGACGTTGCGACTCGTCCAGCGCCAGTGCGACCACGTTTGCCTCCCCGGTCGGCCATGACTTGAAGTTGACCCAGAAAAGCGGACATCTATCCTTTGGAGAAGGAGGTGCCGATTATGGGCAAGCATCGTACCCCGTACCCGGCGGAATTTCGGGCGCAAATGGTCGAGCTGGTGAAGGCTGGACGCAGGCCGGAGGAACTGGAGAAGGAGTTCGAGCCGACCGCACAGACCATCTACAACTGGGTGGCGCAGGCTGATCGCGACACAGGCGTGCGGCATGACGGTCTTACCAAAGCCGAGCGGCAGGAGCTCGCACGGTTGCGTTGTGAAGTCCGGCAACTGAAGATGGAGCGCGACATACTCGTACGGCACCCTTCCAGTGAGGTTGCCCCGGTTCGACGGACGGATTTGCAGTTAGAGATTTGATGTGAGCTAGCCTCCGTTAAGCGTT
>BBSL01000251.1 GCA_001319865.1 Burkholderia sp. E7m39 | reverse complement strand
GTTAGAGATTTGATGTGAGCTAGCCTCCGTTAAGCGTTGAATCGCGGGTTGTCCACGGGCGGGCGGCGGGTCGCCTCTCTCGATCATGACGCTGGCCGCCGGTGGGCAACCCGCAAGGCGACGCGGTTTGCCTTTTTGCGTTCAGGTTTTCGAATTCCAGCGGCGAACAGTAGCCGATGCTGCTATGCAGGCGGCGTACGTTGTACCAACCTTCAAGGAACGAGAACAGGCGCCGCCGTGCCTGTTCGTGGGTCGCGAAGTGTTCGCGCGAGAGCAATTCTGCTTCGAGCGTGCCGAAGAACGATTCGCACATCGCGTTGTCGTAGGCGTCGCCGGCCGTCCCCATCGACGGTTGCACACCCGCTTCGCGGCAGCGCCGCCCGAAGGCAATGGACGTATATTGGCACCCCTGATCCGAGTGCAGGATGACACCCTCGTGGCGTCGCTGATGCAACGCCATGTCCAGTGCGCGCAACATGAGTTCGGTGTACAGGTGGTTCGACATCGCCCAGCCGACGATGCGGCGGCTGAATACGTCAAGCACCACGGCGAGATACAGAAACCCCTCGCCGGTCGGGATGTAGGTCGCATCGGCCACCCACAGTATGTTCGGGGCTTCAGCACTGAAGTGCCGGCGCACCAGGTCCGGCGCACGCCGTGCCCCCGCGCGTTGTCGCGTGGTACGTGGCCAGCGCTGCCGGCTTGCGCCACAAAGCCCTGCAATGCGCATCAGGCGCGCCACCCGCTTGCGTCCCACGTGCACGCCTTCACGCGCGAGTTGCGCATGCACACGTGGTGCGCCATACGTGCCGCGCGAGCTCGCGTGCAGCGTACGGATGCGCGCCAGCAGTTGCGCATCACTGCATGCATGGCGCGATGGTGCGCGTGCCAGCCACGCGTAGAAGCCGCTCGTGGAAACACCGAGCAGCCGCGCCATCGTGGCAACGGGCCAGCAGGCCCGGTTCGCTCTCATGAATCCATACCGCCCTTCGGCGGAACGGCTCCCGTCTCCCGCGCGAACCAGGCCGCCGCCTGCGAGAGAATGTCCCGTTCCATCTTCAGTTGCCGGTTCTCACGACGTAACCGCGTGAGCTCCTGCCGTTCGGCCGTGGTCAGTCCGTCATGACGCACACCGACGTCACGATCGGCCTGTGCGACCCAGTTGATGATCGTCTGTGCGGTCGGTTCGAACTCGCGCGCAAGGTCCTCAGGCGTACGTCCGGACTTCACCAGTTCGACTATCTGAGCCCGGAAGTCCGCTGGGTATGGCATTCGATGTCTGCCCATTTCGACACCTCCTTCTCATCAAATGAATAGGTGTCCGTTTTCGCGGGTCAACCTCACAGCCCCACCGGGCGGCGACTCTCGGTGACCTTGATCTTCGGCGCGGCCTGCGGCTGGCCAACTCGCTCCCGTGCCTTCACCGGGCGCTTACCGATCAACGCTACCGACGCACCCGGTTCGAACGATTGTTCGACCAGTTGCCGCTATATGCGCTGCCTGCGGCGCGCTCATCCCACGTCTTGTCCACTTTGGTTCCCACCATAAAATTTGGTGGATACCAAACTATCCAAAACCTCAATCGCTATGCCAGAACCCAGAACGGCCCTCGTGAGCCGCTCACTGAACGACGACAGGAACTGGGCCGACTTCTGCCCGATGCGGTCGGCGGACCTAACCTACGATTAGGAATAGGCAATGCGCATCATCGCCTTAGAGGGCCCAAGTGGAGAGGGGACGGGGGAGAGGTGTGGGCGTTTCAGCCAAGTAGAAATCTCTTGCCCCGATTGCGCTGCGCGATGACGTGACGCTCACAAACGGCTCAGCAGCTCCGCCTTCTTGGCGGCGAACTCCTCATCGCTGAGAATCCCCTTCGCGTGCAGTGCGGCGAGCTTCTCTATGGTGGCGAATACGTCAGCCTCGCGGGCAACCGACTGAGTGCTGACCGGCCCCTCCCGCACCGGCGGCGCCGCCAGCGGAACGCCACCGACCGAGACAACCGGCAGGCTGGCGACAGCGACCAGGCCGTGCTGGCTCGCGAATGTGAGGGACGCGCCGCGGGACTGCTGCTGTGAGAAGCCGCTGATCTGGTGATCGAGCGTATTGTGAACCGTCACCTTACCGTTCACTTCGATCGCCAGGCGCCGGGGCTGTGCGAAGTAGGCATAACGGACGTCGTTCTGCGCGCCGGTGCTGTTGGGCCGTCCCAGATCCGCGGGCCACCAGTCGCCAGAGGTGCCGGGCGCAGGCGGAACGAACAGACTTACCGGTCCGACCGGTCCGGCTGCAGTCTGCTGCTGGTTGCTGCCACCGTGACCAGCGCTCTGCTGTTGTTGCTGGCCGCCGCCGTCGTTGCCTTGCTGCTGGGTACCTTGGCTCTGCGACTGGAAGCTGCCGCTGCGAATAAGGTCGAGCTGGTTTGCTATCAGGCGGGAAAGCTCGGAACAGAGCCCATCGACCCTGCCTTTCAGGTAGTTGTTGAACATGTCGGAGACCATGGTCATTCCCCCCTGCATCCACTGGCCGGAGCCACCAAATTCGGGGTGATTGAACTCGGCCATGCTGCCGTTACCGCGAATCACGGACTCCAGCATGCTCAACACGGCGTCGGTGCTGAACCCATGTCGCTGGGCTATCTCTTCGATCAATTGCTGGCCGGTGGGGGTGAGTTTTCGCATGGTGATCCACTCATGTTTCTTCCGACACCGGGTTCTACAAGCCGCAGCGCCACCTGCTCGGTGCCAGATGGGGCAATTCAGTGAGAATCGCCAAAATTAGGCAACGTGGCTGGATAACAGTTCCGTGCACCGGCGCGATCGCAGCAGCGGACGAAAGCCACGTGGTCCGTTCATCGAGGTACGTGGTATTGGCCTGCCGGTCGGCAAAGCCGTCATCACGCGCTTGCCGGCGACGCTCGCCGATTGCTCCCGACCCTTCTTCGCGATCCTGGAGCGCCTGCACGCCCAGTTTTCCGTTCGCGGTCAAGTTGCGGCCTTCGGCACCGATGTTGAAGTTCACGCCATGCGCTCCAGCAGATTCTCAGCGACCGGCAACTTGTGCTTCGAGTCCGTCGTTACCTTGTAGCGCTTCTTGTGGCGGGCGCGGATACCGTTCTCGCGCATGAGCCGCTCAACCCGTTCCTTGCTGGCCGGAAAGCCGCGCGCGCGAATCTCGTCGGTCATCCGTGGCGATCCGTAGGCGCCCTTTACCTCGGCGTGGCTCGTACGGATCAGCGCCAGCAACGGTTCGTGGCTCAGGCGTTTCCGCTCGAGTGTGCCGCCGCGCTTCCATGCCCGACAGCCATTCAGACTGACCGACAGGACCTCACACAGTGCCGACAGCGGAAAGTGCCGGCACTGCGTACCAATCTAGGCGTACTTCACAGGAGGTCTCTATGAACGCGTCCCGTTTTGCAACAGCTTTCGTGTGTTCAGACTGACAGGATGGGTCGCAGCTCTCTATCCGGCCTTCATGCAGCTGGTGCTGCCGCTGCGGGCCCCTATGAAATTCGCTGACTCGCACCTCATTCCTTCGGCGAGCTCGAAGGCTCCTCCTCCTGTTCAGGTTTTGCGAGTCCCGGTCCTACCTGGCTGGTCATCACACTCGATTGCTGCGCAACCTTTCGACGTTCACCCTGTGCTAAACGTTACTCTTCTCCGTAGCATTCACCGGTCAGATCGGTTTCATGCTCACGTAGTCTTTTTGGTACGCCCTGTCGTGGGCGAGCAGGGCCCAGATCGTGCGCGCCATCTTGTTGGCCAGTGCCACGACCACCACATTTCGCGGTCGCCGTTTCTCCATTTGCTCGACCCACGGGCCGGGCTCTTTCGCGTGCGTTAATACACTGCGAGCGCCGTGAATCAGGAGAGTGCGCAAATAGGTGTCACCCCTCCTGCTGATGCCGTGCAGATTTACCTTTCCGCCTGAGCCGGTCTGCCTGGGTACGAGACCGACCCATGCGGCGAACTCCCTACCCGAGTTGAATGCCTTCGCGTCGCCTATCGTCGCGACCGCTGCGGTTGCCGTCAGTAAGCCCACACCAGGAATTTCGCTAATCGCCCTGACAGCGGAGTCTTCCTTCTTCCACTCGCGCATGCGCCGCTCAATCTGAGCAATCTGTTCATCCAGCTTCGCCAACCCGTTCCATTGATCACGCAGAGTATCTATCAGGACCGCCGGCAGCCGATCCGCAAGCCGACCGAGTACGTCCGGTATCGTCTTGTCGAGCGCCGCTCGACCCTTGTTCATCACTTCGCCGTACTCCGTCATCAACCCGCGCAGCGCATTCATCTGCATCGTACGGAACTTCACCAACTGCTCCCGCATACGGTGCAATCCGAGCATAGCCTGCTGCATCTCGGTCTTCACCGCTACAGCCTTGCTTGGCTGCTGCACTGCCAGCCAGATTGCCTTGGCGTCCGCCGCATCGCTCTTGTTGCGGATGTTGAACGCCTTCACAAACTCGGCCGGCATTAGCCTGACCTTATGGCCCATCCCGGTCAGTTGCCTCGCCCAATGGTGCGCGCCGCCA
>BBSL01000250.1 GCA_001319865.1 Burkholderia sp. E7m39 | reverse complement strand
CCCTATCAAACACGGAGCACGGTTCGCGAAGTGCTCCAGAAACTTTGCCCGCTTAACCGGCTTGTTCACGATCTCTCCGGTTTGCTGATCGACGTAATGCACCTGGAAAACCTGCTTGGCGATGTCTACGCCCACAGCCATACTGTTCATCGTGGATCCTCCGGTTGCCGGGAAATGCCTGCATTTTCCACCTGGGCACACATCGATGCCGTTGGCCCGTGAGGATCCACCTTCCTTTGCTTACGTTCACGGGAGGGACGCGTTCATTTCATTCCTTCGCGAAGAACGCCGCGGCGCGTTCAACTGGTCGTTGCAACACCTTCTGGTCTAATGTCGGCCCAGGAGGTAAGGTAGGTGTACAAGAAGAAACGGTGTGGGCTATCCGCCGAGCAAAAGACTTTGTTGTGGCAAAGATGGAAAGACGGTGAGTCGCTAAGCGACATCGGCCGCTCGCTGGGCAAGCATGCGGCATCGATTCACGCGATCGTTCGACCGAACGGCGGGATTATGCCGACGGCAAGGAAGCGGTCGGCCCGTGTGCTAACGCTTGCCGAGAGAGAAGAAATCTCGCGCGGCATCCATGCAGGTGTTTCAATCCGCCAGATCGCGGCGAGCCTCGGTCGGTCGCCGTCGACGATCAGTCGTGAAGTGGCGCGCCACGGCGGGTTGAGCAAATACAGGGCAACGTCGGCGGATGCAAGAGCCTGGGAGCTGGCGAAGCGGCCGAAGCTGTGCTACCTGGCCGTCAACGGCAAACTGCGTCGGTTAGTCGCCAGGAAGCTGCAATTGAAATGGGCGCCCCAGCAGATCGCCGGATGGTTGAAGCTGCAGTATCCCGATGATGAAACCATGCAGGTCTCACACGAAACGATTTACCGCAGTCTTTTCATTCAGGCCCGTGGAGTACTCAAAGCGGAACTAATGAAGCACCTGCGCACGCGCCGCATGATGCGCCGTTCGAAGAAAGCGTCAGCACAGGGACAACCGCGCGGACAGATCATCGATGCGGTATCAATCCGCGAGCGGCCTGCTGAAGCCGAAGACCGCGCTGTTCCGGGTCACTGGGAAGGCGACTTGCTGAGCGGCGCGAATAACACCCACATCGCGACGCTGGTCGAGCGTCATTCGCGCTTCACCATCCTCGTGAAGGTGAAGGGCAAGGACACCGAAAGCGTCGTATCCGCGCTGAGCAAACAGGTTCGCAAGCTGCCTGCGGAACTGCGCCGATCGGTCACATGGGATCGAGGCATGGAGCTCGCCCAGCACAAGCAATTCACCATCGCGACCGACGTGCAGGTCTACTTCTGCGATCCTCAAAGCCCTTGGCAGCGGGGCACGAACGAGAATACCAACGGACTGCTCCGGCAGTACTTCCCCAAGGGCACCAGTTTGGCCGACTACTCGCAAGGCGATCTGAACAAGATCGCCCTGCAACTGAATCAACGACCCAGAAAGACGTTGGGTTTCGTGACGCCCGCAGATAAACTAAACGCCAGCATCGGTGTTGCATTCACCAGTTGAATGCGCCGCCGCTTTTTTTGCGATTTCAAGTTCCATCTGCAGGCGCTTGTTTTCGGCTCGCAGGCGCGACAGCTCCAGCATCGTGACAGTACCGTTTGGCGGATGCTGCGCGGATCCGCCGTACGTGGAGAGCCTGCGAACCCCAACGTTTGTCGCTACGGTTGCTGAAAATCACAAACCATTAACAATGCGGCTTAAACGACATGTTACCGGGTGAAAATGAGACTTTTCAGAGTTTTATTAATATGAAAAACTGAGGCCGAGTCCAAACTGATAACCGTTTATTTCTGTCCCGGCAGGGCTTTTGATGCTGTATGGCTTGCCGTAGACATCGAGTTTCCATGCCGGCTGACTGACTTTCGGCCGCAACGGTTCATCCAGTTGACCTTCGCTCCCCTGGTTACTTTCGTCTTTTGGAAGCAGCTTGGTAAGCGGCTTGACCCCTTTGCCAATATTCGTGACTTCCTTGTCGTCAGCAATGTCTGGAATCTGCTTTAGATTCGCTTTGCCATATTTTCCTATGGCGTCCAGTCCTTTGCTAACCGTGTCCACACCTCCCGCCAACTCTTGGGGTGGGGGATATTCTTTCGGGCTGCCGTGGGCGATGCTAACGTGAGCTTCGCCCGTCGAATCTCCGCTTAGGCTGAGTTGGTTTCCCCCACCAATTTGTATTTGCGACTCGAAGGCGAGTTTCGAATAGTCAAAAGTGATTTTGTTGGACACACCGCCCCGTTTAACCTCCACAGAAAGCTCGGTGCCTGCCTTGAAGGTTGTAACGTCCCCACCGCCGATCTGCTTGTAGGTCAGAGAGAGGTCGGTCGCATCAAGGGTCGCCTTTTTTTCCTCGCTACCGATCTCCCACTTCATCTGGGGTAAGGACAGGTCGGGAGTCTCTTCGGCCGCAGGCGTCGCCAAGGGACCGGCCGGCAACGGCGTGCCTTTGGGGGGAATCGGACGGCAGGACGGGTCAATGGCCGGCGTTCCGCCAATCGCACGCTGGACTGCGCGCGCGTCGAACAGGTTGGGGGCAGGAGTGGGAGGCTTGGGATGACGAGGCAGCGGGACGAGCGGCAGCTTCCCCTGGGCCTGCAGAGATCTTATGGCTGCTTCCATTTTCGGATCCAGCGTAAGCCGGTATTGCTCCGAGGGCTTGAGTGCGACGTAACCCTCTCCCTCCCGACCGTGTGCATCGACCAGAATGACAGGCCTGCCATTCACATACTCATACAGATTCGGACCATCACCCACGCCCCCTGGATCGGGGCTTGTCCACCTACCGAGCCACGCCGCGTAATACCTCGCCCCGTGGAAATACAACCCACTCTCCTCATCCCGCTCCTTTCCCGTATACCGATACCGCTTCGCCGTCTGCGCCTGGCTGCGCACCGCCTGATACGTAGAACTGCCATAAGGCGCATATTCCTCGTAAGAAATGATCTGCGCCTGCTCATCCAACTCCAGGCTGCTTGAACCTAGGTGGTTGCCGAACTGATAGCGAATCAATCGCCGGGGGAGATTCTGCTCATCGCCCAGCGTGCGCATCTCCACCAGCGCGATGCGCTCCTTGTCGTCCATAACGTGCA
Source organism: Burkholderia sp. E7m39 (assembly GCA_001319865.1). Classification (GTDB taxonomy): domain Bacteria; phylum Pseudomonadota; class Gammaproteobacteria; order Burkholderiales; family Burkholderiaceae; genus Paraburkholderia; species Paraburkholderia bengalensis. Next base: position 15,062 of record BBSL01000250.1, on the reverse strand, counting down.
GCGTCTCGCGCTCCAGTTTCAGCGCGCGTTCGTTCGTTGCACCCTGGTAGCTGCGAAACACCTCGAACCCACCGAGGTAGATGCGCTCGTCCTTGATGCCACCGTTGTTGGCATGCTCCGTCACCTTGCGCACGCGCTGCCCCGACGCGTCATAGACGGACCAGGTGCGCTCGCCGTGCCGGGTCGCGCCGTCCGCGTCCTGCTCGTTGACCTTCTGCCGCTGCGTCAGCTGCAGCTGGTCCTTGTAGTCCCACTGCATCGTGTGCAGTTGCGGCATGCTCAGCATGTTGCCGTGGGCGTCGTGGCTGTAGGGCTCCGTCGGCGCGTTGCCGACGGTGGTGCCGCTCAACCGGTTGCTCTGTTTGCCCGGCTCGACCCGGCTGGCTTCGCCGTAGTTGTAGGCACGCGTCCAGTCCGGCAGGGCAGCGTTGTCGCGCGCGTGCTGCATCTGCAGAAAGTTGCCCACCGCGTCATAGACGTAGCGTTCGGTGTAGCGGCCCATCGCATTGCGGTCGTTGGGCGCGAAACGACCGGGTGGATTGGCGCTGAGAACGCCGACGCGTCCGGCATCGTTGTAGGAGTGCGGAACCGGCGCGCCGCCCTGGCCGAGGTGCTCGCGCCCCCTCGCCTGGATCAGGCGGTAGAGCGCGTCATAGACGTAGTCGTTGCTCGGTTCGACGCGCTGGTTGGCGAAGTAGATCACCTGTTGTGCATCGTCCTGGATGTGGGTGATGTTGCCGGCCGGGTCGTAGGTGTAGTGCAGGTTCTGCACCTGCTTGCCGTGCCAGGCGGGGTCAACGACCTGCTGATCGTTGCCGGGGAAGTCCGCTGCCTTGCGTTTGGTTAGCAGCTGAGTGAGACGGAAGGTGAGCGGGTCGTAACTGTAGAGGGTGCTGGCGCCGTTCTTGTAGTCGATGCGCTGACGCTGGCCCTTGGCGTCGTGATCAATGTTGGCAACGCCGACCGGCGATGGCGCCTCAACAGCCGGGTCGAGTAGCTTGCCGGGTTCTGCTGCGCGCTCCAGCCATACATCGACTCGGTCCAGCAAGTTGGCTTCGTTGAACACCGGCTGGATGACATTGACCTTGCCACGACCCAGGCTGCTGCGCGGGGCGATCGACTGGATGGGTCGGTTGAGCGCGTCGTACCGGGTGCAGCCTTCGAAGGTCTCGGCGTCGAGTGCGGAGTTCCGCGACCAGTCGGGGATGGATTTGTAGTCGCTGACCAGTTGCCGCGTGCTGCGTAGCGGGTTGCCCTTGAAGTCGTAAGCGTCGAGCGGATTGCCTGCAGCGTTGAGTCGCGCATTGGTGACGACGCCGGCAGAGTCGGAATAGAGGTAGATGCGGGTGCGCAAGTTGAGCGCCTCTGCGTTTGCAATGCCTTCGCCGTACTCGATCCTATCGACCAGGATGTCGCGGTTCAGCGTGCGCGGGTCGGAGTTTGGCTTAAGCGGATCGGCGTCGCTGAAGGTGCCCCGCACAGTCTGCTCGACTGGGCGGCGCAGCGGGTCGTATCGGGTGGTGAAGTTGTGCCCACGGCCGTCCCAGGCACGGATGGGCTTGCCGGCGACGTCGTTGAGCATCCAGCGCGCGCCGGCTTCCATGCTCAGCTGATGGATGCGGTTGCCGAGCATGTCGTAGGCGTAGCGCACGACGATGCGGCCGAGCGGATCACCCGCCTGCTGGATGGCGTCGCGCACGGCGCGCTGGTTGCCTTCGATGTCCAGCTCGACGCGGGTGCGGAATTCTTCGTCGGGCTTGTTATGTTGCAAGTGGCCTTCGCACACGACCCGGTTATGCGCCACGATCAGGAAGGGGCGGCCCAGGGCGTCGAAGTGAGCGGTGGTTGGGGTGTCGGCATGCGCGAGCGCGCGTCCTGCCGCGTCCTGCTCTAGGTTGTTTCCGCGCGAGTCGGCCGACGGGTTCTGAGGCGGCGCGATCCTCTGCTGCAGCCAAGTCTTCCAGTCGTCGGGCTGGGTCTTGAAATACGCCTTCACGTAGCCGCCAATGTCGGGGTCGGTGCGCGGGTCTCCGGTCTCGCGCTGTGGCGGATCCCCGAGCTTCTGGACAGGTGGCGCGCAGGTGTCGTTGACGTCCCAGGTGGTCTGCTGCCAGGGATCGAACGTCACCTTCTCGTAGGTATGGTTCGGGTGCAGCGTGGCGACAATGCGCTCGGCCGGGTCGTAGAACAGCACCGGGCTGACGCCATGGATGGCAGCAAACTTGAAGGCGTGGGTATCGTCGAAGAAAGGTTCGTACTGGCGGACCGGCTTGCCTTTGTTGTTGAAGATGGTCCAGCCGCTCCCGACCCAGCGCGGGCTGATGTCGGGGCCGCCTTCGACCAGCGGCCCGGGTTTGGCCTGGATCTTCTTCTGGATCTCGCGGCCGAAACCGTCGGAGTATAAGAAGCTGATTTGCAGCCTGCCGCGTTGCCCCTGCGTCAGGTCGCTGGCATGGGTTTCGCGCGCAATGGTGGCAGCGAACGGCGGCTCACCCAGGCGCATGTAGCGGGTCAGGTCGTAGACGATGCGTGTCGTCGCGTTGGCGAGGAGGTCATACACGGCTTGGCTCGCTTGGCTGCTGTCGGGCGTCGGGCCGGCTTCGCGTGGCTGGCCGATGAAGGCGTCGAGCAGCGCCTGAGACGGATTGGGTGAGAACAGGCCATCGAGCCGGTCGCCCTGGCGTGGGTGGTCGGTGGGCTTGGACATCACGGCGGTGCCGACCACCATGCCGAGCGTGTCGAAGACGACTTCGGTCTGGTTCCGGTTGGGGTCGCTGACGAGGCGCGGCTGTAGCACGCGGTAGTCGTTGGCGTCCACTGTGATGCGGTTGCCAAGCGCGTCGCGGGTTTCGGCCATCAGCAGGTCATGGTCGTCGAAGCTGACGACGGCATCCTGGCCGAAGGGGTCACGGTAGCGGCGCGGCAGGAAGCCGTGGGCGCGTGCCTCGGTCAGTTCGATGTGCGCCGGCACCTCGTCCGGGTAAAAAAACGACCTGCCCGAAGGGATCCACCAGTGGCCGTCGCCGTCCAGATCGACGTATCCGCCCTGGTTGCCGGCCCCGCCGCCCACGATCGTTGCCCACGCTGAAGCCGGCAGCAGGGGCTCGTCCGGTTGCCCGTCGCGCGGGCGCTTGAACACCTGATCCAGCAGCCCGGGCGTGAAGGCGAGCTTGTAGCTTTCGCCGGGCAAGGCGAGCGGTTGCAGGGCCTCAAACTGCAACAGGGCCGTCGGGTCATTCTGCGCGACACCGCAATCATCGGGCCGGTAGAGTGTGCGGACACGCTCGATCAGGCGCTTTTGCTTCTTTCCGGCGATCGGTTCCTCTTCGTAATTCAGCGGTGAAGCGGCGGCGGCGTCATCCAGAACCTGCTCGGAGCTCAATCTCTTTTCGCCGATGGCGACACCGATCAGTTCATAGGTACTGGCCTCACAGGGCAGCGGTGTGCGATAGCTGTCGTCCCGATCGATTGCATCTCTGCCGGTGTCGTGATCCTTGGTGACTCGGCTTTCGGTATAGGTGACCAGCGGGGTGGTTTGCTTGGTCTTGTCCGCTGGCTCGAACCCGGCGAAGGCAGGGTTCGGCACCAGCTTCACAACGTCGTTTGGTTCAACGACGCGAACCCGCTCACGCCGCCCGTAGCCGATGGCCACCTGCTTCAGCACGTTGCCAAACGCATCGACCTCCAGCGTCAGAGCGTGCTGGATGCGCGGGTCAGCCGGGTTTCGCTCGTAGTGGTAGCTGAGGGCCTCGCAAGCGTGGGCGAAGAAGACGGCGTGGGGGTTGGCGCCCCTTGGCTGCAGCCGGCGGATGGTGAAGTTCTGTTCGGTGACGGTGTAGGGCATGCCGGACGGGTAATCCGCGCTTTTGCCGATGCCATCGAGTGCGTAGACCTCCTGGCGCAGCATCGAGCCCTTGAGGGCACGGCAGGCCTCTCGCTCATCTTCCACGGTCAGTCTGGCAGGGAGTACCGTATCCGGCAGCAACAGAGCTTCAGCTTCGGCATCTGTAAGACCTGGCTCCCGGAAATACTCGCCACGATCAGTGGCGTTCAGCAGGCCGGCGAAGTAGTCGGAGACATGATCTCGGCCGAGAAAGACGCCGGTGTGGAACCAAGTCTTGGTGTGGACCGGCGGGACATGCGATGCGGCGTCGATGTTGTCGGCCGGCGCTCCTCCATCGGCAAGGGCTGCGAACTGTTCCGTGTCCCATTGCTCCACCATGCCGAAGCCACGGAACTCGCGCTCCTCGCCGTCGAAGTAGCCATGGTGGTAGGCGTAACGCGTGACGAAACGGTTGCGGCTGATGTGGTCCCAGATTTCCACGCGCTCGACCACGTGAACCGGGAACGGCAGCCGGCTGATCCAGGACTTACCGTCGCGCTTGTCCTGCAGGTAGAACTTGGTGGAAGGGGCGTATTCGACGCGCGTCTCGGCGCCCAAGTTGTTGACGGTGCGCACCAGCAGATGCGGCTTCCGCTCGCCCATCAGGTTCACGTAGCGCATCGGGCGCCGCGCGTCGCCCGGTAGGGTTGACGACCACACCAAGCAGGCAGTGCCGTTGCCAAGCAGATCGGTGGGCACGGCGCTCACGAGGTCATCAACGCGCGGGAACACCTTGAGCAACTCCGGCTGGCTCCAGCCATTGCCGGATTGGTTGAAGTACAGGCACACGCCGTCGCGGTGCAGGTAGATGATGTCTGTCGTGCCGCTGCCGTCGATGTCGGCCAGGCGGATGCGTTTTTGGTCGAACTGGTCGCCATGGTCGAAACAGGCCGAATGACCGTTCTCGTCTTCGAAGGTCATCGTGACCTTGGCGCCGAAGCGGCAGTAACCAAGGTTGGGCCAGTAGCAGATCTCGCTGTTGCGGATGCGCACCAGGTCGGTGAGGCCGTCACCGCTCATGTCGGCGAGATAGATGGATTGCGTGCCATCCGAGAAGACCAGGCGAGGCCCCATTTCCTCGTCCAGCGCCTGGGCGACCCGGCGGGGCGGTCCAAAGCCTTCCTCGGCCAATGACGCGTGCCAGACCAAGGCGGCGTCCTCGGTGATCAGCACGTCGGCATGGCCGTCGCCATCGAGGTCGACGAACTTGAGGTTGGGGTCGCGGAAGTCGCGATTCAGGCGCGAAGTAAAGGGGCGGAAGGACTGCCAACCTTCGGCCTCGTCGTGTTCGTAGAGGCCGGGTGTCGACCCCTCCATGACGACGACGTCGGGTTGACCGTCGCCGGCCAGGTCCATGAACTCGGCGCCGGCGTTCAAGGCTACGTTGGGCTTGAGAGCAACGGTTTCGAGCGGGGCGAACCACGCCTTGACGGCCTCGCTGCCCTTGGTCTGCTTCTGCGGGATCGGGCTCCAGTTGCGCTTGTAGAACCAGGCGCCGGCCTGCTCGGTGAGGATGCCGGGGATGCCTTCACCATGCAGATCGGTCCATCGGTAGGCGCCGCCGTCCAGGCCGATGGGCAGATTCTCCAGGCTCGCCGGATCGACCTCCTCGACGACCTCTTGCACGATGGGCTCGGTGTATGTGAACTCCACCGGCGGCAGTCGGCGCTGGTCATAGCCGCCGTTGTTGCGGCGGTAGCCGGTCTGCGTAACGGCTTTCAGGAAGGTGTAGACGGGATTGCGGACGTCGGCGGGATTGACTTCATCCGAGTAGGTGAAATCGGTCGAGCGCACCAGGCAGTTGCGTTCCACGTCGGCCTCACCCGGGAAGTGGTGAAACATCAGGACGCGCTGACAGATCCGGTACGTGCGTACTTCGAAACCGGCGCGATAGGACGAGAACGGATCCTGGCGTGCGGGCCATATGCCCGCGTCCTTGGGTGTCGGCGCATTGGCATCATGTTCGCCATAGTCGAAGACGGCTTCGAACATCCAGGAGTTGCTGCCGTCGTCGGTGAGGCGCGCGGCAGCCGGTTCGGGCCAGGTCGCATCCGCCTTCAAGGCCGGGAAGTACGGCGATCGATTGCCGTAGCGGATGCATTTGAGATAGCGCTGCGCCTTGCGCGTCTCGTCCGTGCGGTTGCGTTCGTGCGCCCTGGGAACGTTGTGGCCAGGTGACTCCTCGAAGATCCGTGCCGAGTCTTCGGTCTTGTAGCCGTAGACGATGGCGTTACCCTTGTCGTCGTGGCTCTGGCAGATCAGCCAACGGAAGATGCGACCAGGGTTGGAAGGATCCGGGTCGGCGACGCGGCTCTCGGCGGTGCGGCCATACCAAGTGGTGATGTTGTCCTTAGAGATGGAGCGCCAGAACACATCGGACGCGTCGCTGGCGTTGGTCCAGCGCTCTATGCGAGCGAATAGGCCCTCAACGCGCGGGCGGTAGCGGCGGATACGATAGGTCTTGCCATCTACCATTCTCGGTGGGGGGTCTTCCGACAACCACTTGCCGGAGCTCTCCTGCGCCAGCGCAGGCACGAGGTCTTCCGCGCCTGATAGTATGAAAACGTCCGAATCAACCGCGTCGAGGTATTGTGGCAGACCCTTGTCGGTCTTCCGAGTGATCGACGGAAGGGGAAGACTCCAGCCGAATCCAAACGGGCCGTTGCTGGCACCCGAGTCATAAGACAGCGATAACTGTGGGCCGAAGCCCGAACGCCCTGGGCTAGTGGCGATGGGCACCGAGATGGAGCCGGTGCCCGTAACCGGGTTGGCGGCGAACTTCTCGCTAATGCCGCGGATTGCACCCCCGCCCTTGGGAAGCGAAATCGAGGGCGCACCGAATGCGTTACTCTTTTGCTGAGGGTGGCCGGCGTCACTTGGCGGCGGATTCGGGGCTGCGCTAAGCATCGCCACTCCCAAGGAAACTACATCACGGTGCGGGAGCAGAGACGCTCCGCTCACCATTGGAATCGGGCTTTGCTTCCCGATTGGCCATCGCGCCTCCTGTACCCTGTCACCCAGCGCAGGAGATGGTCAGAGGGCTAGCCGGCAAGCTATGGGGGTGGCTAGCGAAGAAAAAACGATTTCAATCAAATGACTGTCATTGACGTGACATCTGGCGAGTAAAACCGGTCTGCGGCTAGCCGCCTCGGTACGGATGTGTCTTGGTTTATAAGCTATCGGAGTCAGCATTTCAACTTCCACCAACACATAAAGCTCGAAATAAAAATACCGATGGACAGGTTGTTGCATCGCCTTTGAACATTGCGATACCGACGGCTCGCGCGGGTACTGTCACGTTGCTGGCCTGTTGACGGAAATACGGCGACAATCGCCCTCTCCGCGCTCGGGATCAGGGACATCGCTGCGCCCGTCGTCTGGAATGCTGTCATTTTTAGTCGATAAGGTATCCATATTTATAAGGTGCGTCTCAAGCGGGCCAGATATTTGCACCAGAACCCACAAGCGCACGATAGTATCCAGTCAATTTTAACGAGAAGCGAAAAAAAGATGACCATCAACCCGCCTGTCGTGCAAACAAATGAACCTCGACAAGAAATGGATCAACCGATTATTTCTGTGATTTGAAACAATGGACACTGCAGTTGATGCATCGCATTCGCAAAGGCCAGCTCAACCTGAATGCCGCCACCACAATTTCAGGCATCAGTATCGACCCCGACCGATACGCCAGTTTTGACTTTATGAAATATGTTTCCTAGCCTATCTGAAAGCCCCGAACCCTCCCTCTGTTCGGGCCTGTCCCGCCCGCTCCTCGGAGTGTGTAGACGTCACTCGGGAGTGGAAAAGCGATGTTTGACCTCAAAAAGGACATTGAGACCTATGGCGGAATTCCACCGTATGCCTGGGAGAATTACGGCGTGTATCAGCCTTTGCTGGGATGGCAATCAAATTTAACCAAGAAGTGGATAAGGCGAGGTGGTATGCTCATTGACCCCCGAGTCAAGCGAATCCTTGACGGGCGAGTTACGCCTGGCCCCGTAGCCATCAAGTTTCCTCACCCGTTGGAGTTCGTAGCTGACCCGCTGGAGCCGGGTAAGCTGAAGTCGCCATTCAAGGTTCGCCTCACTGGGTGCACTTGATCGAATCGCCGGATTTGGCGAATGTCAAAGAGCCTGATCTTCTTCCGGCCCCCGCTCCAATCTCGGAACCGGTCGTTGTTCCGATCCCGTTCGCTCACATTCTCGATTACACGAATAACCGTGCCAACTATGCCTACGCGTATCAGGAGACGGCCGACACGCCGTATAAGGGTAAGCATTTACTAACCCGTGCATAAATAAGCGAACATAAATCGACACGTCTATCAGGCAGTCACGACGAAGAATCCCATGCAGATGAAGTTCAAATTTGCATTGTGGACGAGGGACATGGTGCGGGAATTGATTCGCGAACATTTCAACGTCAGGCTTTCCGAGGTCTCGGTCGGCAGACTGCTCAGAAAGCTCGGACTTTCATCTCAGCGTCCGCTTGCGCGCGCCTACTAGCGCGATCCCGAACTGGTGGACTCGTGGATGCGGGAAGCGTATCCGGCGATTGTTACGCAGGCCAAGCGCTGCGGGGCACAGATATTCTTCGTCGACGAATCGACGGTGCGATCGGACTATCACAGTGGCACGACCCGGGCGCCAGTTGGGCAAACACCGGTAGTCGACGTCACGGGCGCGCGTTTCAAGGTGAACCCGATCTCGGCGGTCAGCCCGCGCGGCCAACTCCGTTTCATGTGCTTTGAAGGCAGCTTCAAGATCGCGGTGTACGTAGAATTTGTCCGGCGGCTGATGCTCAACGCCGAGCCCCCCGTCTTCCTGATTGCCGACGGTCATCCGGTTCATCGTTGCAAAGGGATTCGCCAGCTTGCCGCAGAATCGGATGGCCGCCTTTGCCTGTTCTTCCTGCCTGCTTACTCTCCGGATTTTGGATCCGGATGAGCTCGTATGGGGCTATCTTAAACACCACAAGATAGGCAAGCTTGCTATCAAAGGTCCCGGACATTTTAAGCAGCGTGTTAGCGCAGTTCTGCGCTCGTTGCAGAAAATTTCAGCCCAGGTCCGATCGATGTTTCAACATCCGTCAGTCCGCTACCGGCATGACCCACGTCCGGATACTTTGTTTCAGCTTAGTAAGTATCATCAAAGGCGACGAGGACGACGACAGTCAGACGATATTCGGTCCGGTTGCATTTGAGTTTGATCCGCCACAGGCAAACTATGAATTGAAAGAGGTGCCACCAAAGGGTGTTCAGGGAAACAAACAGGCTACGATCAAGTTTCCTGTATCGCCACTTGCCGACGGTGTTTTGAAATTGTGATGGATTTCGTGAACTTCGGCGGCGAGAACAGATCAGTTCCACTTCCAAGTTCACCAGGCGTACAGCGCCTCTACAAGAAAACAGCTCTATTTGCCAACGGCAGACGATAGGTAATGCCCCCGTCCGGTAAGCGGGATCAGAAGTAGAATTTCCAGCAAAGGGAGTTCTACGCAATGAAGAAGTCGCCTATACTTCGCACGAGCGTTCACGTTTTCGAAATGGAGAGGCGTCGCCATTCACAGAATGTTGAAATTCAAAAGAATGCATATGGGAATTACCAATGCATATAGATCCACACTTTCTCTTGGCAGCATCTCCACTATAGTCAAATGTGAGCCGGTCTTATACATCGGACGGCATTGTCAGATGAGTAAATCAGAACGCCCTGTCTTCGTCGGCCATATAGCGTTTTCCGGATATCGCACATGCAGAGACAGGTGGCGGAATTGTTTCACTTCTCTCCTCGGCTAACAATCGGCCGCCCGGCGATGGAAGACGCGTTTGATCCGTTGCGATGGGCTTCCGGTCATCAGTGTGACCCTGCACTTATCTATGGAATCTCTCAGGAATATCTATTTGTAGTACCTAGAGCAATAGAACAACAACAATCGTTAGATTTTCCTTCGAGTGAATACGAGCGAGAGGTACGTCATGGGTATAGATTCTAGTTTCTTTGCCTCCAGTTTCGTTGCCGACAACAGCAAGGACGACGAGGTTGGATTGCTAACATTTGGAATCCCTGTCAGGGGCGTAGACGCTTCAGGAACTGAAATAGGCGTGAGGGGGCACTGCGACGGAACAGGCCCGGGTGTCGTGGGACACAACGGCGAAAATCTATCCGAAAGCCCATCTGCCATCCCATCTCATGTAGGAGTGTGGGGTACGTCAGCAATCGTTGGCGTCAAGGGGCAAGGTTTCGCGGAAGGAGTTTACGGCACGGCCGATGTCAGGGACCCTTCGAATAATGCCTCGAAACTAGATACCACAGGGGTTCTTGGCGAGGGCCTAAGCGACTGTGTCGGTGTGACGGGCCTTTGTTTTTTAGCACCTGGTGAGTTTCCACCTGGCGGCCAACGTTCTCACTTCGGTCGGGCAGCAGGCGTGTTGGGTGTAAGCAATGCGGTTCCCCGGCAAGGACTCTGGCGATCCCTCCACCGACGAACCTCCGGTAGGGGCAGCCGTCGTCGGGTTGAGCTTTAAAACGGCCCCAGGCAGTGGCCTCTCTGAAAGAGAACTTCTGCCCCATCCAGGAGACCCACCAGATGGAGAGGGGACGGGAGTATGGGGGGGCGACGGGTTTGCGAATTGGTGTGCTCGGAGAGAGCGGTGCCGGAACTGGTGTGCACGGCGTGAGCCAGTCTGGCCGTGGAGGAGTGTTCGCCTCTACGAACATGGCCCAACTACAATTGGTAGCTGCCGTGAACCCGAAGCACGCCCTACCGTCGATGGGTGTTTTTGGCGATTTATATGTCAAAGTCACGGGCGGCTTCGAGAAGGGCCTTATCGTAAAAATGTATCTGTGCGTCGTGGCTGGTGACGGCCCTCCGGACGATATTTCGCTGATGTGGGCACCCTTTCAATTCGGACCTGCGGAGCAGGGTGGACCTTAACTGGCAGAGACACATATGAATACCTGCGATGCCTACAGCGACTGCGGGAGCGTCTCAAGTCGTTGCGAATTGAAAAACGACCCGGCCGCACATGAGACCGGGTCGTTAAATCACGCCGCAAACGCTACGTATTGCTTAACGTAGATACATTGTATTAATAAAACGGGTGCTGAATACAAAGTCGCTGATCATTATGGACAACATAGCCATCGATCCTTCTTCCATTGGCGGTTCGCCCGAACGCGCGCCGGCGTTCGGAATAGTCGCGTCACCAGTAGCCGTACGGGTGATTGCAGGCGTCAGGGGCCCTTCAGGAGACGACGCGGGACCGGGCACAATCTTCAACGATGGTCATGGCAAAGTTCTCGACAGTGTCCACGTCCAGCTCATTTTCTGGGGCCTGAGTTGGGCAACCGTCGACTTCGATCTGCGAGTGGAAGATGTGGTCAATGCTGTCATCACGATCCTCGATAGCCCCTACATGTCCACACTCCAACAATATCGTGTGACCGGTAGCGGGACGCTGGTCGGGTCCATGCTGGTGACGGATTCAGACCCGCCGGCGGTGTTCACGGATACGGACGTTCGTAAAATGGTAGTCGCCTTAGTGAACTCCGGCTCATTGCCGGCGCCGGCAGATGATCCTCAGCTCCTGTATTGTGTGATCCTGCCTGCCGGCCGGACTTCCGCGGTGAATGACGGCTTCGTCGGGGAACATTTCAACTTCACACTCAACGGCAGCCCGGGACAGATCGCGTGGGTGACGACGAACGATCGAACGATCTCGGCGCTCTCTACGTTGACGACGATCTTCTCGCACGAACTGGTGGAATCCTGCTCCGACCCACAGTTTGATTCAATCCTGGGTGCTCCGGGGACGTGCACCCAGCAAGGCGCCTGCGAGATAGGCGATGTCTGCCAAAGCACCGATGTGGTGGGTGGTGTTCTGGTTCAGTCGTACTGGTCGCAGCAGGACCGGAGGTGTCTCGTGCCGAAGGGGATCGTCAGGGGCGCTCCGGCCGGCAATGCCGCCTTTATCCAGGGTCGATTTGGAGGACAACGGGGTAACTTCGAAATGGTCGTCCCAGCGTCCGGCATCCAGGGCGGCCTGGTGCACTACGTCCGCCTTAATGATCGGGCTTTCGTCCCTTGGGCTGGTCCGAATACTTTCGGCCAAGGTGTCTTTGTGCAGGGCGCGTCCATGATCCAAAGCAACTTCGGCAGCCCCGGAAATCTGGAAGTCATCGCCCGGGCAGGTGGGGAACTGGTCGCTTTCGTGCGCGACTCCGGACCGGCGTTCCATTGGTTCGGACCGGTCCCAATCCGAGTCAATGGCCAACCGATCAGCGGCCTCTCCGGCGATCCCTGCTTCATCCAAAGCCGGTTCGGAGCGCGGGGGAACTTCGAGCTGGTCGTCCCCCTGGCGAGCGGGGGGATCGCGCATTATGACAGAAACAACGACGACCCCACCTTCCCTTGGTTCGGTCCCAATGTCTTCGGTGCAGACGTAGGTATCTTCAGCTCGGTCTCCCTCATCCAGAGCAACTTCGGAACGCCGGGAAATCTGGAGGTGGTGGCGATTGCTAACGGCCAGTTGCTTCACTTCTCGCGTGACTCAGGCCCGGGGTTCCACTGGTTCGGCCCGGAGCCGGTGATCGCCAACGGGAGGGCCGTCACCGGCGTGACCGGCAACCCGTCACTCATTCAAGGTCGGTTCCTTAAGCGTGGAAATTTCGAACTCGTGGTTCCGATCTTAGAAGGCGGCTTGGCCCACTTCGATCGCGACAACGACGATCCCGCCTTTCCCTGGTTTGGCCCGAACATTTTCGGCGAGGGCCTGGGCACCTTTGCCAGCGTATCGCTGATTCAGAGCAACTTTGGGCACCCTGGCAATCTCGAGCTGGTAGTCAACGCCGAAGGTGTCTTGATGGCCTTCTTCCGTGACTCCGGACCCGCCTTCCATTGGTTTGGCCCTTACGAGATTACGGCGGAATGAAATACGAGGCCAGCGCAAGGTGGCTGACCACCCTCTTCTACTCGAATGGACCTGCGAATTTCAGAAGTCGCCGCGCCCGGTCAGTGAGGTGAAGTACGTGACCCGCATACGGATCAGACTCACGATGGCGGCAACGCGTTGTCCCGCTCGCAGCGAGCCGGCGAAAAGCTAGTCGGGGTGGTAATCCCCCCGCTTTTAACGGGGTGTTCGTCCTTTTTGTGCATCTTCTGGCGGTTCGTCGAGTTATGGTTTCGGAGCGTCGTGTCGGTCAGGGGTGACTTACACGCTGCGATACGGTTGCGCCATCAACATCAGCGTGCCCCGATGTGCAATTTGACATAAATCAAATTATCGAAGTTTAGTTAGGATAGCAGAACGCTTGTCACTGAAATTCCGCACGGGCGGGATTCATGACCTGTTGACAGTCGCAGAGCGCCAATGATCGCCGTCCAACATCAGTGGCATTTGCATTCTGTTTTTGTTCTGGCCATCGATCACATTCCGCATGTTCGGTAGCGCAGCCTGCAGGTCTGGACGCTTTGCCCACTCCGGCAGATCGTCGATCGTATATGTGAAGTGCGCCATAGTCTGGGGAACCCCAAGCACGGTTTGCACCGGGTCCCAGTCGAGCAGCTTCTGCAGATGAGGCTTCCCATAGCAGAGTGCTCCGCGATTGGCGTATCTTTTTCCCTCGGCCGTGAGATCGTATTTGTGGCCCGGAACCGGCGCGCCGACGGCATTGGTGACAGTCACTGGAGTGGCAGAAAGAAGTCCTGCATCAACGAGAGGGCGACGCACTTGCGCGCGATCGCTGGAGTCAGGTGCTGAGTCCGGCCAATCAAGGGCAACCGAAACGCACATGTTCGGCCCCGACTTCAGGCCATCCGTTACTGCGGCTTCAAAGTTGGAGGTGTTCGCCTCTTTGCTATTTGAGCAGGCTGCCAGCAGCAGGAGGTGTGACCTTGATAACTGTGCATTTTTCCGGTTAGAGGAACCTATGCCGGGCGCGGCCTCGCCTTATGGCCCTGTAAAAATCTCCTTTCCAATCAAGCATATGCTGACTAGCCGCCAGACGAGGCTGCGGTCTGACAAAGCGCAACGGCCGATATTCCAGACTCCGTTCGAATCGCTGTGCTATTCGCCTGACCCAACGCGGAGATCGTTCATGTCAATCTGGCCTTCGAGTAAGTCTCGAACCACTTGAGAAACCTGGGGTCGCCACGAGCTTCTGCGGAGTTTGCGTCTCGGAAGCACAACCTGCAGCTTATCCGGCCAAGGGCCAGAGTGCGCAGCAACAGCAACAGGATCAGGCGGCATGCGCTTCGTGGGCCAAGTCGGATACCGGCGTCGATCCCGCTACAGCGGCTGCAGCGCCTCCGCCTCCGTCCGGGCCCGCAGTGGGAGGCGGCGAGCGGGTGGCGGGTGCAGCTCGCGGGGCCGCTGGCGGTGCCGTGATTGGCGCGATAGCGGGTGATGCGGGAAAGGGCGCCGCTGTCGGTGCGGCAGCGGGCACCATGGTTGGCGGATCGCGCGCGCGTCAAAACCGGCGCAATGCCCAGGCATCTGCTCAGACGCAAGGCCAAAGCGCAATGAATTCCTACAATCAGGCTTATTCAGCCTGTATGAGCGGGCGCGGATATACGATGCAGTGACATGCCAGATGTCCAGGATTGACCCGCACGCAGAGAAATCGCGGCTGTGGCCTCAATCTCGAGCCGTCAAACGCATGCACGTACGAGGGGGGGGCACCGGTCACTATACGCAGGTAAGCGGGCCTCTTGCAGCAGGCCTTCCGTTGAGGCTTCTTGCACAACTCGTATGGCGCTCCATTGAAAAAGACCTGCATCGCGCGAGCGGGGAATGGAAACAACGACAGAGCCACCGGTTGACGCTGGACGACGACAGACTTGGACTTAGAGGTGTTAAGGGAGGTCTGCAGAAGTCGTTTTCGGCGCGATGATCTTCCTCATCCATTGCAGCCTGACCGTCGATAACATTTTTGTGGTGCAGATCACTTGGTAGGCGTCAGCGACGTCGATGTCTGTAAAGCGTTACTTGAATCTAAGGGAGTTTTGGTTGAGGACGTACGCATCGACGAATATACAAACAGGCGTTTCGTTTTTTTCGCGGACCCTGATGGACTTCCGCTGGAGCTATACGAGTTGGGGGCGTGACGGGCCGTTGGGCTGAGAACGATCGGATCACCGTCACCATTCCAGGCTTGTCGTCCCCCGCGCCAGGCGA
>BBSL01000249.1 GCA_001319865.1 Burkholderia sp. E7m39 | reverse complement strand
CTACGCGCTGCTGCATGAGCGGCGCGCCATGTCCGCTGTTGCGGGCTACGCCCTGCGCAGCGGACACGGCAGAAAGATCAACTGAAACCATCGTCAACCGGTTTCTGCACAACTTGACGTACACAACTCCAGGCGACAGGGAAGTTCAGCGGGTAATCGGTTATAGCCGACAGTGTGAACGTAATGGATCCGCTCTCAACCGAACGGTATGTCTGCGGGCAATGATCGGCTGGGCCCAGCCACAAGCAGTCGTTGTAGACCGCCGCAACCGCTTCATCGTCTGCTACGACGGGCGCTGCATTGCAGGCCGATGGGGGCGTGAAAAGAGCGCCTGTTAGAGCCACGGCGCCAGCGGAAAGCCGGTCTCGCAATTCGGACCGGCTCCGATCCGTGGCGCTGCTGAAACAGCAGCCTCACCACTGATGATGCACGTCAGGCGCTATCTTCTCCAGATAAAGCGCGCGAAGTACAGCCATGGCCGAATCACTCAGGGGCGGCAATTCGCTTGCCTCACTGTTGCCCCTGGCTTGCGCCGCATTCTTCGCCCCAGGGATGACGGTCGTCACGCCCTGGTTCATGAGAATCCAGCGCAGCGCAAACTGCGCCATCGTCGTATGATGCGGAAGGAGTGAGCGAATTTCGTCGACGGCGTCCAGAGCGATTTCATACGGAACGCCCGCAAAGGTCTCGCCCTTGTCGAAGGACTCACCGTTCCGATTGAAAAGGCGATGATCATTGGCGGCAAACGTCGTCTCGCGCGTCATCTTTCCGGTGAGCAGACCGGATGCGAGCGGCACACGGACGATCACGGCGACGCCCCGTTCATGCGCTTCCTGGATGAACCGGGTCGGCCTCTGTCTAAAAATGTTGTAGATGATCTGCACCGACTTCACGCCCGGATATTCGATCGCCTTCAGCCCTTCTTCGACTTTCTCGACGGACACCCCGTAGCAGCGGATCTTTCCCGATACGACCATACGGTCCAGTGCATCGAAAACTTCAGGCCGGTAATAGACCTCCGTCGGCGGGCAGTGAAGCTGCACCAGGTCGAGGCACTCAACGTCCAGGTTCTTTAAAGACCGGTCCACGAAGGCATTCAGATTCGCCGCCGTGTAGCCGTCCGCCAGATGCGGGTCAAGCCTGCGACCAGCCTTGGTCGCAACAAAGGGGCGTGTCCCCGTTCGTTCCTTGAGCACGTCCGCGATGATCCGCTCCGAACGGCCATCGCCATAGACATCGGCCGTATCGATGAACGTCGTGCCGTTGTCGAGTGCCGCGTGCAGGGCTGACTTTGCATCGCTCTCTGCGACGTCGCCCCATGAGCCGCCAATTGCCCAGGCGCCAAATCCGATTTCAGAGACACTGCTTTCGGTATTCCCGAACTTTCGCTGTTTCATGCTGATTCTCCCTTCATGGCATCAGTTGTCCGCCGTTGACCTCGATGATTTGCCCGGTGATGTATCCCGACATCGCGCGCGACGCGAGGAACAGGAATGCGCCGACGCATTCCTTCGGCAATCCTTCTCTGCCCATCGGCACCGTCGCTGTCTGCGACGCGCGGATGTGCGGTGGCGTGTATTTGTCGTGAAAGGGCGTTTGTATCAGTCCCGGCGATACCGCGTTGACCCGGATGCCGTCGTCAACGAATTCCTTCGCATGGCCACGAGTCAAGCTGCTGACAAAGCTTTTCGACGCTGCGTAAAGCACCGCGCCCGCGCCGCCGCCCGTTCGCGCCGCGATGGACGTCGTATTGATGACGTAGCCGCCGGCCGCTTTCAGGAACGCATAGGCCGCAGACGTTGCTTCCCAGACCGATCTCGCGTTGAGACTGACGACCTGTTCAAAATGGCTCGCCGATGCGCTGACGGAGGCCAGCCGTCCCAGCATGCCGCCGGCGTTATTAATGAGCCCATCAAGCCCGCCTAGCATGTCCGCCGCTTCTTGCACGACGCGCGCTGCCTCGCCTGCCTCGCTCACGTCACCCTGAATCAGGCGGATACGGTCCGGCAATTCCGCGCGCAGCGCTTGTGCAGCCGCTTCGCTTTCGTGGAAATGCGCGACCACGTGGGCACCCTGTGCCGCGAACGCCCGAACAACAGCCGCGCCGATTCCGGTCGATCCCCCGGTAATGAGAACTTTCGTGTCCTTCAGGTCGCCAATCTGCATCTGCTCAAGTCCAGGCATGGGATGTCCTCCGAACGGATCTGTCTAAGCGCGGCGGGCTACCGCACGCCACAGGCATCAAATCGGGAAAATAATGACATAGCGTAGAATGAAGCAGGTTCACTGAAGCGATGAATCGCATTCACCATGTCAAAGAACGACCGCATCGACTTCGCCGACCTGAAGCTGTTTCTCGCCATAGTCAGATGCGGAAGCTTCAGGCTCGCCGCCATTGAAGCAGGACAGACGCCCTCGGCTGTTAGTCACGCAATGCGGCGGCTGGAAGATCGGCTCGGTGCGAAGCTGCTGAACCGCACGAGCAGGGCGGTGTCGCCTACGGAGACGGGGCTCGATCTCGCTTCGCGATTGCAGGACGGGTTCAACCAGATCGGCTCCGCACTTGAAAGCTTCGAAGCGCCTGGAACGGCGAGGCTAGGATCTCTTCGCCTGAATGTTTTCGCAGATGCGGCTCACCTGCTGATCGCACCGGCATTGCCGGAATTCGCACGAGTCTGTCCCGGGGTGCAGCTCACAGTGGTTGTCGACAATCGTCCGATCGATATCGTCGCGGAAGGCTACGACGCTGGAATTCGCTACGGTCATCATGTTCCGGAAGACATGATCGCAGTGCCCCTCACACGCCGGCAGCGATGGGTGATGGTTGCGTCGCCCGCGTATCTGAAGAAGCACGGTACGCCTCGCCAACTCGGCGAACTCGTGAACCACCATTGCCTGCAACTTCTGCTCGGCGACAATTCCAGCTACCGCTGGGAAGTCGACGTTGCCGGGAAAAAAAGGGCTATCCGGGTGCCAGGAGCCATTACGATCAACGACACCGTGACGACGATCAGCGCATGCAAAGCCGGAATGGGGATAGCGTACGTTCTGGAGGCCCGGATCGCTGACGAGCTTGCGCGCCGTACTCTGAAAGTGGTCCTCGAAGAGCATGCCTGCGCGGAGGATCCCTTGCATATCTACTACAGTAGTCGTCGCTACAACCATCCCGCCTTGCTTCGACTGATAAACATCATTCGCGAACTGCAGTCGCTTCCGAAAATTGCAAAGGCGCGTGGTTGAGCCGGGAATGCAGTGCTCGTGGCAGCGGCGCGCGTCTGCAAACGCCGGGAGGGTGCCACACGTCGGGCGCGAACCTGATCTGCTTCACGACGGGGCGAGGCTCCGCATATGGATGCGCGCCGTCGCCTTCGCTGAAGCTCGCGACCAACACCGCGCTGTGGGAGCGGCAGGAGGAGGACATCGATCTCAACTGCGGCGGCGTTGTCGACGGCACCGCCAGCATCGACGAGCTGGGGGAAGCGATTTTCCGGATGATGCTCGACTGCGCATCCGGCACACGCTCGAAAAGCGAGCTGCATGGCTACGGGCAAAGCGAGTTCGTGCCCTGGCAGGTCGGCGTGGTGACCTGAGAAACGATGCGCGGTACGGAGACGAATAGAAGAGGAGAACCGAATTGAAACGCCGCCTTTATTTAGGTCGCGACGTGAACCGCGCGCACAGCATCGACGATCTGCGCGCGATGGCACGCAGGCGGCTGCCGAACTTCTGTTTCGAATACATCGAAGGCGGCGCTGAGGACGAGGCGACGCTGCGCCGCAATCGGGACGTGTTCGACGAAATCGCGTTTTTGCCGCGCACGCTCGTTAATGTCGAACACCGCAACCAGAGCAGCACGCTGCTCGGTCAGCGCACGGCATCGCCGTTCATGATCGGCCCGACCGGCTACCGCGGACTGATGTTCCGCGAGGGCGATGTGCAGCTCGCGAGCGCGGCGGCGGCCGGCATTCCGTTAGTGCTGAGCAACGCGTCGACGGTTGCGCTCGAAGATGTCGTGCAACGCGCGGGCGGCCGGGTGTGGATGCAGGTCTACATGTATCGCACGCGCGAGTTCGTCGCAAAGCTCGCGCAACGCTCGCTTGCGGCCGGAATCGAAGCGCTGGTCGTCACGACGGACAGCGCAGTGTTCGGCAAACGCGAATGGGATCTGCGCAACTACATCAAGCCGTTGATGCTCGACTGGCGCAACAGGTTCGACGTGCTGGGCCACCCGCGCTGGATGAGCAACGTGCTTTGGCCAAGCGGGATGCCGCGCTTTGCGAATCTCGGCGACCTGTTACCGCCGGGGCAGACCAGCGTGAAGGGTGCGACGATTACGCTGGGTCAGCAGCTCGATCCGTCGCTGTGCTGGGACGACATCCGCTGGCTGCGCGATCTGTGGCCCAAGCGCCTGGTCGTGAAGGGCGTGCTGGGCGCGCCGGACGCACTGCGGGCGATCGAGGCCGGCGTCGACGGGATCGTGCTGTCGAATCACGGCGGCCGGCAGCTCGACGGCGCGGTGTCCGCGATGGACGTGCTGCCCGAAGTCGTCGATCAGGTGCGCGGCCGGCTCGCTGTAATGATCGACGGCGGGTTCCGCCGTGGCCCGACATCCTGAAGGCCGTGGCGCTGGGCGCCGATGCCGTGCTGCTCGGACGGGCGACGACCTACGGCCTGGGCGCGGGCGGCCAGCCGGGCGCCGCGCGCGCGATCCAGATATTGCAAACGGAAGTGGATCGCGGCCTGGGTCTGCTCGGGTGCAGCGATATTGCCGCGCTGGATCGCAGCTATCTTCGCTGGCGGTTGCTGAGCGCAGCGCAATCGCGGGTGCTCGCTGGCAGCGCGCACGATCATGCGATGTCACTCGCGTGACGGCCAGGACACGGCGAGGACGCGGCCAGGCGGCGACGAAAAACGATGAGCGTGCTTGCCGGCACACCTGCTGCAACGCCATTCGTTACCGGTAACTGATTCGAATTGCACACGCTAACACCAGTCGCTATACTAGGCTTCGCAATCGGTGGCCTGACCAAAATCGATTGGCCTGACCGCAGCACGAATCAACGCAGACTGGCGAACGGCGCGTTGTCGATCAAGTCATGGCGCGCGAAGAAGAACGAAAGGAGATGACACGATGTTCCGTAAGGGAATGAAGGTCAGGGCCGCGCTCGCGCTCGCCGCATGCATGGTCGGCAGCGCGGCGCACGCGCAGGTCGCTTCGGGCGACACGTCGCAAAAGAAGATCGCGTTATCGAACAGCTTCGCCGGCAATGCCTGGCGGCAGTCGATGCTCAAAAGTTGGAACGCGATTGCCCAGCAAGCGGTGAGCGACAGGAAGATTGCCGCCGCGCCCGCGTTCACAACCGCGGAAAATCAGGTGACCGAACAGGCGCAGCAGGTGCAGAACCTGATACTGCAAGGCTATAACGCGATCGTGATCGACGCCGTATCGCCCACCGCGCTCAACGGTACGATCAAGAAGGCATGCGCGGCGGGCATCGTCGTCGTGTCGTTCGACGGCGTCGTCGACGAACCGTGCGCGTATCGCGTGAACTTCGATTTCAAGGGCTGGGCAGAGCAGGGCGTCGATTATCTGGCGAACCGGTTGAACGGCAAAGGCAACATTCTCGAAGTGCGCGGCGTGGCCGGCATTTCCGTCGACAACCTGATGCATGAGGGGGTGCTCGACGGACTCAAGAAACATCCCGGCCTCAAGCTCGTCGGCTCGGTGAACGGCGACTGGACGCAATCGGTCGCGCAAAAGGCCGTCGCGGGCATTCTCCCGACGCTGCCGCAAGTCGACGGCGTCGCGACCGAAGGCGAGATGTCGTTCGGCATCGCGCAGGCGTTCAAGGCGGCCAATCGTCCCACGCCGCCCATGATCATCGGCAGCACCTATCCGGAACTCGAATGGTGGAGCGAGCAGACGAAAACGGGTTACCAGTCGCGCTCGCTGTCGAACCCGCCGGGCGCGGTCTCGTTCGCGTTCTGGGTCGCGCAGCAGGTTCTCGCGGGCAAGCAGATCCCGAAGGACGTGACCATCAACGTACCGCTGCTCGCAATCTCGCAACAGGAGTTGCCGGCGAAGCTCGCCGCGACGCCGAAGGGCGCTATCGCCGACGTCACCTACACGTTGCCGCAGACCGTGGCCTTGCTCGACAAAAAGTAAGCGCTCAGGCCCGATCCGGCGCGATCGGGCGCGTGCGCGACGCCACGCATGGAGGCATGTGAATGTGCGCAACATCAAGCAACGGTCAGCCGGGCGCGCTGATTCGCTTCGAAGGCATCGGCAAGACCTTCGGCCGGGTACGCGCGCTGGGCGACATCGACTTCGCGTTCATGCGCGGAGAATGCGTCGGCATCGCGGGACATAACGGCGCGGGCAAATCCACGTTAATGGCGGTGCTCGCGGGCGTCTATGCGCCGACTCAGGGACGCATCGACGTGGACGGACAACCGGCGCCGCATTACGACGCCAACGCCGCGCGGCATGCGGGCGTGCGCTGCGTGTTCCAGGAGTTGTCGCTGTGCGCGAACCTGACGGTCGCCGAGAACATGACGATTGTGCATCCGCAATTGCGCGGGGCCGGATGGCGTCGCAAGGCAACCGCGTTGATGCACAAGAAGCTCGAAGAAATCTTTCCCGGCAATGGGCTGAAGGGCAATGAGCTGGTTTCCGATCTGACGCTCACGCAGCAGCAGATGGTGGAAATCGCGCGCGGCTTCACAGTGACCGATGCGCCTGTCCGCCTCGTGATTCTCGACGAGCCGACGTCGTCGCTCGATGCGCATACGGCCGATCAGCTGCTCGCATTCGTGCGTCGCGCGGCGCAATCGGGAATCACGTGCGTGCTGATCACGCACATGCTGGGTGAAATCGAGCGCGTCGCAGATCGTGTGGTCGTGATGCGCGATGGCGGAATCGTCGGCGTGCTGCCGCGCGACGCGGTGAGCCACGCGGCGATCATCCAGGCGATGGGTCAGCAGCTCGAAGCGGACAAGACGCCTTCTGCCGCGCGCGTGCGCGACGCACGCGGCGACGAGCGCGCTTTCCGCTGGAATGTCGGCGCGCATAGACGGACTTTGATCGAAGCGTCGCGCGGCGAGATCGTCGGCTTCGCGGGACTCGCAGGCCAAGGCCAGACGGAAGCGTTGCTGTCGATCTACGAGGCCGCGACGCGTCGCGGCGCAGGGCGCGTGAAAGCCGCTTTCGTCGCGGGCGATCGCGGCCGCGACGGCGTGTTTCCGGTCTGGTCGATCGCGCAGAACCTCGACGTGCGCTGGCTTTTCGGCGGCGCGAAGTCGAAGCGCGGTCTCGTCGATCGCACGGCCGGGCGCGCGCTCGTCGAAGCGTGGCGCGCGAAGATCGGCATACGCGGCGCGCCGATGAGCGCGAGCATCCTGTCGCTGTCCGGTGGCAATCAGCAGAAAGTGCTGTTCGCACGCGCGCTTGCGTCGGACGCGACGCTGATCCTGATGGACGATCCCACGCGCGGCGTGGATGTCGGGACGAAGCGCGACATCTATCAGCTCGTCCACGACGAAGCGCAAAAGGGCCGCACCTTCATCTGGTACACGACCGAAAACGATGAGCTGTCGCATTGCGACCGCACCTATGTATTCCGCTCGGCCGCCGTCACGCGCGTGCTCACAGCCGACGAATGCACGGAAGAAGCACTGCTTGCAGCAAGCTTCGAGGAGCAGGCCGCATGACTCCCGCGCACTTTTCCATTCAGAGCACGCAGGCCCGCCTGCGCGCGCTGCTTCCTGCAATCTCGCTGATCGCGGTGCTCGTGCCGATCCTGATCATGCAGCCCGCGGTGATGAGCTATTTCGGCTCCAGTCTGCTGCTCAATCTGGCGGTGCCGATCGTACTCGCGACGCTCGCGCAGCTTGCGATCATCACCGTGAACGACCTCGATCTGTCGATCGGTTCTTTCGTGAGTCTGGTGGCGTGCATCGGCGCGACGCTGCTGGTTAAGGAACCGTGGCTCGGTGTGCTCGCGCTGATCGGCTGCGTGCTCGCGTATGCAGCAGTCGGCGCGCTGATCGAGCTGCGGCAGATACCGTCGATCGTCGTCACGCTCGGTCTGTCGTTCGTGTGGAGCGGCCTTGCGATCGTGCTGCTGCCTTCGCCGGGCGGCACGACTCCCGGCTGGATCGGCACGGCGATGAACTATCAGACACCGTTCATCGCGGCGCCGATCGTGTGGTCGGTGGTGGTCGCGATCATCGGGCACGTGCTGTTGATGCGCACCTCGGCCGGCGTTCGCATCCGTGGCGCGGGCGGCAATCCGCGCGCGATGCGCCGCTTCGGCTGGTCGCTCGTGCGCAGTAAGGCGACGCTGTACGGAGTCGCGGGCATCTTCGGCGTGCTGTCGGGTCTGTCGCTGCTCGGCCTCACGACTTCCGCCGACGCGAATCTGGCGCTGCGCTACACGCTGCTGTCCATCGCGGCGGTGATACTCGGCGGCGGCGAATTCATCGGCGGGCGCGTGTCGGTGATCGGCGCGGTGCTCGGTGCAATCACACTGACGCTCGCGGCGTCGTTCCTCGCCTTCCTCAATATCTCGGCGGACTGGCAGGTCGGCATGCAAGGCGCGATCCTCGTCGTCGTGCTGTCGTTGCGCGTGCTGCTGCAACGCGGGGAGCGCCAATGAAATCGCAGCTAACCGGCAGGGCAATCGGCGCAGACGAAACCGCCTGGTCGCGCTTGCGCAGCGTTCAGGCGCCGTGGGCGTGGTCGTTCGTCGGCGCGGTGCTGGTGTGGTTCGGCATCGTCGGCGTGTTCGGCTTCGGCATAGCCGGCAATGTCGCGCAGACGGCGCTCACCTACGGCGTGTTCATGGTGCTGGTCGGTCTCGGGCAGATGCTCGTGATCACGTCGGGCGTCGGCAACATCGACCTGTCGGTGCCGTCGACCATCGCGCTCGCGGGC
>BBSL01000248.1 GCA_001319865.1 Burkholderia sp. E7m39 | reverse complement strand
CATGCACGTCATGGGCGGGGCGAACGGGCGAATCGTGATCGGCATCGCGGCCGCGCTCGGTGCCGGTGGCGCGGTGCCTTGCGAATTACATGCTGATCAGGCTGTTGCGCATTCCGCCCATCATCGCGACGCTGTCGTCGAGTTTCATCGTCCAGTCGATCGCGATCACGCAAGGGCGGCAGCTTCCGCCGCCGCCGCCCGCGCTCGGCGCGTTCGCGACCGGCCGTTTCCTGAACGTGCCGTATATCGCGCTCCTTGCGCTTGCACTGTCGGTCGCGCTGGCGGTGCTGCTGCATCGCGCGGTGTACGGCCGCAAGCTGTCGGCGATCGGACAGAACGCACGGGCCGCGTGGCTCGCGGGCGTCGACGTGCATCGTACGCGCTGCCTCGCGTACGTGCTGTGCTCGATGATCGCGGCGCTCACGGCGCTTCTGCTCGCGGCGACCTCGGGCGGCGCGTCGCTCGACATGGGCGTCGAGTACATGCTGATTTCGATTGCCGTGGTCGTGATCGGCGGCACGCTGGTCGCCGGCGGCAAGGCGACGATCGTCGGCGTGTGGGGCGCGTCGATGTTCCTGTTTCTCACGAACGCCGCGCTCAACGCGCTCGGCGCGGATGCGGGCGTGCGATCGATCGTCTATGGCGTGCTCATCATCGCGGTGACCGTCGCGGCCGGCGGAAAGACGGTGCGGTGAAGAGGTGCCAATCGCTTTTCCGATTCACGTCAAGAACGAGAGGGGAGATGAAATCCAGCGACTACGAAGTGCATGATCCGCGTTTCAGGCTGCTGCTTCAGCCCAATGCATTCCTGAGCCGCCTGACAGATGAATGCCTGTGGGCCGAAGGGCCAGTGTATTTCCCGGCGACCGACCTGCTCATATGGAGCGACATACCGAACAACCGGATGCTGCGCTGGGCGCCGGGCATGGGCCTGGGCGTGTTCCGCGCGCCGTCGAACTACAGCAACGGCAACACGCGCGATCGTGAAGGCCGGCTCGTCAGTTGCGAGCACGGCGCGCGGCGCGTGACGCGCACCGAACACGACGGCAGCGTGACCGTGCTTGCGTCGCACTTCGAAGGGAAGCGCCTGAATTCGCCGAACGATGTCATTGTCGATTCGAACGGCAACATCTGGTTCACCGATCCTGACTACGGAATTCTGAGCGACTACGAAGGGTATCGCGCACAGAGCGAGATCGGCCGCTGCAACGTCTACCGCATTTCGCCCGACACCACGCGGGTGGAACTGGTCAGCGACGACTTCGTGAAGCCGAACGGCCTCGCGTTCTCGCCGGACGAATCGCGCCTCTATATCGCCGATTCGGCGGCTTCTCACGACGACGAGGCGCCGCGTCATATCCGCGTGTTCGATGTGGCGGGCGAGGGTCGTTTGCGCAACGGTCGCGTGTTCATCGAAATGCGAAGCGGCGTGCCGGACGGCATGCGCGTGGACGAGCACGGCAACGTGTGGACCAGCGCGGAAGATGGCGTGCACTGCTATGCGCCGGACGGGGCGCTGCTCGGCAAGATCCTGATCCCCGAGGTCGTCGCAAATCTCACGTTCGGCGGCATCAAACGCAATCGCCTGTTTATCGCGGCGACCTCGTCCATGTATTCGCTTCACGTCGCTGTGCGCGGCGCGGGGCGGTGAAACTCACAACATCAAAACCCGGAGACGAACATGAAGATGACAGCAATCGCGGTGGCGCTGTGTCTGGCCGCGGCATCGGTGGGCGCATCGGCGCAGGTTGCAACGGGCGATACGTCGGCGATGAAGATCGCGCTGTCGAACAACTATGCTGGCAACAGTTGGCGCCAGCAGATGCTCAAGAGCTGGTCGAACGTGGCCGATCCCGCGGTGAAGGAGAAGGTCGTTGCGGCCGCGCCCAGCTTCACGACGGCTGAAAGCCAGGCGACCGAGCAGGTCCAGCAGATCCAGAATCTGATCCTGCAAGGCTACAAGGCGATTGCCGTCGATGCGGTTTCGCCGACCGCGCTTAACGGCGTAATCAAGCAGGCGTGCGGCGCGGGCGTGACGGTCGTGTCGTTCGACGGAATCGCGACCGAGCCGTGCGCATACCGCATCGCGGTCGACTTTCAAGGTATGGGCCGCATGCAGGTCGATTATCTGGCGAAGCGTTTGAACGGCAAGGGCAACCTGCTGGAAATCCGGGGGCTCGCGGGCGTCTCGGTGGACGACGAGATTCACCAGGGCGTCGTGGATGAACTGAAAAAGTATCCGGGGCTGAAAATAGTCGGCTCGGTGCATGGCGACTGGACGCAGACCGTCGCGCAAAAGCAGGTCGCGGGTATTTTGCCGACGTTGCCGAAGATCGATGGCGTCGTCACCCAGGGCGGCGACGGATTCGGCGCCGCGCAGGCGATCAAGGCCGCAGGACGGCCGACGCCGATCATCATTCTCGGCAACCGTCAGGAAGAGCTTGCATGGTGGGCCGATCAGAAGAAGAGCGGCTACGAAACGATGTCGGTGACGATTCCGCCGGGCGCGTCGACGTTCGCGTTCTGGGTCACGCAGCAGATCCTGGCCGGCAAGAAGGTGCCACACGATATCCGCATGCCGGTTCTCGAAGTGAAGCCGGGCGAACTCGATGCCGTGCTCGCAAAGACGTCAGCGGGCGCGCTTGCGAATAAGGAGTACACGCGCGACGAGGTGGTCGCGGTGGTCGATGGGAAGAAGTGAGCGCAAGGCAAGTAGCGTGAACCGGCAGATCGGGGTAATCGTACTTCTCATGCAAATTCTGGCGGTAAGGTCGGCAAAGTGATAGTGAATCAATGGCTTGCAAAGCGTTCGATAGCGCGAAAGCATGCGCCCGCAAAGTCCTTCTGCGAGCGGTTGGGCGTCCTGCAACCGCCATTTTCAGCACGAGAAGTACTACAAGGGCTTTCCCTTGAGCGCAAGCTCAATCGTGAATTTCTGTTGTTTGCTTTGCGGTTGCCTGCGTTGCGTGAGAAGGTGAAGGACTGCGGTACTACAAACGGTCATCGTGGGCCAATGGCCCGGACCCTGATGAAAGACGCGCGCGGGGGCCTCGTTCGATTATCGGGATTGAAGTCCCAGTCCTTTTCGCAGGTACGCCTCGCGCGGGTCCAACCCGCTTCACATCACCGCTGGCAGTGCAAAGTGATCTTCTATCTAGTCATCGTAAGATGGCGGTACGATGGGGATGCGGGCACTTTAGATGGCAGCTGCTTGATGTTTGAAGTCGTCGCCGTATCTCAGCAGTGCCCATGCCATCCTCGCGTTCTTGGCAGCGATCGCTACCGCCGCGCGCCAATAGCCGCGCCGCTCGGTCAGGGCTCTGACCCAACGACTGAAGCGGTCCTGTCTGTCGCCCAGGTTTGCCATGACTGCGCGAGCACCGGTGACCAGCAGACCGCGTAGATAGGCGTCCCCAGCCTTGGTGATGCTGCCAAGTCGCGCCTTGCCACCGCTGCTGTATTGTGCAGGCGTCAGGCCGAGCCATGCCGCAACCTGACGCCCATTCCTGAAGTCATGCCCGGCGCCGATGCTGGCAAGCAACGCGCTGGCCGTTGTCGGGCCGATGCCACGCAACTGCATGAGACGCCGGCTACGCTCGTCCTCGCGCGCTATCTCGCTGATCGCGCGATCATATCCGGCCAGTCGGTCTTCGATGCTGTCGACGTGTTCGAGCAGGTCGCGAATGCTTCTGCCGGCCCACCCCGGCAAAGAATCCAGATGCGCCGTAAGCTCCTTGCGCAACCGCTCCGGCTTCTGCGGCAAGACCACGCCGAATTCGGCGAGCAGTCCACGAAGACGGTTATATATTGCAGTACGTTCTACGACGAAGCCTTGCCTAGTTCGATGCAGGCAAAGCGTCGCCTGCTGGTGTTCGTCCTTGACCGGCACAAAACGCATGCTGGGGCGCGTCACCGCCTCGCAGATGGCTGCTGCATCTGCCGCGTCGTTCTTGCCAAGCTTGCCAGACATCCGGTACGGTGCCACGAGTCTGGCAGCCATGAGCTTTACGGTGTGGCCGTACCGCTGGAACACGCGGGCCCAGTGATGCGCGCCCGAGCAGGCTTCCATGCCGATCAGGCACGGCGGCAATTGCGCAATCAACGTCACGAGTTGATCACGCGTGACCTTCGGCCTGACTAGTACCGCCTTGCCGGCTTCATCCACACCATGGATGGCAAACACATTCTTGGCAAGATCGATTCCGACGATGACAATGGACATGGACTTCCCCTCCTGCTGGTTGATGAAGGCTCGAGTCTCCATCATGGCACTTTGACGCCGATGCGCGGCTTCCGCCGCAGCCTCGGGACGGGGAAGTCCCTTTCATTCGATTACCTCAATTCGCGCGGTCTCGCGATCTTTGACGGCGATGGCCACTATGCGCCGGTAAACTCGCTCGGCGACTTGCCGAATACCTGTCCAACAAGCGAATGCCGACAGTCTGGACGTGTCTCGCGCCTTGGGGCAAGGTTCAATCGGTCACTTTGCCGACGTCGTAAACGAAGCGGAGAAGACCAGCATCTTCCACATAGACACGAGTACGTTTCCAACCTGGAACGGGGTCGAACAGCGCAGGCCTTCATCCTCTCAGGAGATAACCTCAGGTGGACAACTCAGGCAGCCTCGGGGGCGGCGCGGGAGATATCGCACTCAAGCGAGCCAAATGACTCGAGCACAGTCGTGATAGTTACCGGCGCTCCCAGCGTTAGCAGTAGTTTGGAAATTAAGTCCCGCGACGTATTGCGGCGGCGAACTGTACTGCGGTGTAGCCTGCTGAAAAAACCCGCTCAAGCAGCTCACGAAAAAGCGTGTAGTGCTCAATCGTCGGTAGAGCTGCCGAGCGAGTATTGAACTCTTCGGCTAATGAGCGAAGCTTGGCGTGGACCATGACACCTCCTCGGGGGTGTGTTTCGAATGGTGCAGCGAGTGCCGCGCCGGGCAAGTGCGGGCACCCGGCTACTTCCAACAGCGCGCAGCAGGTCGCTGGCGGTCGCTGCACCGATTCCTGCCCGGCCTTGCTGCACCGCTGTGATCGCTGCGGCCGCCGGTGGGTGGCGTGCCTTACGTTGTGCCTCATCACGAGGCCAGAAGCACCTGTCTTTCACGAAAAGGCGAACCCGCTGGACAAACTGTACGGCCTACACGACCCAGTCAATGGTGCGATCAGCAGGTGAAAGTGGTGCCATTCCGGGCGATGGCCGGCACTTTGAAACATCCGCGAGCAAGTTTTTCCGGTCGACAGACATGTCGGCCGACCGCCCATCATGATTGCCCGCTCGGTCGACGACACGCGCGTGGAATGGACTCTGTGGGACGGATGGAGCCCCACATTCCGCTGACACCGACCGGCTTGCGCCGCTGGTGATGTGAGTTCTCGGGAAATGAGTTTCACATTCCATCTGCCTCGTGAAATGGCGTCAGCGGGGTGGAAAGGTCGTTTGCCGTCGAGCCAAGTCCCCGTTAACCGGAAATGACTGTTGCGTCTGCTGAGTCCGAGGTTACTGCTGCGACCTTCTGGCTACCGACGATCATCCGCAACATGGGCGGCCTCACGGATTTTCAGGTCGGCCTCTACAACACGATTCCATGGATGATCGCGATCGTCGCGATGTACTGCTTCGCGTTGCTCTCCGCGCGCTGGCGCTTCCAGCAGGCGTGGGTCGCCGTGGCGCTCGTGATCGCGGCGTGCGGCCTGTTCACCTCGACGACCGGCAATGCGGTGTTCTCGTTCGTCGCGATCTGTTTCTCCGCGATCGGCTTCAAGGCGGCGGCGTCGCTGTTCTGGCCGATTCCGCAAGGCTATCTCGATGCGCGCGTCGCGGCCGGCGTGATCGCTCTCATCAACTCCGTCGGCAATCTCGGCGGCTTTTTCGCGCCAGCCACTTTCGGCTATCTTCAACAACATACGGGCTCGGTGTCGGGCGGCTTGTACGGCCTCGGCGTCGCATCGCTGATCGGCGCGGTTGCGGTCTTCTTCACGCGTAGTCGCCGCTCTGAATTCGCGCTAAACGACCGCGTATCCCAACGGAGCGCGCACTGACGAACCGCTCAGAGAGTTCCGACAAAGTCGATAGAGAGTACACGAACGAGGGTGACCGCTAACCAAGCAGTCGACGTGCCCCCGATTGTGCGTGAGGCTGCCCCTTCCGCTTACGCGCGTCTCGTCGTCTCATCGCAATTCGGAACGGCAGTGCGTCCGTCGGCTCCGGAGCAGATGCTGACGTCACCCACTACAACGACAATATTTCGCTTCGGAGTACGCACGGGCGCTTCTTGCGGAAGCCGAGAAAGTCCTGGTATCGAGCTTGTGACCCGGGGAATCAACTGGGTTATGTTGTCAGCCCGGGACTCTCCCGGTATTCACTCGGAGTGAGTGCGTCAAGCGAGATCTTGATCCGTTTCTCGTTGGGAGCGCGACCGGATCATGATCAAGTACCACACACAAGAAAACTGACAGGCTCACCCAATTCGGCCGGTTGGTACGGGTGCGGCCCAAAGGCCGCTTTGGCGCCCCCAACCGGCACTTGAACGCCATCGAGCTGCTTACGATCACTTTCATATGTGTAGTGACAGGGTTCGTCCCTCTGGCGGTCATCCTCCATCCAGCCTAGATCAGTACTATCCGACTCGGCGAGCAGCGCAACGGATTCGAGACCTAAGCTGAACCAAGACTAGCTGAGAGACGCAAACCCGTCATGGCCTTACACGTTTGCCGAAAGCTACACGACACAACACGCTTCGAAGCGCAAATATCGGCAACACCAGGCTAGGCTCGTACCCGTCGACCTGCAAGCTCGCGCTAAGCGTCATCCCTCACCCGTTGGAATACATCGACAGTGGCATCGAGCATCGTACGAGCCTTTTCACGCCGTCTGCGCGCAAGTCGCTCCGCGCCGGCGCTCCGTTCGGCCTCACCGGCAAGCAAAGCGTGAATGTCGGCTAGCCTCAAGATGGTGCCAACACTTCCCCAGGTACCGTCCGGAATCTCCGTGGGGAAGACCCAGACGCGAGACGCGACCTCTTCGAACGGTCGGTTCTCGGCGCGAGCTACCGCTTCCGTGACGGCCTTAACCAGCGCTCTACGTGACTCGTAGGTGTATTGCCCCTCAGGCGCCGACGGAATGATCCGGTAGCGCGCTGCTTTCGAGCGTTCCCCGCCGACGAATACCGCAGCAGGTCGATGGAGATTGAGAACAGATACGCGCTGTGCAATTGGATTGGCTGGATCATACCCTTCCGCTTTGATCAGAATGTCAGTCAATTCTTTGATCAGATGGGCTTCCGCCTCACGGGTCAAGGCGTCTTCCGGCCAGAGTGCGTCGATCATTGGCATGGTGCTGCTCCTTCATCAGGTGTTTGGGCCTAGCAGTTCGCAAGAGAGCTTATCTACTCGTTCAAGCAGGGATTCCGGTTAAATGAGCGCGATCACGACATCGATGTTGCCGCGCGTAGCCTTGGAATACGGGCAGGTCTGATGTGCCCGCTCCACGAGCGCTTGGGCGACGTCACGCGGCAAGCCGGGAAGGCTCACGTTCAATCGCGCCCCAAGGAAGTAGGCGGCGTCAGTGGTCCCGAAATCAATTTCGGCATCAACACTCGTGTCGGGCGGCAGCATGACGTTCAAGACGCGTGCGGCCCCACTCATTGCGCCAATAAAGCATGCCGACCAGCCGGCGCCGAACAGTTGCTCGGGATTCGTCCCGGTACCTGCGGAACCCGGTCGCGAGAGCTTGATGTCGAGGCGGCCGTCCGAACTGCGCGCGGCCCCTTCGCGGCCGCCCGTCGTATGGATCTTGCCTGTGTACAGCACGTTTTCGATTCGAGTCATGATGGTTCGCTCCAGTTGATAAATGGAAGTATTAAAGTGAGAAAAGCGCGCAGATGTACCCCGCGTGTGTCGGAGAGCCGCGCTTTTGTAATCTCGGCTATCAACCTGCACTGCAGATACAGTGCGATACACGGCTGCGGCGCACTGGATCCAGCGACTGCAACACCGGGCTGCGCGCCGTCATATCGGATGTCAGAAACAGTAGTCGCACGCCTATCGACACCGAACGGATCACCGCCTCGAAATGCGCGAGGGGCACCCCTGTAGGGGCGCCTCGGCATGCTCAGTGGCCAGCGCTCTGACCGCCGTCCACGTGCAGGATCTCTCCCGTGACGAACGGTGCGGATTCGAGATACAGCACGGCGTTGACGATGTCGCTCATCTCGCCCATATGGCCGACAGGATGCAGCGCGCCCAGCGCCTCATGCGTTTCTGGCGCGTGCATAGGCGACTTGATGGCGCCCGGCGAAACGGCGTTAGCGCGGATGCCCGTCTTCGCGTATTCGATGGCGAGCGACTTCGTGGCCGCGTTCAGGCCGCCCTTGGTCAGCGATGCGAGCACCGACGGCACGCCCGCGATCGCGTGATCGACGAGGCTCGTCGTGATCTGCAGCACGTGACCGCTCTTGTTCCTTTCCATTTCTGCGATCGCGAGCTGCGTGATGTGGAAGAAGCCGTTCACATTTACGTTCATCACCGCGGCATAGTCTTCCGCCGTGTATTGCGTGAATGGCTTGGCGATGAAGATGCCCGCGTTGTTGATCAGCGTGTCGACGCGGCCGAAGCGCTTGACGGCTTCCGATACTGCGCGCTGTGCCACTTCGCGCTCGCCGATGTCGCCGGCGATTGTCACGACGTTCGGATTTTCCGATGGCTTGATCGAGCGTGCCACCGCGACGACGCGATAGCCTTGCTCACGGAAACCCTTGACGATCTCGGCGCCAATGCCTTGCGATGCACCCGTGACGATAGCGACCTTTTGCGAATTGCTCATGATTGACCTCTGAACGTTTGTTCGGCTCATGTCGGAATTGACAGTGCCGTTAGGTCGCAAATCTAAAGTGCCGCGAGCGACTTGCGTACACCCGCAATGGACTAAGAGTTGTGATCGCCAGGAACAAGTCCTTGTATCCCAAAGTATCTGCAAACGGACAAGGATACGAACGCTTACATTCAAACTACCTCGGGACATGAGCCAGATACGTTCATCCGCTCCAATACGCCCATCGCGAGCAGAATGCCGCGCCGCAAAACTGGGCTTGCCGAGGTAGTGCATATGCATATCGACTGTCACGCATGCACTGGACCGCACTGCGGCTGATCCGGCTGCACAGCGGATTGCGCGCAATTGTCTGATGACGCGCGCTCGCCAGATCTCACGTGTGGTGACTTCCGTCTATGACGATGCGTTGCGGCCGTTCGGCATCGTGGCCCCGCAATTCTCATTGCTCGTGTTCATTGCGGAGTTCGGGCCCATCAGCCGTTCGGATCTCGGTCGAAGGAATCATCACGAGCGATCGACGCTGTCGAGGAGCCTGCAGCCGCTGATCGCGCAGGGCTGGGTCACCGATAATGCGCACGCAAGCAATGGTCGAAGGCGCCCACTCTCGCTTACGCGGGAAGGCCAGGCATTGCTCAAAAGCGCTGCAAGCGCATGGTCGGCGGCACAGAGCCACGCAGCGCGACTGCTGGGAGAAGCCGGTGCCCATCAGCTGATGAATATCCCGCGCGATTTGCCGTCGCGTGTGATGTGAACAATTCCGGCGGATGTCGCGTTACACAAGATTGACCCCCGCCCGATACCCAGTCCCCTCGTCAAGGAGTTCGCATGAAAGTCGTCAACGCCGCAGCCGTTCAGTTCAGCCCGGTCCTCTACAGTCGTGAAGCCACCGTCGCAAAGGTCGTAAAGAAGATCCACGAACTGGGCAAGAAAGGCGTGCAGTTCGCCACTTTCCCCGAAACGGTCGTGCCTTATTATCCTTACTTTGCGTCTGTCCAGACGGGCATCGAGCTTCTCTCGGGCACCGAACATCTGCGCCTGCTCGAGCAGGCCGTCACCGTGCCATCCGCCGCGACCGATGCCATCGGAGAAGCCGCCCGAAAGGCCGGAATGGTCGTGTCCATTGGCGTCAATGAGCGCGACGGCGGCACACTGTACAACACGCAATTGCTTTTCGATGCCGATGGCACGCTGATCCAGCGCCGCCGCAAGATCACGCCAACGCATTTCGAACGCATGATCTGGGGCCAGGGCGACGGCTCAGGCCTGCGTGCTGTGGACAGCGCAGTCGGCCGGATAGGTCAGCTCGCATGCTTCGAGCACAACAATCCGCTCGCGCGCTACGCGATGATCGCCGACGGCGAGCAGATCCATTCGGCGATGTACCCCGGTTCGGCCTTTGGCGAGGGCTTCGCGCAGCGGATGGAAATCAACATCCGCCAGCATGCGCTCGAGTCCGGCGCGTTCGTGGTCAACGCGACGGCGTGGCTCGACGCCGACCAGCAGGCGCAGATCATGAAGGACACCGGTTGTGGAATCGGTCCGATCTCGGGCGGCTGCTTCACCACGATCGTCGCGCCTGACGGCATGCTGATGGCTGAACCGCTGCGCACCGGAGAAGGCGAAGTCATCGTCGATCTCGACTTCACGCTGATCGACCGCCGCAAGATGTTGATGGACTCGGCCGGTCACTACAATCGCGCTGAACTGCTGAGTCTGATGATCGACCGGACGCCGACCGCGCATATTCACGAACGGATTGCGCACCCGGTGGTCGCCAACGAACAGGCATCCGACGATCAGCGCACTCAGACTGCGTGATCGGCGAGCCTCGCATCACCGCTCTAACATCGAAGGCGCGCACGCACCGATCTTCAGATTAAAGTGTGTATATACATACATAAATGAAGATTCAATGGATGCAACGTACGCGCAGCCGCGGTGTACCGGAACTCTTCCTGGAAGGATGTGATATGACAACGAAACCTGCCCATAACCGCCCCATTCTCGTAACGGGTGCAGGCGGTGCAATTGGTGGAATCGGCCGCAATGTGACAACGTCACTGCTCGCGAAGGGCTATAAAGTGCGCGCACTGGTCCGCAAAGACGACGAACGCGCTGACGAACTGCGCCGGCTTGGCGCCGAAGTCATGGTCGGCGATCTAACCGATCTCACGTCGATGCACCGCGCGATTGAAGGCTGCTCACGTGTCTACTTCGGCATGTCCGTCTCTGCCGCGTATCTTGAGGCGACCGTCAATGTTGCGGCGGTGGCGCGTCATCACGGCGTCGAAGTGATCGTCAACATGTCGCAGATGACAGTCACGGAGATGAGCATCACCGAGACCACCGGCAGTCCACAGCACAAGCTGCATTGGCTCGCCGAGCAGGTCTTGCAGTGGTCGGGGCTGCCCGTCGTCACGGTACGGCCAACGGCGTTTCTGGAAAGCTTCTTCCTGACGCTCGGCGCAGCCGGCGTGCGCGACAACGACGAACTTGCACTGCCACTTGGCAATAGCAAAACTTCGCCTATCTCGGCGGTTGACGTTGCGAATGCTGTCTCGGTGATTCTGGAAGATCCGGTGCCGCATATCGGCAACATCTATAACCTGACGGGCCTCGAATCAACGGATCTCGAACAGGCTGCGCGCGTGTTTTGTGAAGCGCTTGACCGGCCCATCCGTTACCGAAACGTACCCGTCGCGCCGTGGGCCGACACACTGCGCAAGCTCGGCATTCCCTCTCACGTCGTCGATCATCTGGCCGTGATGGCTGACCTGCACGCCCAAGGGCGCTACGACCGCATGACGAACGACCTGTTCGAACTCACAGGCCGCAAGCCCATGAGCATGTATGAATTCGTGAAGCTGCACATCGCCGACTTCACGCGCAACGCCACGCACTGACTCACGCCGGAGACCGATCTCATGTCCAAAGACACGCCTCAATCCTCTTCCCGCCGCAACTTCGTTGGTATGGCTGCTGCAGCACTCGCGGCAGGCTCGCTGAGCCGCCTTGCGTTTGCCGACACGAGCGCAGCAATCGGCAGGATCACGGAACCCGCGAACGGCGACAAGTCCGCGCTTCGCCCGTTTCGTGTTCAGGTTCCCGAATCACAACTCGCCGACATGCGGCGCCGCATCGAGGCGACGCGCTGGCCGGATCGCGAGACGGTGCCCGACGAATCGCAGGGCATCCAGCTCACCACGATTCAGGGGCTAGCGCAATACTGGGCGAGCGGCTACGACTGGCGCAAATGCGAAGCTCGGCTGAATTCGTATCCGCAGTTCATCACTGAGATCGACGGACT
>BBSL01000247.1 GCA_001319865.1 Burkholderia sp. E7m39 | reverse complement strand
CCGATGTCAACGTGCCCGCCGCCATCAGCGCGTTTCCTGGTGAAAACTACCAGGCACCAAAGAGCTGGACTGAAAAGGCGTACCACAACCTGATTTACTTCAATAAACCGGAAACAGGCGGTCACTTTGCGGCGTGGGAAGAACCCATGATCTTCGCCAATGAAGTGCGCACGGGGTTGCGGTCCTTGCGTACCTGATGTGCAAAACGCTCCGGCGCTTCCGTCGGAGCGCTCGTCGACGCAAAGCGTACGGGGTCGGGTCATGCGATGTCGTTCGCAATATCGGCCGTTGTTCGGCACCGGCCGCGCTTGCGCAACTGTCGCGGCACCGCGGACGACTCCATGCCAAGGTAGCCAAACCGCTGCAACGCCCGTGTTGCTCAATGACGTCTCCTCGTTTCAACAGCTGCGTGAATTTTTCCGGTGAATCCTTTCACACATTTTACAGGCGAAGCAATTGCGTAATTCCGCGTCGCTGGCATGTAACTTCGATTTAGTTGCAGACCGGTGTCAAAGCAATACCCGTCATTCGAGTGACCGCGTGTTCAATCAAGCGAATGACTGGAACCGGCCGTTTATTGCCAATCGGTGTGCAATCAACGAAATCATTGCACGAACGGCAACACACGACCCATTGCCGCCCGTCGATCAAGCGCGTCTCCGGGGGGCAGCGGCGGGTGGTCGTTGCCATTGCCGCGGTGACAGGTATCGCGTCCAAATGATTAGGCTAGTTTTAGCTTTGCTCTCCCAGAGGAATGAGCACTTGCTTCTCGTGGTCGACTCGATATTTTTTGCCTGGCTCAAATGCGTGGGGCCCAATATGCAATACATTGACGGTCGCCG
Source organism: Burkholderia sp. E7m39 (assembly GCA_001319865.1). GTDB lineage: Bacteria > Pseudomonadota > Gammaproteobacteria > Burkholderiales > Burkholderiaceae > Paraburkholderia > Paraburkholderia bengalensis. The sequence continues at coordinate 1,000 of BBSL01000247.1, read as the reverse complement.
TTTGTTTCCCGCGCTTAGTTAGCTCTTTCAGAGCGTGCTCGGCGATCTCCTGTTCCGTTGGCTCTTGGCCCCCAACGAGAGTAAGAACACGGTGATAGTGGTGAATTCTTCCGCTGACTTCCTCGTAGATGACGCAGGCCTTGATTGAGTGAACTGGGATTGTCGCACCAGCATTTTTGTGCGTTTGAATCGTTTGCGGGTTCATTGCTCGCTCCTTTCAGTTAACCCCACAGCCAAACCAAAAGCGTCATGACGCCCTGTTGGCCATTGCCTCCGACATCCAGCTCGGCGGACACGCTCGTCATGATCGGATCATAGACTACGGGCGTGTAGCCGAAATTCGAGTCCCAGCCAAAGTCGTGGTCCTGGTCCGGACCATCGGGCGTCTGACGGGTTCGATATTGTGTGATGCCCCCCATACAAAGCCCATCTCCGACTGCTCCCGACAGTGACGCTTGAGCCACCGCCATCTGCGGCGCGAAATTGACCTGCATGCTGACCGAAGTTCCGTTATCGCCGCCGTATGCCCAACCCCAATTCCACGCCATGTTGTTGACCGCCATCTTTTGTCCCTCCTAGGCCCACGTTATTGAACCACCCGGACGCGCAGTTGAAACTCCACCGCTTGTAGGTCGCACAGCGCCAAGTAAATGTCGCGACGGCCCACAACTGCATCTTGAATATAGGACAGAGCAGGGAGAGTCGGTAAGGACACTTCCGGATGAAATTTGCGAAGTGATTGTGCGGACGGCACATTCCAGCGAACGTCGACACGCTATTTTGTTAGCTTGTCAATGGAACGGCCGGTTACTGGGCGGAGCCGACGTCTGAGTGACCGAGCGAAGTCGCGGACGAGCGTCGCTTCGTGGCCGTTAATTGCGAATCGGTGTGCAATCAACGAAATCATTGCGCGAACGGCAACACACACGACCCACTACGGTCAGACAACTGTCTCCGAAGTGGTCAGTCAGCAAGTCGGGGTTTTGCGAACTGGCGCACC
>BBSL01000246.1 GCA_001319865.1 Burkholderia sp. E7m39 | reverse complement strand
AGAAGCTCGCAGCCGAAGATCCTTGCCTGAAGATCGAACACCCCGTCGGCACCAACGAGACCGTCGTGCGCGGACTCGGCGAACTGCATCTGCGGCACATGCTGGAGCGGCTAACCGATCAGTACAAACTCGCCGTCATCACCCGGCCGCCGAAGATCGCGTATCGCGAGACCATCGGCGGCAAGGCAGAAGGCCATCACCGGCACAAAAAGCAGACGGGAGGCGCGGGCCAGTTCGGCGAAGTGATGCTGCGTGTCGAACCGCTGCCGCGCGGCACAGGTTACGAGTTCGTCGATGCCGTGAAGGGCGGCGCGATTCCCGGCCAGTTCATGCCCGCCGTCGAGAAAGGCATTCTGCAGGCCATGGAAAGCGGACCGCTGGCGGGCTTTCCGATGCAGGACGTGCGCGTCACCGTGTTCGACGGCAAGAGCCATCCCGTCGATTCGAAGGAAGTCGCGTTCGTCACGGCGGGCCGCAAGGCCTTCATCGACGCGATCCTGAAAGCGCAGCCGATCCTGCTCGAGCCCGTCGTGAACATCGAAGTGATGACGCCCGAAACGACCATGGGCGACATCATCGGCGATCTGTCGGCACGGCGCGCGCAGGTTCAGGGCACGCGCAATCTGGCGGGGCGCGCGGTGGTCGTCGCGGGGAAAGTGCCGCTATCGGAACTCGCCGACTATCAATCGCGGCTCAATGCGATTGCGGGCGGGCACGGCAATTACAGCATCGAACTGAGCCACTACGACCCCGTTCCGCCGAGCCAGCAGGACAAGCTCGCGTCGCAACACAGGAAGCAGGTGGACACGGCGTAGCGCGCCGTGCGCGGCTAGCGCGATTTGGCGCGCGTGGCCTTCTTCGCGCCGGCGGCGCGCGGTGCTTCCCTCGCAGGCGGCGTCGCGGCGCCCGTGATCTGCTCCATCCACGACAACGCCTCGACGTACGACAGGAACTGCTGCAGATAACCGGGCGATACCTCGCGCATCAGCGAAAGCGAGCGGTGCACGAGGCTGCTCGAATTGAGGGGACCGGCATTGCCCGGCACCTGTTCCAGCGACTGCCGCAGTTGTTTCTCGGTACTGACCCTGGACCAGGTTTGCCGGAAGTAATCGAGCGCGTTCACCTCGGCGCGCGCGGCATCACCTTGCACGGCGTGCTTGCCCACCTCGGCAGCCTGACTGGCGATGTAGTCGGCCAGTTCGGCGAGCGGGCCGCGCGCGGGCGCGCAGGGCTGCGCTGGCTGATCGGCTGCCGCCAGCGCCGGCTGCGCATGGTCCGCGAGATCGCTGGCATAGGCGGCGAGCAACGTCGACAGGCGTTCGTCGAGAACGCGCCGCGCTTCGCCCTGGTGACGGTCGGCGCGCCGCGCCAACGCGTCGATGAAATGAAAACGCAGCGGGTCGAACCGATGGGCGCCCTGCTCGCGCCATGCGTCGAGCGTCGCGCGTGCCCGGCACCCCTGGTGCGGGACGCAGGTCTCGCCGTCGCGAATGCTATTCACGGCTGCCGCCGCCCGACGATGCCGGTCTCGGCACGGCCGCAATCTCGACGCGCCGGTTCTTCGCGCGCCCTTCGCTGTCCGCGTTCGAGCTGACCGGCTGCTCCGAGCCGAACGCAGCCGCGAACACGGACGAAGCGGGAATCCCCGCATCGATGAACGAGCGCGTCACGGTCAACGCGCGCTGCGCGGACAGCTCCCAGTTGTCGGCAAAGCGCCGGTTGCCCGCGCGCACCTGCTGGTCGTCGGCGAAGCCGCTCACCATCAGGATCTCGTCGTGCGAGCGCAGATAGGCGGACAGCGGGCCGGCGAGGCTCCTCAGCAGCTCGCGGCCCTGTGGCTGCAACTGATCGGAGTTCAGCGCGAACAGCACGTTGCCGCTGATGCCGATGCGCCCGTTGACGAGCGTCACGCGCCCGGCCGCCAGCGGCCCGGCAAGCGCCTGCTCGAGCGTCTTGCGCCGCTGCGCCTCCTGTTGACGCTGCTTGACGGCATCGTCGAGCCGCGCGGACAGTTCGAGCTGCACGCCGATCACGCCGACGAGGATCAGCACGAACGCGCCCAGCAGCACGGACATCAGATCGCTGAAGGCGGCCCAGATGGGCGTCGCGGGTTCGACGCCGCCGTCGATGTCGTCGTTCATGCCGCGTCGACTCCCGAAGACGCGCGCTGACCCGCCAGCTGTTGCAGGTCTTCGACGATCTGCTTCTGCGACAGCATGCTCAGATCGATCACTTCGCGCGCCTGTGCGACGTAGTACGCGAGCTGTTCGTCGCTACGGATCAGCGACTTGTCGAGGGCCGCCTCGATGCGCTGCAGATGCGCGATCAGCTTGTCGTTGGACTCGCCGAAAAGCTGCACTGCCGCGCCGAATGCTTCGCTGAGGCTCGCCACTTCGACCGCGCCGCCCGTGACGTGCGCGGCGATCTCGTTGAGCTTGCGCGTTTCCGCTTCGACCTTGTCGCCGAACTGCGCGCCGACGCGTTCGAGCAAACCCGCCGACGTCGACACGAGCGCATCGACGGCCGTGCGCTGTTCCGTCGAGGCGTGATTCACGGCGTCGAGCAGCGTTTCCAGCGTGGCGAGCAGACGGCTGCGCTCGTCGAGCATCGCGTTGTCGCGGGCCATGCTGTCGGACAGTTTCTGGCGCAATTCGGCGACCACTTCCGCCGCCGCGCGCGGCGCCTCCGACGCGGCCTGCACGAGCCGCGAAATCTCGGCGATCGTGCTGTTCGCGTGCGTCTGCGTCTGTTCCGAAAAATCGCGCGCCGTCTGCGCCAGCGTGTCGCAGATTTCCTGCTGGCGGCTCGCCGTGCGCGCGCCCGCCGCTTCCCATTCGCGGCTCAACGTTGCCGCGACGCCTTCGAGCGATGCGCTCCATGCGTCCAGACGCTGCTGGTCGCGCGACGCCAGTTCCGCCTGCAGACCGGCGTGCGATGCGTCGACGGCGCGCAGCAGCGCCGCCGAATGCTGTTCGAACGCGGCCGCGGCTGTCGTCAGCGACTGCCGGTTCTGCTCGGCGAGCGCTTCGCCCGCGCGCTGCTGCTGCGACAGCGCGTCTTGCCACGTCTGCGCGAGCGTGCCCGCCGTTGCGTCGAGTCGCGCCGACACGCCTTCCAGCATCCCCGTCGAGCGCTGCTCGAAGCTCTCGTTAAAGCGCTCGAGCGAGGCGCGCAAGTCATGCACCGTCGCTTCGCTCGCGCTCTGGTGCGCCGCGAGCGCCTTGTTCCAGAGTTCCGCGACATTGGCCGTGGTCGCTTCGAAGCCCGTTGACAGGCCGTCCAGCTGGCGCTGAACCGCCTCCCCGACCGTGTCGCGCAGCGACGCCATTTCGCGTGCGTGACCGGCCATCGCCGCTTCCATCGCAGGCTGCAGCGCGGCGCCCGCGGCGCGCGCGCTTTCCGCCGCGCTGTCCTTCAACGACTGCGCCACGGAGGAGGCGAGGCGCGAATACGCCAATTCCGTCTTGGTGTGAAAAGCCTGCTGGCTCGCGACCAGCCGCTCGTTCACGGCGAGGCTCTGCTGTTCGATGGCCGTCATCATCGTCTGCAGGCGGTCGACCAGCGTCGGCATCATGTCGGCCTGGCGTTGCAGCAGCCTGAAGGTTTCGTCCCGCTTGGCGCTTTGCGAGTAGGCGCGCAGCGTCGTAGCGATCTTCGTGTCGAGCAGTTGCGCCGCCTGCGTCCGCTCGCGGCGACACAGCGCGGACAGCAGGCCCAGCATCGCCGAGGTCGCGACGCCCGCAATCGACGTGCCGAATGCGAACCCCAGCCCCTTGACAGGCGCGGCAAGCGACGCGCGGATGGCCTGCAGGTCGGTGGCGCTTTCCAGCGCGGCGCCCGTGCCCTTGAGTGTGGTGACCATGCCGAGCAGCGTGCCCAGCATGCCCAGCAGCACCAGCAACCCGACCAGATACGGCGCGAGCGCCGGCCCCGGCAACGCGACGCGCTCGCCCTCGATGCGTATGCGCACCGCGTTGCGCAAACCGGGATGCAGGCTGTCGAGCCAGACGGCGAGCTTCGCCGGCGGCTGCGTCAGATCGGCGACCGCGTGTGTGAGCGTGGCCGTCGCCTCGTGGTAGCGATGCAGTTCGAGCGCGCCCGCCACATAGCAGGCGCCCACCAGCAGCGTGACCACGAGTGCCAGCGGGTTCGAGACGATGTAACCGGCCCCGACCCACGCGACGGCAATCAGACCTACGACAAAGACAACGGCAAAATCAATGCGATATCTGGACATCTTGTCCCAGTTAGCTGATGCGAAGGGCTGCGAGCAACCCTTCGACCGGTTGAAAACGAATCTCCAGTTCCGCGAGCAGCACGTTCTGCATGTCCTCGCGAAACACGTCCAGCCATGCACCTGGCTTCGCGGTGGGCGCCCGGGAGGCGCCCGTCGCGCCCGGCGCCTCCATCGCGCCTGGCGAATCCGGCGTATCCGGCACGGCGGCCTGGCGCAGTCGCTCGAAGTGGCCGCCGAGCAGCCCCG
>BBSL01000245.1 GCA_001319865.1 Burkholderia sp. E7m39 | reverse complement strand
GGGCGGCGTGCCGTTGAGCGCCGTCGACAACGCAATGGCGTCCGTCCAGCCGAGCCACTGGCTCAACTGATCCGACAGCGACTGGCTGGAAGCGGGAGCATCGGCGGCCGTCAGGCGCGCAAGCAGGCGAACGAGGGTCGGACCACTGACCACGGTGCGCTGAGGGGCTTGAACCATACCACCAGAATTTTCGAAAAGGCAGCAGTTTACACGTTGCCGGGAGCGAAACCGCCTGGGGGACGTGTCGATGGACAGCGCGACGCGCACCGCACGTGCCGCAAGCCCGGAAATCAAACTGCAAATCGCGAAAAAGCGCCGGAACAAAGGCCGGGAAGAATGACGCAGGAAAACAAGGCCGCCATCGCGCTGCTGCACGACGGACGGCCCATCGCTGAGCCATTAATGCATCGTCAGCACCACCCGAAACCGCGCGGCGCCGCTCATCATGCGCTCGTACGCTTCGGCGGCGCGCTCGAGCGGGAAGGTTTCGATCATCGGCTTGACGTCGGCGAGCGCGCTGAACGCCAGCGTGTCCTCCGAATCCGCCGATGTCCCCGACGGCCATCCCTGCACCGCGTTGCGCCCCATGATGAACTGCACGGGCGGCACTTCGATCGGCTTGTCGGCGACGCCGAGGATGATCAGCTTGCCGTTGAGTCCCAGGCCGCCGAGCGTGGCCGTCATCGCGTCGGCGTTGGTCACCGTGGCGAGAATGATTTTCGCGCCGCCCAACGCCTTCAGCGCATCGGCGGGATCCTGCGTGCGGCTGTCGATGTAGTGATGCGCGCCGAGCTGCTTTGCGAGCGGCGCCTTGTCCTCGCCGCGCGCAATCGCGACCGTGCGAAAGCCCATGCGCCGCGCGAACTGCACGCCGAGATGCCCGAGCCCGCCGATGCCGAGAATCGCGACGGTATCGCCCGCGCGCGCGCCGCTGTTGCGCAGCGCGTTGAACGTGGTGATGCCTGCGCAGAGCAGCGGCGCCGCGTCCACGTCGTTCAGGTCTTCAGGCATGCGCGCGAGCGCTTCGACGGGCGCGACGAGAAAGTCGGCGTAACCGCCGTCGTAGCTAATGCCCGGCACCTGCCCTTTCTCGCACACGACGAAGTAGCCGCGCCGGCAATTCGCGCAGTGTCCGCAATGACCGCCATGCCAGCCCACACCTACGCGCTCCCCCGCCTTCCAGCCTTCGACCCCCGCACCCACGGTATCGATCACGCCCGCCACTTCATGCCCCGGCACGCGCGGAAAGGTCAGGCCGGGCCACAGTCCGTCCTTGGTCAGCGAGTCGCTGTGGCAGATGCCGCACGCCTGCACCTTGATCAGCACCTGGCCTGGGCCTGGCGCCGGCACATCGCGCTCGACCAGTTCCAGCGACCCGCCGGGTCCGCTCACCTGTACCGCTCTCATCTTTCGCATCGGAATTGCTCCAGTCGAAGAACAGTCACCCCAGCGCGGCCGGATTCGCGTCGGCGCTTGCCTCAGACGTGCCGCATCGCAAGGCGGCCGGCTGGTCCGAATGCGATGTTAGGGGCTGTCGTGAACGCCTGCAATCGAGCGGTCGCGCGCGCGCCGATGTGCACCGATGTGCCGCAATGGCGACCGGTCACGGTAATCTCACGGGCACTGTGTGCGCGACGTACCCGCGTACTGCCAGCGCGAAAGGTTGCGGCCGCAAGCAGGCATGCCGCGCGATCGCACAAGCAATTTCCAGCAGATCAACGGGCTGTCGATTCGCGTTATCGTGGACGTCGCGCGGTGAATCTGCCCGGATAATGTGCCCGGCTAATCTGCTCGGCTAATCGCACAATGAATCGCGCAACCCCGACAGCCCGCACTACCGAGACCTTGCGCAGATGTGGCTGGACGGCGAATATTTCCGCTGCAGTACACGCGCGCGACCGAAAGCGCATCTATCTCGTGTCCGGACCGCTGACCCCATGCCCTACGCCGCCCGTCCATCCGTTGAGCTTCTGCACGGCGAAGCCCGGCAGGTAGGCCCGCACGCGCCCTTCGTGATCGTCATGAACGCCGGATCGGGCCGCAAGCGCGGCGAGATCACGGCTGATCTGCTGAAGCACGCGTTCGGCAGAGCGAACCGCACGTACGAACTGCTGCTCGTCGATGATCCGTCGCAACTCGCCGCCACGGCGCAGCGTGCCGTCGAACGCGCTGTCGCACGCGGCGGCGCCGTCGTCGGGGCGGGCGGCGACGGCACGCTGTGCGCCGTCGCGCAGGCCGCGATCGGCAGCGGTTGCACGTTCGGCGTGCTGCCGTGCGGCACGTTCAATTACTTCAGCCGCGACCACGGCATTCCCGCCGACCCCGAGCAAGCCATTGCGCTGCTGCTGACGGCGCGCGCGCATCCCGTGCAGGTCGGCTATGTCAACGACCGCATGTTTCTCGTCAACGCGAGCCTCGGCTTGTATCCGAAGATGCTCGAACATCGCGAAATCTATAAGCGCCAGTTCGGACGCAGCCGGATCGTCGCGCTGTGCTCGGCCATCGCGATGCTGATGCGAAGGCACCGGCATCTGCGCCTGCATGTCGATCACGAAGGCACGATGCAGGAGATCCGCACGTCGACGCTGTTCGTCGCCAATAACCGGCTTCAGCTCGAACAGGTCGGCGCGGCCGAGGCGCCCTTGCTGGCGCAAGGTTTGCTGGTCGCATTGGCGCCCCGCGCGATAGGCCGGCTTGCGCAGATCGTGCTGTCGCTGCGCGGCGCGATCAGCAGAATGAGCGATGCGGACAACGTGATCGGTTTCGGCTTTCGCCGCTTCACGGTCACGCATCCGTCGAAGCGGCGCAGGCGTGTCAAAATCGCGATGGACGGCGAAGTCATGAAGATGCCCATGCCGCTCGAATTCCGCGTCGGCGAAACGCCGCTTTATCTGCTGAAACCCGAGGCCGATGTCGCCGCCCTGAACCGCACATGACGCTGCTGCTCCAGATTTCCGATCCGCATTTCGGCACCGAGCGGCCCGCCGTCGTCGAGGCCTTGCTGCGGCTCGCCGCCGAAGAAAAGCCCGACCTCGCCGTGCTGTCCGGCGACATCACGCAGCGCGCGCGACGCACGCAGTTTGCGGCCGCGCGCGCGTTCGTCGACCGGCTGGGCGCCATGCCAGTGCTGGCCGTTCCCGGCAATCACGACATTCCTCTCTTCAATGTGTTTGCGCGCGTGCTGCGTCCCTACGCGAATCACCGGCGCGCGTTCGGCGCGGACCTCGAACCCGTGTTCGAGTCGCGCGATCTGCTCGTGATCGGCCTGAACACCGCGCGCGTGTCGCGGCACACGGACGGCGAAGTGTCGGCCACGCAGATCGAGCGCGTCGCGCGACGGCTGCTGCGCGCGTCGCCCGCGCAACTGCGCGTGGTGGTCATGCATCATCCCGTGGCGTCCGTGACGCCGGAGGACACCCGCAACCTGCTGCATGGCCGCGAGGCCGCGATCCGCCGATGGGCGCAGGCGGGCATCGATCTGATCGTCGGCGGGCATATTCACCTGCCCTACGTGCTGCCGCTCGCGAGCCGCATGGACATCGCGCGGCCGGTATGGGCCGTGCAGGCAGGCACGGCCGTGTCGACGCGCATGCGCGCGCGGATTTCGAACTCGGTGAATCTGATCCGCTACGAAGCGGGCGAGCCGGACGGGCGCAAGGCCGTCGTCACCCGTTACGACTACGACGAAACCCGCGACACATTCGTGCCGATGCTGCGCAACGAACTCGACCTGGCCGACTTGCTGAAAACGCCCTCAACCGACTACGCGCGCGCGACGGGTTCGTCTTGATCGAACTTGGGAGCCTTGCGCGCCCGGCAGCGACGGGCGCCCGAGGTTGGCGCCCACTGGTTCATACCTGACCGATCTTTCCATCGCGCCGCTGCCGCGCGAACATGAACTTCAGCCAGTCGCGCCCGTTGACGACCAGCATCCCTGCCAGTACGAGCGCGGCGCCCGCAAGGAAGTTCGGATCGAGCCGCTCGTGCAGCAGCAGCGCGCCCATGGCGACGCCGAACAGCGGCGACATGAATGACAGCACGCCCAGCCGCGACGCGAGGTAGAGCCGCAGTAGCCAGAACCAAGCCATATAGCTGCCGAAGCAGACGATGATCGCCTGAAAGCCGAGGCTCGCCCACACCATCGTCGTGCCGTGAAAAGCCGTCTGCCCGGAAATCAGCGCGAACGGCAGCAAGATCACGAAGGCCCACGCGAGCTGATGAAACAGCGTCTGCGTGGCGGGCGCATCGCTCAGGCGCGTTGCGCGCACGGCGACTGTCGTCAGCCCCCACGCGGCCCCTCCGCAGATGCCCAGCAGGTCGCCGAACATCCAGTTCGGTGACGATGATCCCGCGCCTGCCGGCGTGCCCGGTCCCGCGAACGTCACCACGATCCCGACGAACGCGATTGCAATGCCCGCCCATTGCACGCGTGTCATGCGTTCGGCGGGCAGCGCCAATTGCAGGCCGACTGCGGCGAACATCGGTGCGGTGTACAGGAACACGGCCATGTGCGACGCCGTCGTCCATCGCAGGCCTTCGGCGACGAACAGGAATTCCGCGGCAAACAGCACGCCGACGAGCGGCCCCGCGCCGCGCGCGACGCCCTTGAGCCACCGGTCGCGCACGATCAGCTTGCTGACCAGCCAGACCAGCACGGCCGCGACGCCCGAGCGCAACGACACCTGCAACAGGGGCGCGACATCGGCCGCGATCGACTTCATTGCAACCTGTTGCAGCCCCCAGATCAGGCACAGCAGCACCATGCTCGAAACGGCGAGGCCGTCCAGATTCTTTCTCATCGATATACCAGCGGGTCGGGTGCGAAAGCGTGGATTCGCAGGGACGGATTGCGCGGCAGGCAGGAAATGTCGGCGCTTTTCGTGCGGCGGCGCAACGCAACGTCACGACGAAGCGGATCGAGCCGCCCCGCCTGCAAGGCTCCCGATTGTCGGCGATTTGGACTGTGTTGTCGAATCGCCGTCCGTTCAGACGACGCTCGAACGACGCTCAGGGAAAGATCGGCGTAGTCGGTTCAGCGCCTTCCAGATCGGCCCGTGGCACGTGCTGCGCGACCATCTGTTCGATCTCGTGCTCTCGCGAGCCGGGCACGTCGGCCATGATCAGCAGTTGACCAGCGCGGATCGCTTCGCGAAAGCGCTCGAGCCGCGAATTGGACTCGTTGACGCCGATCATCGAAGCTGTCCATGCGCCGAAACCGGCGCCCGCCAATGTCAGCATGACGACGGCACCGCCCGCGATCGCCAGTTCGGCGGGCGGAAACACCAGCGCGACGAGGCCGAGCAGCGCGCCCGTCGCGCCGCCTAGCGCGACGCCGCGCTCGAGCGCGTGCACCACGTCGCTGCTTTGCAGCAAGGATGCTTCCGGCAAGGATTCGAGCGTGACGCTGTGATTGGCGAGCACATGGATATGCCGCCATGTAATGCGCGCGCACAGCAGGTCGTCGACGATCGCCTTCGCGGTGGGTGCGTCGGGAGCAAGGAAATACAAGCGTCTCATAGACCCCTCCATGAACTGGCGGGTAGTCGCGACAGATGCGTGAGCTCAGGCGGCGTGCGAAAGCGTGGCGTCAGCCCGGAACGTTCGTTTCATCGTTAATTTTAGGCGCCCGGCTGCGGCGTAAAGGTGCCTAGCCGTGTCCCGTCACGAACTTTTTCGTCGCGTGGTAACCGTGCTTCGTCGTATCGGCTACGGCGTGACCCGCCGATTTCGCGCCGTGTCCGACGGCATGTACCGCGTAGCGAACGGCGTGCCCGGTGTCCCGGCCCGCCGTTTTGACGTCGTTCTTGAACTGGTGCGCGCCGCTCGACAGGCTCGCGTGCGCCAGCGGACTGAACGCGACACACAGCACCGCGATGAGTGAGATTCGGGTCGTTTTCATGCTGCGAATTGTCCCATAGCCGCGCGGCTGCATCCGGCACGATTTGTATCGCGATGTTTCCGACCCTGCGCAACGGACGCGGGTTGCAGCATCATGGGCATTCGTGCGCGTCGCGCCATCCATGCCTGTCATCAACATGCCATGAAATCAAAACACTTCGTGCCCGGTACGCTGTGGGCCGCCATCGTCGAGCGAACGCAACACGCGCTGCAATGCGGCGCGCTGAAACCTATCGATACCGTGCAGACCGTGATCGAATGCGAAGATGTGCGCTTCGTCGTGCGGCAGGTGTCGAGCCTCACGCGCAAGGAACTTCAGCGGCGGCAGGCGGCGCGCGTGCAGCGCGACCACCAGCCGGCCGCGAACCCTTTTCTTCCTTACGAACCCGACCTGTTCGTCGCCGATATTTCCGGCACGCATCTGGCCTTGCTGAACAAGTTCAGCGTCATCGACCATCACCTGCTGATCGTCACGCGCGCGTTCGAGCGTCAGGAGACGCTGCTCGATCTGGCCGACCTCGAAGCGCTCATGCGCTGCATCGCGGAGTTCGACGGGATCGGGTTTTACAACGGCGGCACGGAAGCGGGCGCGAGCCAGCCGCACAAGCATCTGCAGATCGTGCCGCTGCCGCTCGGCGACGACGGGCCGGCCGTGCCGATCGAATCGCTGTTCGCCGATGCCGTCATCGAAGGCTCCGTGGGCGCCGTGTGGAACCTGCCGCGCCTGCCGTTTCGACACGCATTCGCGCGCATCGCATTCGACGAAACAGCGCCTGACGAGACCGCGAAGACGGCGCTGTCGTGCTACCGCGCCTTGCTCGAAGCGGCGGGCGTGGGCGCGATCGAGCGAGATGGCCAGGCGTGTCAGGCGATGCCGTACAACCTGCTGGTTACGCGCCGCTGGATGCTGGTCGTTCCGAGATTGGCGGAGTGCGTCGAAGGCATCTCCGTGAACGCGCTGGGATTTGCGGGTTCGCTGTTCGTGCGTGACGCCGCGCATCGGGACCTCTTCGAACGCATCGGGCCGATGAATGTGCTGCGGCGCGTGGCCTTCGCGCCGAGCGCGTGACACTGTTGCCACGCGCCGTAGCGCCCACAAACCCGCTGGCCCGACGCCACCAACGGAGACCGACATGAACGATCCGTCCGCCGCAAACGATGCGCACACGCAGCGCGCCGCCGATATCGTCGAGCCGGCTTCCGTGGCGGCGATGAGCGCCACGCTCGACTACGACAGGCCCCCGCTTCCCGGCGAGCCGCTGCCTCATCTGTGGCACTGGATCTTCTTCCGCCCCACCGTCCCGCAATCGCAGATCGCCCATGACGGGCACCCGAAAAAAGGCGGCTTTCTGCCCGACCTCGGCTTGCCTCGTCGCATGTGGGCGGGCGGACGTTTGCGTTTTCTCGCGCCGCTGAGCGTCGGCAGCGCGATCACGCGTGAATCGACCATTGTCGACATCGCCGAAAAGCAAGGCCGCACGGGCAGGCTCGCTTTCGTCACGGTGAACCATAAAATCTGGTGCGAAGGCACGCTCGCAATCGACGAAGAACACGACATCGTGTACCGCGAGCCAGCCGCGCCCGGATCGCCCGCTGCGTCGCCGGTGACCGCGCCCGACCACGCGCAGTGGCACCGCGACATCGTCCCCGATGAAGTGCTGATGTTCCGTTACTCGGCGCTGACCTTCAACGCGCACCGCATCCACTACGACAAACCGTATGCGACGCAGACGGAAGGCTATCCGAACCTCGTCGTGCATGGACCGTTGATCGCCACGCTGCTGATGGACCTGCTGCGTCGCCAGCGCCCCGCCGCCACCGTGCTCGATTTCAGCTACAAGGCGATGCGTCCGAGCTTCGCGGGCAACGTGATGTTTCTGTGCGGCCGGCCGTCGGCGGACGGCAGGACGGTCGAACTGTGGTCGAAGGATCACGAAGGCTGGCTGACCATGACGGCCCACGCGACGCTCGCGTGACTGCGCCCCTGTCCACGAAAGACGCTCACCATGACAGATACCGCTGCCGATTCGTTTCAGGACATCCGCGAAGCCATTCGCGATCTGTGCGGGCAATTTCCGTCCGCGTACTTTCGCAAGATCGACGAAGAGCGCGGTTATCCCGAAGCGTTCGTCGCGGCGCTCACGAAAGCGGGCTGGCTCGCGGCGCTGATTCCGCAGCAATACGGCGGCTCGGGGCTCGGCCTGACGGAGGCGTCCGTCATCGTGGAAGAGATCAACCGCTGCGGCGGCAATTCGGGCGCCTGTCACGGGCAGATGTACAACATGGGCACGCTGCTGCGCCATGGTTCGGAACAGCAGAAGCAGTTCTATCTGCCGAAGATCGCAAGCGGCGAACTGCGCCTGCAATCGATGGGCGTGACCGAGCCGACCACGGGCACCGACACGACAAAGCTCAAGACCACGGCCGTGCGCAAAGGCGACCACTATGTCGTCAACGGCCAGAAGGTGTGGATCTCGCGCGTCCAGCATTCCGATCTGATGATCCTGCTCGCACGCACCACGCCGCTTGCCGACGTGAAGAAACAAAGCGAAGGCATGTCGGTTTTCATCGTCGATCTGCGCGAAGCGATCGGCCGCGGCATGACGGTCCGGCCGATCGCGAACATGGTGAACCACGAGACCAACGAACTCTTCTTCGACAACCTCGAGATTCCCGCCAGCAATCTGATCGGCGAGGAAGGCATGGGCTTTCGATACATTCTCGACGGCCTGAATGCGGAGCGTACGCTGATCGCCGCCGAATGCATCGGCGACGGCTACTGGTTCATCGACAAGGTGTCGCAATACGCGAAAGACCGCTTCGTGTTCGGCCGCCCCATCGGCCAGAACCAGGGCGTGCAGTTTCCGATTGCGCGCGCGTACGTCAATGTCGAAGCGGCCAACCTGATGCGCTTCGAGGCCGCGCGCCGCTTCGACGCGCACGAGCCGTGCGGCGCCCAGGCCAACATGGCGAAGCTGCTTGCCGCCGACGCATCATGGGAAGCCGCCAATGCCTGTCTGCAGTTTCATGGCGGCTACGGCTTCGCGGCCGAGTACGACGTCGAGCGCAAATTCCGTGAAACGCGTCTCTATCAGGTCGCGCCGATCTCGACGAACCTGATCCTCGCGTATGTCGCCGAGCATATGCTGGGTCTGCCGCGCTCGTTCTGACGCGCTGCCAGCGCTTTTTCCCGCGTCCTTCATGACAGTGAGTCCGATCATGCGTCCGCTTCAAGGCATCACGGTCGTCACATTCGAACGTGCCATCGCCGCGCCGTTCTGCACGCGGCAACTCGCCGATCTCGGCGCGCGGGTCATCAAGAATAGGCACGACGTGTGGAACCACGAACAACTGCAAGCGCGCGAACGGTGGACGCGGGTCGATACGGCTGCGGGCGCGATTCCCGCGCTGGTTCCACCCGGCATGACGGCCGCCGACCGGCCGCGCATGGACTCCGTGCCGGCCCTCGGCGCGCACACGGAAGCCATCTTGCAGGAACTCGGCTTCAGTCCGTCGGACCTCCAGGCATTGCGCGCGGCGGCTGCCATCTAGACGCAACGCGCGGCTGCGTGCAGGGCAAACAGAATCGAACCGACGCCGAAGCGTCGTGCCTGCTTCTGACCAACCCCGCTGCCTGAGCCGCATTTCCCGCTCGAAGGCGCTGTCACCTCATCTGCCAAAACCGTGCGGCGCCCCTACAATGTCTGTCGCTGCCGAAAGGCCATGCGTGCCTGAACTGTCTCCACCGCGGTCTGTCCACAGCGGTTTCCCCACCGGTTTGCCCACGGTTTTATTCACGGATTCGCATCATGAATTTTCCCAACATGAGATCGCTTTTCTTCGTTGCCGCGTTGTTCTGTTCGCTGTTTGCCTTCAGCACGGCGGCATCGGCGCAAGCCGTCGACAGCTCCGATCCGCAGCTGCTCGTCAAGACGGTGACGCAGAAAGTGCTCGACGAAGTCCACTCGCGCGCAATCGACCCGCAGGACATTCCGCGCATCATGAATATCGTGAATCGCGACATCCTGCCGTATATCGACTTCGAGCATACGACGCAGCTCGCGCTCGCCCGTTACTGGCGCACGGCGACGCCGGCGCAGCAACAGGAGCTCGTGCAGCAGTTCAAGATGCTGCTGGTCCACTTGTATTCGGGCGCGCTCGCGCAGCTGCGCCCAGACCAGCAGATCGAATATCCGCCGATGCGCATTGCGCCGACCGATACGGACGCCGTGGTACGCACGATCGCGTCCACCAATGCGCAGCCCGTTGAAATCGACTACCGCCTGCACAAGACGCCGCAAGGCTGGCGCGTGTACGACCTCAACGTGATGGGCGCGTGGCTCGTGCAGACCTATCGGCAGCAGTTCGGCGAAACGATCCAGCAAAGCGGCATCGACGGACTGCTGCGGTTCCTGACCGACCGGAACCAGCAGCTTGCATCGGGCAAGCAATGATGCGCAACGCTCAAGCGAACAGCTTCGCCACGCCGTCGAGGCCGTTCGCTTCCCAGTCGGGCCGCTGGCCCATTTCTTCGAACACCTTGCCGCCGCGATTGATCCACGCGGTGGGAAAACCGAAGTAGCGCGCGCCCGTCGCGTCCCACGCGTTCGACGACACGAACAGGATTTCCCTGCGATTGCATCCGAACGCGTGCTCGGCGAGTTCGTAGGCGCGATTGTCCGGCTTGTACACGCGCACCGGGTCCACGCTCAGCAGATGGTCGAAGCTGTCCCTGAGGCCCGCATTGCCGACCACGGCATCGATCGAATGCGGCGAGCCGTTCGACAGGATCGCCAGCTTCAGCCCATGGCCGCGCAGCGCACGCAGCGCCTCGGGCACTTCCGGAAACGGCTGCAGCCGCAAATACGCATCCGATAGCGGACGGACCGCGCGCTCGTCCAGCGCCAGCCCGAGGTGCCGGGTTGCATATCGCAACGCTTCTTCCGTCACGTGTTCGAACGGAATGTAGCGGTTCATCAGGCTGCGCAGCCACGTGTATTCGAGCTGCTTCTGACGCCACACATTGCTGATCTCCTGACCGCGTCCGGGAAACGCCTCGTCGCATTTGCTCGCGACGGTGTGAACGTCGAACAGCGTGCCGTAAAGATCGAATGCAATCGCCTTGATGTGATTCATGCCGCCTCCTTCCCAACGATGTGAACTGTTCCCCGGCTCGCGTCAGCCGTGCTTCGCTTCCTTCTGGCGCGCGCGATGCGCAGCCACCTTGGCGCGATTCCCGCACACGGCCATGCTGCACCAGCGGCGCGCGTGACCCCGCGTGTGATCGGCGAATAACAGCGTGCACGCCGGCCCTTCGCACGCCTTCACGTGCGTGAAATCCTCTTCGCACACGACTCGCGCCAGCGCCTCGGCAATCGGCATCAGCAGCGATTCCGCCGACGGCCAGCGCCGCTGAAGCCGAAACGAAAACGCCATCGCTTCGTCATGCGCATTCGCGACGATCTCTCCATGCTGCTCGTCGCGCGCGAGCAGCTGATTCAGCGGTTCCAGCTCGCGCGCGTCCTTCGCTGCGAGCGCACGCCCTTTCCTCTTTTGCACGTAGCCGCGAAACCATTCGCGCAGACTGCGGGCCTTCGCCGCGACTTCGTCCAGTTCGGCGGGCGTGGCCCGCGCGCGGATCGACGCAATGGCTTCGGGCGGCATCATGCCCGCCTGCTCCAGCCACGCGAGCAAACCTTCGCCATCGCCAATCCAGTCGACGGGCACGTCGACGGGCGTCGCAATCGAGTTCAGGAAATCGAGGCCCGGCGCGTCGGCGAGAAACATGGCGGGGATCTGACGGTAGTCCATTTGCTCTGACGAATGAGAATGTCGATATGCAAATTGTAACCACTAAAAAACCTCTTGACAAGTTACACTCACAGTTCGTAACCTGTCCAACATGCTTTGCACGGTTACCAAGACGACGGCACGGTTTCCGAGTCAAGGTGCGAAGCAGCGAGTAACGTGCGGCCCATGCCGCGCTCCTTAAGTTGAAGCAACCTCATTTGCGGAGAGAACGCCATGTCCACGATTGCCCATCGCCACGCCGACGTTGACGGTTTCAACGTGTTTTATCGGGAAGCGGGCCGCGCCGGCGCGCCGAAGCTATTGCTGCTGCACGGCTTTCCCAGTTCCAGCCATATGTTTCGCGACCTGATCCCGCTGCTGGCGGACCGCTTTCACCTCGTCGCGCCGGACTTGCCGGGCTTCGGCCAGTCCGATCTGCCGGCCCGCGACACCTTTGCGTACACGTTCGACAATCTGGCGAATGTGATCGACCGCTTCACGGAAGTGATCGGCTTCGACCGCTATGCCGTGTATGTCTTCGACTACGGCGCGCCGACGGGCTTTCGCCTCGCGCTGAAGCATCCGGAGCGCATCACGGGCATCGTGTCGCAGAACGGCAATGCCTATGTGGAAGGGCTGAGCGACGGCTGGAATCCCATTCAGGCGTACTGGCGGGAGCCGTCGCAGGCAAACCGCGACGCGCTGCGCGCGCTGCTCACGAAGGAAACGACGATCTGGCAATACACGCATGGCGTGAGCGACACGGCATCCGTATCGCCCGACGGCTATTCGCTCGACGACTACTACATGAACCGTCCGGGCGCGCATGACATCCAGCTGGATCTGTTCGGCGATTATCAAAGCAACGTCGCGTTGTACCCGGCGTTCCAGCAGTACTTCCGCACGCATCAGCCGCCGTTTCTCGCCGTCTGGGGCAAGCATGATCCGTTCTTCCTGCCTGCGGGCGCCGAGGCGTTCCGGCGCGACTTGCCGAACGCGGACGTGCGCTTCTTCGACACAGGCCACTTCGCGCTCGAAACCCATGCGGCCGACATTGCCGCCGCCATCGCCGGCTTTCTGATCCGCTGATTCGGGCGCGACTGCGCCGACAACACTGCGTCGTCCCGACGCGCCATCTATATCAGGAGAACACTCATGCGCGCCATCGTGCTCGAAAAATTCGGCGGCCTCGACAGCCTCGTCTATACGGAGTTGCCGGAACCGGAACCGCTCGAAGGTCATGTCGTGATCGAAATCAAGGCGTTCGGCATCAACCATGCCGAGATGCACATGCGTCGCGGCGAATGGGCCGAAGCGGCAAAGGTGAGCGGCATCGAATGCGTGGGCATCGTGAAGTCGTGTCCCGGCGGCGAATTTCCTGTCGGCGCGAAGGTTGCGGCGTTGATGGGCGGCCTCGGGCGCACGATCAACGGCAGCTACGCCGAGTACACGCGAGCACCCGTTTCGAACGTCGCGCTGATCGAAGCCGACGTGCCGTGGGCGGAACTCGCGGCGATTCCCGAAACCTACGCGACCGCGTGGACCTGCCTGTTCCGCAACCTCGACATCAAGCAAGGCGAAACGCTGGTGATTCGCGGCGCAACGTCGTCGTTCGGTCAGGCCGCCGTCAAGCTGGCCGTCAATGCGGGCGCCAAAGTCATCGCCACCTCGCGCAGCCCGGCGCGCTTTGCGATGCTCGAAGCGCTCGGTGCGTCGCGCGTCGAACTGGAAGGCCCCGACCTGTCGAAGCGCATCGCCGAAGCGAAACAGATCGATGCCGTGCTGGATCTCGTGGGCAACAGCGTGATTCTCGATTCGCTCGCGATGCTGCGCCGCGGCGGCCGCGCGTGCCTTGCCGGCTGGCTGGGCGGCCTCGCGCCCATCGCCGACTTCAACCCGCTGCTGCAGATGTCGAGCGGCGTGTATCTGACGTTCTTCGGCAGCTTCGTGTTCGGCACGCCCGGTTTTCCGCTGTCCGACGTGCCGCTGCAACAGATTGCCGCCGACGTCGCCGCAGGACGGCTCGACGCCACGCCGTCGCGTGTGTTCGCGTTCGACGAGATCCGCGAAGCGCATCGCGTGATGGAAGCGAACGAAGCAAACGGCAAGATGGTGGTCGTTGTTTGACGCAAACACATCTGCGAGGAGAACTGACATGTCCAGCAAAGTAGCAATCGTTACGGGCGCGAGCCAAGGCATCGGCCGCGCGACGGCGATCCGGCTTGCACGCGATTTCGGCGCGCTCGTGCTCGTCGCGCGCAATCGCGAGAATCTGGAAGAGACGGCGCGCGCCGTCAACGATGCAGGCGCGAAGGCGCTTGCCATCGATATCGATCTGTCATTGCAGGATGCCGCGCAGCAAGTAATCGATCAGGCGCTGGCGTCGTTTGGGCGGATCGACGCGCTGCTCAACATCGCGGGCGCGGTGCCGCAAATCGACGTGTTCGACATGACCGACGAGCAGTGGGAGCAAGGCCTCGCGCTGAAGCTGCACGGCGCGCGCCGCCTGACAATCGCGGCATGGCCCGCATTGAAGCAGGCGTCGGGCTCCGTCGTGCTGATGTCCGGCAATTCCGCGCTGTTTCCGAAGGCGCCGTATGCCGCCGTCGGCGCGATCAACGCGGCGATCGTCGCGCTGGCCAAGGCGTTCTCGGATCGCGGCATCGCCGACGGCGTGCAGGTCAACAGCGTGTTGCCCGGCCCCGTGATGACGGGACGCCGCCGCTCGTATCTCGAACATTGGGCGCCGCTGCACAATATGAGCGTCGAAGAAGCGACCGCGAAATTTCCGCTGGAAGCAGGCATCGCGCGTTACGGCACACCCGAGGAAATCGCCGAACTGATGGCGTTCGTCGTGTCGCCCGGCGCGCATTGGATGACGGGCTCGACGCTGCGCATGGATGGCGGAGAAGTGAAGTCGATATGATCGGTGCGGACCGGTGCGCCGCGTTAGTGAGCGCGGCATCAGCGGCCTGCTAAAGCAAGCACGAGCATCGAGCATCCCGTCGCGATGACGGCGAGGCCGATCGCTCGCCCGACGCGCGCGCCGGAAGGAGCGAATCGTTCGGCCGTCAGCGCCGCTGTGACGAGCGCCATCGCGCGCAAATCCATCATGCCGCTCGCGATCAGAGCCGACGTCAATCCTGCGCAACAGGCGATGCAATGCACGCCGAGCCGAATGCCGTGGTGCCACGCCGCGTAGCTGCCGCGCCGTATTTTTGGAGCCACCGGCGCCGCGCGGCAACACGCCAGATAGCGCGCTTTCCAGGCGCTGCACTGCAGCGCGCCGCCCGCCATCACGGCGACGCCTGCGGCGACGGGCACAGCGCGAGCGAGCGCCGGCAAGCGCAACGCGGCTTCCATCAAGGCGCTGCCGAGCGCAAACAGAACTACGCCCAGCACCGCCCACACGAAGAAATAGCCGAGACCGGCGAGCGCAGTGAGCCAGACCGTGCGCCGCGCCCCCGTGCGGCCCAGCACTTCGTGATAGCGCCACAGCCCGGGCGCGAGCGAAGGCAGCATCATCGCGACCATCATCACGATCCACATGCCGACGAACGATGCGGCGACGCGCAGCCACTTCTGGCCGCACATGGGCGCCCACATCATCGACATGTTCCAGCCGCCTGGCATCGGCACGTCACCCATCGTCGACATCGTCGACATTGTCCACAGCGACCATATCGATGCGCCCCATGCAATCGCCAGCGCCGCGCAGGCCGCGAATGCGATCGTCGTGGCGCCGGGAAAAGCGCGCTGCGAGAACGGCACAGCAGTCGCATCTCGCGCGGGGCTCCGTCGCAATGTCGCGCCAACCGCGTTCATGATGATGTGCACGATCATCGCGGGTCCCTCCGTCGAATGTCCGATGTCGTGTGCTAGATTAGTCTCGCGCATTCGACCGACGGGAGTGACAAGTGTGGCGAGATTCGAATGGACCTGGTGATCAAAGCAGCGGCACGCGCGCTCGCGGCAGGTGACGCACTCGGCGCGCTGAACGGCGTCGCGCTGCGCGACGATGCGCCCGCGCTCGCGCTGCGGGGCATCGCGATGGCGCAGCTCGGCGATCTGCCGCGCGCGAAGGCGCTGGTGCGCAGCGCGGCGCGCGCCTTCGGCGCAAAAGACGCCGTGGCCCGCGCGCGATGCATCGTCGCCGAAGCCGACATTGCGCTGGCGTCACGCGATCTCGGCTGGCCTGTCAAAAAACTCGCTGCCGCGCGCGCCACGCTCGAGGCGCACGGCGACCGCCTCAATGCCGCACACGCGCGCTATCTGCAGGCCCGCCGCCTGTTGCTGATCGGACATCTCGACGAGGCGGAACGTCTGCTCGACGGCTTCGATACCACGCTTTTTCCGCCGGCTTCGAGTGCCGCGCATGAACTGATCGTGGCGGGTATCGCGATGCGGCGGCTGCGCACGAAGACGGCGCGCGCCGCGCTCGCCAACGCGCAACGCGCGGCGCTTCATGCGGGCATTCCCGGTCTTGCGTCTGAAGTCGCGAGCGCCTCGCGCCTGCTCGACACGCCCGCCGCGCGCCTGATCGAACGCGGCGAAGAACGGCTGCTGCTGCTCGACGAAGTCGAAGCATTGATGGCTTCGAATGCGCTCGTGGTCGATGCCTGCCGTTATGCCGTGCGCGAGAAAGGGATCGTCGTGCCGCTCGCCACGCGCCCCGTGCCGTTCATGCTTGTGCGCCTGCTCGCGCAAGCGTGGCCCGCCGACGTGCCGCGCGACACGCTCATCGCGCGCGCCTTTCGCATGAAGCACGCCGACGAAACCCTTCGCGCGCGGCTGCGCGTCGAGATCGGCCGCCTTCGCACGATGCTCGGCGCGCTCGCCGATATCGCGGCAACCAAGCACGGTTTCGTGCTGCTGCCGCATCGCGCGTCCGAGGTAGTCGTGCTCGCGCGCCCCGTCGACGAAGAACATGCGTCGCTGCTTGCGTTGCTGGCCGACGGCGAATCGTGGTCGAGCTCCGCACTCGCGCTTGCGCTCGGCGCGAGCCAGCGCACGGTGCAGCGCGCGCTGGACGCGCTCGCGTCGGCGGGCAAGGTGCAGTCGTTCGGCCAAGGCCGCGCGCGGCGCTGGACCATGCCGCCCATGCCGGGATTCGCGACGGCTTTGTTACTCCCCATGCCATTGCCGATCGACTAGCATGTCAAGTCAACTTCCAGTCACGAGGATGAAAGCATGAAGCGTTCAGCGGCGGAGATCGTGCGTGAATATGGACCTTTTCCGGGCGTCGACAGCGTGGCGGGCGTCACGTTCGACGGCCGGAACGTGTGGTTCGCATCGGGAGAAAAGGTGAACGCGCTCGATCCGTCGAGCGGCGCCACCGTGCGCTCGATCGACGTCCCTGCGACCGCGGGCACGGCGTTCGACGGCCAGCATCTGTATCAGATCGCCGACGGCAGCATCCGCAAAATCGAGCCGCTGACGGGCAACGTGGTCGCGACCATTCCCGCGCCGCCCGGCACCAACTCGGGCCTCGCATGGGCGGAAGGCTCGCTGTGGGTCGGCCAGTATCAGGAGCGCAAGATCCGGCAACTCGATCCGCAAACGGGCGCGATTATCCGCACGATCGAATGCAACCGGTTCGTCACGGGCGTGACGTGGGCGGACGGCGAACTCTGGCACGGCACGTGGGAAGACGAGAAGAGCGAGCTGCGGCATATCGATCCGCACACAGGCGAAGTGCTGGAGACGCTAGACATGCCGGAAAACACCATCGTGTCCGGGCTCGAGTGCGACGGCGGCGAACGGTTCTATTGCGGCGGCGGCAACAGCGGCAAGGTGCGCGCGGTGCGCAAGCCCAGAAGTGACGCCGCGCGCAGCGAAGATGAGGCACGCGCAAGCAGCCCGAGCGTTTGAGCGTTTGAAAGTTTGCCGGAGCGAACGCGCCTTATCCCGTGCGCCGATGCTCCACTGCGAACTTGATCAGCTCGGCCTGCCCTTCGATTTCGAGCTTGCGCTTCAGGTTCAGCCGATGCGTCTCGACGGTTCGCACGGAAAGACCATTGCGTTGCGCGATCTGCTTGCTCGACAGCCCTTCGGCGAGCTGGTCCAGAATATCACGCTCGCGCGGCGTCAAACGTTCGATCGGATTGCGATTCGCCGATGCCTGGATCAGCCGCGCGCCAAGGCCTTCGCTGAAGAAGGTCCTGCCGCCCAGCACCGCGCCGATCGCGCGAATGATCTCCGCGCCCGGCGAGTCCTTCAGCACGTAACCGCTCGCGCCCGCGCGAACCGCCTGCGTCACATATTCGACGTTGTCGTGCATCGACAGCATCAACACGCGGATGCCCGGAAAACGCTCATGAAACAGCGCCGCCAGCGCGATGCCGTTCATGCCCGTCATGCCGACATCCATCAGCGCGAGGTCGGGCTCGTGTTCGGCCGCGAGCGCCAACGCTTCTTCGGCGTTGCCCGCTTCGCCGACGACGGCAAAGCCCGGCACGGCTTCGAGCCGCGCGCGCAAGCCGTCGCGCACGAGGGGGTGATCGTCGACGAGAATGAGGCGCGCCGCGCTCGTTGGACTATTCATGAATGGTCTGCCTGCAATTCGATCTGACGTGCTTCGCGCGCAAAGAGCGGTACGCTCGCCGTGACGAGCGTATGGCCCGCGCGCGATGCGAGCTGCAACTCGCCGTGGACGGCTTCGAGCCGCTCGCGCATGTTGCGCAGGCCGACGCCTGCGCGCGGATCGGCCTGCACCCGTTCGACATCGAAGCCGCGTCCGTTGTCGCTGATCGACAGCGTGACGCGATTGGCCGACACGTCGAGCGCGAGGGCCGCCTGCGTCGCGTGCGCATGGCGGAAGATGTTCGTCAGCGCTTCCTGCGCGATACGGAACAGCGCCGTCTTGACGGTATCGGGCAACGGTGCGGCGTGGTCGTGCGCGACCTGCGTGAAGCCGATCGACAGTTGGCTCTCCGTGTTCAGCTCGCGTGTGAGTTGCTCCAGCGCCGCCGCGAGACCGAGATCGTCGAGCATCGAAGGACGCAATGCATGCGAGATGCGGCGCACTTCGCGCAATGCTTCTCCCAGCCGCCCGATGCCCGTCGACAGCGCCGTCTCGGCGGGCTGCACGCGCGGCTCGCTCAACTCGAAGCGCGCCAGCGCCGACTCCAGCATCAGCTTCGCGGAGACCAGCATCTGGCTGATGCCGTCGTGCAATTCGCGCGACAGCCGCGCGCGTTCGTTTTCCTGCGACTCGACCACTTGCTGCGCGAGCCGCTTGAGCTTCGCATCGGCGCTGCGATATTCGCTGACGTTCAGCACCAGCGCGCACACGGCGATCACACAAAGACCCGCGAGCGCGATGGCGCCGATCCACAGCATCGTGTGCTGGATGTCCAGCGAAGCGCGCTGGTCGATGCGCGCCAGGGTCGTGTCCACATCGTCGAGATAAATGCCTGTGCCGAGCATCCAGCCCCAGCGCGGCAGCGGCACGACATAGCCGAGCTTGGGCGCGAGCTTGCCCGTCGACGGCCGGTGCCACACGTAGCGCACATAGCCGCCGCCCGCGGCTGCCGCCGCGATCAGCTGCTGGATCGTCAGCGAACCGGCGGG
>BBSL01000244.1 GCA_001319865.1 Burkholderia sp. E7m39 | reverse complement strand
GCGCCCGACGAGATCCGGCTCGCGTGGATGCATCAACGAGCGGCCGTGCATGTCGTAGACGAAGAAGTAGCCATCCGGCCCGAAGTCCATTTTTTTCGAGCATGGCCAGCGCCCGGTCGCGCAGCAGCGAGTCGTCGCGCGCATTGCGGCCGGCTTCGTCGTAGAGCGGCTTGATCGCGCTGGTCGCGAGATCGACGTAATGCCGCAACTCGATCTCCTTGCTGGCCATGTAGGCGGACTGCGTGGTGTCGTGCTGCGCGAACGCGAGCGCCGTCGCCTGATGGCGCACGCCGAATGCAATGCCCGCTATCGCGGCGAGAAACGGCACGATTGCCAGCAGAAATATCTTTGCCTTGAGTTTCATCTTCGGAAAGCCCGTCGGACCTTCTACGTAATTCTACGTAGCGTGCTTACGTAGTTGTGCGCTTGTGGCGCGTTCGACAACGACGAATACTACACGCCCAAAGCATGGCACATCTTCGACCATGCGCGGCGTGCTGGGAAAGCGCTGCAAAGTGTCTCGCCAGCGGGCGCTGACGGGCTTTCGTATAAAACTACATTGGAGACTCCCCATGAACCGGGCATCCAGTTTTCTCGTCTGGACAGCGGTCGCGCTATTGGGCGCGTTCGCGTTCGGCACCATCGCGCTTGCGCACGGCGAAAAGGTCAGCGCCCTCTGGGTCGTGATCGCAGCCGTCTGCGTCTATCTGATCGCTTACCGCTTCTACAGCCGCTTCATCGCGAATCATGTGCTGCAGCTCGACGGCCAGCGCATGACGCCCGCCATGCGGCACAACGACGGCCTCGACTATGTGCCGACCAACAAGTACGTGCTGTTCGGCCATCACTTCGCGGCGATCGCGGGCGCCGGCCCGCTCGTCGGCCCGGTGCTGGCCGCGCAGATGGGCTACGTGCCCGGCATGTTGTGGATTCTCGCGGGCGTCGTGTTCGCGGGCGCCGTGCAGGACTTCATCGTGCTGTTCATCTCGACGCGCCGCGACGGCCGCTCGCTCGGCGATCTCGTCAAGATGGAACTCGGCACCGTGCCCGGCGTGATCGCGCTGTTCGGCGCCTTCCTCATCATGGTGATCATTCTCGCGGTGCTCGCGCTGATCGTCGTGAAGGCGCTGACGAATTCGCCGTGGGGCACGTTCACCGTCGCCGCGACCATTCCGATCGCGCTCTTCATGGGCGTCTACACGCGCTTCATCCGCCCGGGTCGCATCGGCGAAGTGTCGATCATCGGCTTCGTGCTGCTGATGGCGTCGATCGTGTTCGGCCAGCAGGTCCATGATTCGCCCGCGCTCGCCGCCTGGTTCACCTTCAGCGGCACGCAGCTCACCTGGATTCTGATCGGCTACGGCTTCATCGCGTCGGTGCTGCCCGTGTGGCTGCTGCTCGCGCCGCGCGATTATCTGTCGACGTTCCTGAAGATCGGCACGATTCTCGGCCTGGCGATCGGCATTCTCGTCGTCGCGCCGGAACTGAAGATGCCCGCGCTGACGAAGTTCGTCGACGGCACGGGCCCGGTGTGGTCGGGCAACCTGTTCCCGTTCCTGTTCATCACGATCGCGTGCGGCGCGGTCTCGGGTTTCCACGCGCTGATCTCGTCGGGCACCACGCCCAAGCTGCTCGACAACGAAAAGAACGCGCGTTTCATCGGCTATGGCGCGATGCTGATGGAGTCGTTCGTCGCGATCATGGCGCTCGTCGCGGCTGCCGTGATCGAGCCGGGCATCTACTTCGCGATGAACGCGCCCGCCGCCGTGCTCGGCGCGACGCCCGACGCCGTGGCGCAGACCGTCTCGCAGTGGGGCTTCGTGCTGACGCCGGACATGCTGACGCAAACCGCCAAGGCCGTCGGCGAAACGACCATCGTCGCGCGTGCCGGCGGCGCGCCGACGCTCGCGGTCGGCATGGCGCAGATCCTCCATCAGGTCATCGGCGGCCAGGCGATGATGGCGTTCTGGTATCACTTCGCGATCCTGTTCGAAGCGCTCTTCATCCTGACGGCCGTCGATGCAGGCACGCGCGCCGGCCGCTTCATGCTGCAAGACCTGCTCGGCACGTTCCACCCTGCACTCAAACGCACGGAATCGCTGCCCGCGAACCTGATCGCGACGGCACTGTGCGTCGCCGCGTGGGGCTACTTCCTCTATCAGGGCGTGGTCGATCCGCTTGGCGGCATCAATACGCTGTGGCCGCTCTTCGGCATCTCGAACCAGATGCTCGCGGGCATTGCGCTGGTGCTCGGCACGGTCGTGCTGTTCAAGATGAAGCGCGAGCGCTTCGCATGGGTGACGCTCGTGCCGACGGTCTGGCTGCTGATCTGCACGATGACAGCCGGCTGGCAGAAGATTTTCGACGCGAATCCGAAGGTCGGCTTCCTCGCGCACGCCGCGAAGCTCGGCGCGGCCGCCGACGCAGGCAAGATCGTCGCGCCGGCGAAAACGATCGAACAGATGCATCGGATCATGTTCAACGACTACGTCGATGCGGCGCTGGCGGGCCTCTTCATGTTCGTCGTCGTCAGCGTGGTCGTGTATGGCGTGCTGGCCGTGCTGCGCGCGCGCCGCGCCGAGCGTCCGACCGTGCGCGAAACGCCGTTCGAAATGCTGCCCGCAGGCCAGCGCGCCAGCGGCACGCACTGAGCGGAGCGCGCGATGTTCTCGACACTGCGTGACGACGTGCGCAACGCGGGGCGCTATCTCGGGCAGGCGATGCGTCTGATGGTCGGCTTGCCCGACTACGAGACCTACGTCGCGCACATGCGCGAGACGCACCCCGACGGCGCCGTGATGAGTTACGAGGAATTTTTCCGCGAGCGCCAGTCCGCTCGATACGGCGGCGGCGCAGGAAAGTGCTGCTGAGCCTTGCTGATCTGAAAAACGGGCTTGCCCTGCCGGTTCATCCGGTTTGGCAAGCCCGTTTTGTTTTTGCGTCGCCGTTGCGCGCATTGCACGCACCGACGCTTTGGCCCGTATTCGCCGCCTTGGGCGGCCGGGCGTCGCGTGCATCGAATGAAAAATGCGTCCACAATGGGCAATCGGCTCGTGCGACCCATCTGGCTGCCGTTGCGCTGCTGTAAGGCGCGTAAGCTCGAACGGAACCGGTCTTCGACCTTTTCTTCCCCGTTTGGCTGGCAGCTGGTACGACAGTTGCGACAGCAACATGGGCCGACGCGATGGGCGTGCCGCACGAAGGCGCCCGTTGCGATGGAACCGCCGTTTTTACCGCACTTTTCATCGCGAAAGGAGGACGACTATGCAGTGGACCACCCCTGGCTACACGGATATGCGTTTCGGCTTCGAAGTCACGATGTATATCGCCACGCGTTAGCCTGGCCGGGGCCGTTTCGTGCAACGCGCAGCGGCCCCATCTGTTTCCTGCGATGCGGTTTGCGCGATCCCGTTTGCGTCATTCGCGCGGCGCCGCGCCGCACTCCTGGTTCGCCTCGCAACCGTCGGCACTTGCGGCTCATCCACGAAACACATCACGACGGCGTCCCGCGATGGCGCTTCACACCGGCAAGCGCGGCCTGATCGACGGGCCTTTTCGGAGCGTTCGGATGATGAAGATGAAGGTGCTCGGCTCCTCGGCGGGCGGTGGTTTTCCACAGTGGAACTGCAACTGCCGCAATTGCGACGGCGTGCGCCACGGCACGATCGCGGCGCAACCGCGCACGCAGTCGTCGATTGCCGTGAGCGTCGACGGCGTGGCGTGGCTGGTCGTGAACGCGTCGCCCGACATCCTCGCGCAGATCGCCGCCAACCCCGAATTGCAGCCGGCGCGTCGCGCGCGCGATACGGGCATCGCGGCCGTGTTGCTGATGGACGCGCAGATCGATCACGTCACGGGCCTGCTGATGCTGCGCGAAAACAGCGCGCCGCTGCAATTGCTCGCGACGGACGCCGTATGGCAAGACCTGTCGACAGGCTTTCCCATCGCTTCCATCCTGTCGCGTTACTGCGGAATCGAGCGGCACACGATTCCCATCGACGCCGGCCCATTCGAGATTGCCGCGCTGCCGGGCGCGCGCATCGAAGCGCTGCCCCTATCGAGCAAGGCGCCGCCCTACTCGCCGCATCGTGCGGCGCCGCAGCGCGGCGACAACATCGGCCTGTTGCTGACGGCGCCGCGATCGGGCAAGCGCGTGTTCTATGCGCCCGGACTCGGCACGCTCGAGCCGCACATTCGCGACGCAATGCGCAGCGCCGATTTGCTGCTCGTCGACGGCACGCTGTGGACCGGCGATGAAATGATCGAACTCGGTCTGTCGAAGAAAACGGCCGCCGATATGGGCCATCTCGCGCAAACGGGACCAGGCGGCATGATCGACGTGCTCGATTCGCTCGACCGGCCGAACGCGCGCAAGGTGCTCATCCATATCAACAACACGAATCCCATCCTGATCGACGACGGGCCGCAAAGGCAGCTGCTTGCACAGCATGGCATCGAAGTGGCGCACGACGGGATGCTGTTCGAACTGTAAACCGCACAACGCGCCACAACATCACAGCGAGGAGATGCGATCGATGAGTTTGAAAGGCGACATCGGCCCGGCCTGGACACGCGAAGCATTCGAGGCGCAATTGCGCGCGAAGGGTCAGGCGTACCACATTCATCATCCGTTCAACGTGAAGATGAACAGCGGCGGATGCTCGCGCGAGCAGATTCGCGGCTGGGTTGCGAACCGCTTCTACTACCAGATCAACATACCGCTAAAGGATGCAGCCGTCCTGTCGAACTGTCCTGACCGCGAAACGCGCCGCCGCTGGGTGCTGCGCATTCTCGATCACGACGGCTATGGCGACGACGAAGGCGGCATCGAAACGTGGGCGCGGCTCGGCGATGCCGTGGGGCTGTCGCGCGACGAGTTGTGGTCGCTCGAACACGTGGTGCCCGGTGTGCGCTTTGCTGTCGACGCCTATGTGAATTTCGCGCGGCGGGCGCCGTGGCAGGAGGCCGTGTGTTCGTCGCTGACGGAGCTTTTCGCGCCGCAGATCCACAAGGACCGTCTCTCGACGTGGCCAGCGCACTATCCGTGGATCAAGCCCGATGGTCTGACGTATTTCCGTTCGCGCATTTCGCTCGCGCAACGCGACGTCGAACATGGGCTCGCCGTGACGCTCGATCATTTCCGCACGCGCGAGCAGCAGGAGCGCGCGCTGGAGATTCTGCAATTCAAGCTCGACATTCTCTGGACGATGCTCGACGCGATCGAAAAGGCCTTTCCCGCATGAACACGCCGACGACCGAACCCACCGCGCCACGCGGCGAACAGCACGGGCTGAAACTGAGCAGCCTGTTTCGCCTGCAATGGGAGCCCGCGCAGGATGCGCACGTGCTGCTCTATCCCGAAGGCATGGTGAAGCTGAATCAGAGCGCCGCGCAGATCCTGTTGCGCTGCGACGGCACGCGCGATCTGCCTGCGCTCGTCGCTGAACTGGAGGAAGCGTTCAACGCGAAAGGCATTGCGCCGGAAGTGGAAGCCTTCGTCGAGCACGCGCGCCTGCGCGGCTGGCTGGAGTGACGACATGAGCGACAGCGCGCTGGCGGATCAGAAAAATGCGGCGCAACACGCGCCGGCTGCGAGCGGCGTGGGTCCGCCGCTGTGGCTGCTGGCGGAACTCACGTATCGCTGCCCGCTGCATTGCGCGTTCTGCTACAACCCGGTCGACTACACCGGACACCGCGACGAATTGAGCACCGCGCAATGGCTCGACGTGTTGCAGCAGGCGCGCAAGCTCGGCGCCGCGCAACTCGGCTTTTCCGGCGGTGAGCCGCTGATGCGCGACGATCTCGAAACGCTCGTCGCCGAAGCGCGCGGACTGGGTTACTACACGAACCTGATCACATCGGGAATCGGCTTGACGGATGCGCGTCTCGACACGCTCAAGGCCAACGGGCTCGATCACATCCAGCTGTCGTTTCAGGATTCGACGCAGGAACTCAACGACTTTCTGAGCAGCACCCGCACATTCGATCTGAAGAATCGCGTCGCGCGCGCCATCAAGGCACATGGCTTTCCGATGGTGCTCAACTGCGTGCTGCATCGCTACAACCTGCCGCACGTCGACAAGATCATCGACATGGCGCTCGCCATGGGCGCCGAATATCTGGAGCTTGCGAACACGCAATACTACGGCTGGGCGCATGCGAACCGCGCGCAGCTGATGCCGACGGCGGAACAGTTGCGCGAGGCGGAAGCCGTGGTGGAGCGCTATCGGAAAGAAATCGGCAATCGCTGCAAGATCTTCTTTGTCGTGCCCGATTACTTCGAGACGCGCCCCAAGCGCTGCATGAACGGCTGGGGCTCGGTGTTTCTCGGCGTCGCGCCCGACGGCGCCGCGCTCCCCTGTCATACGGCGCGCTCGCTGCCGGGCCTCGCGTTTCCGAACGTGAAGGACACGCCGCTCGCGCAGATCTGGTACCACAGCGATGCGTTCAACCGCTTTCGCGGCTTCGACTGGATGAAGGAGCCTTGCCGAAGCTGTGATGAAAAGACCCGGGATCTCGGCGGCTGCCGCTGCCAGGCCTATCTGCTGACGCTCGACCCCGCCAACGCCGACCCGGTGTGCGACAAGTCGCCCGAACACGAGAAGGTCGTGCGTGTCGTGCGCGAGGCGGCGCAGCGTCCGGCGACGCTCGCGCCCGGCGAACAGCCGGTGCTGTTTCGCAACGACGCGAACTCGCGGCGACTGTCGGACCACCCGACGAACGGCGCCGCGCCAGCCGACACCGTTCGCTGATACGCCGCCGCAGCCGCGCTCAGGTCTGCGCCGCCGAACTCGCCGCGCGTTGCGCTGCTTCCGCGGCGAGTGCCTTGCCCACCTCATCGGCGAAGCGCTGCAACGAAGAAAGCGGCCCGCAGACGCTGTGATACATCTGACTGCCGATCTGCGCATCCAGCAACACCTGCATACCCGATTTCTTCGCCATTTCAATCAGATCCACATCCGTCTCCTTGCCCGTTGCGCGTGAGGTGGCGCATTGCCCGCGACCACACCAGCGTATCCGGTCAATTCGACCGTCATTCCCCTGAACAGAAGCCAACACGCCGACCAATTTACCGGTTTCGGCAGCACGCTCACCTTTCAGGGCGATTTCAGCGGCGCCGCCGCCATCGTCCGCGACGCCACCTGCGCTTCTTTCGCGGCGGGATCGACGGATGCCGCGCGCGTCTTGTCGATGCTTCTGATCGAAAACCCGAACGTATTCACGCCGTCGCTGCTGCGCGCGAACACCACCCCGCCGTGCATTTCCGCGACCGCCTTGACGATCGCGAGGCCGAGCCCGTGGTTCTCGCGGCTATTCGTGCGCGACAGTTCCGCGCGATAGAAGCGGTCGAACACGTGATCGAGCACGTCGGGCGAAATCGGCTCGCCGGGATTGGCGATGGCGACCCACACGCGGCTTGCCTCGTGCGAAATCGTCACGTTGATCGTCGCGCCCGGCGTGCAATGATGAATCGCGTTGATCAGCAGGTTCGCGCACGCGCGGCCGAACAGCGACCGGTTCACGCCCGCGACGGCATCGCCGTGCAGCTTGGCCTGCACCTGCGCTTCTTCCATCGGCATTTCCAGGAACTCGACGGTGCGCGCGATTTCCGTCGCCAGCGATACCTCGACCAGTTCCGTGGCCCGCTCGCCCTGGTCGGCGCGCGCGAGAAACAGCATGTCGTTGATGATGCCGCGCATACGCTCGAACTCTTCCAGGTTCGATTGCAGCGTGCGGCGCAAGTCGTCGACGGAGCGGTTGCGTGTCAACGCCACCTGCGTCTGACCGATCAGTATCGTGACGGGCGTGCGCAACTCGTGCGCGACGTCGGCGTTGAACGATTCGAGGCGGCAATATGCCTGATCGAGCCGCTCCAATGCGCCGTTGAACGAATGCGCGAGATCGTTCAGCTCGTATGGCAGTTCCGTGGTGCGCAGCCGTTGCGAGCGGTTGTCGGCGCTGACTTCCGATGCGTCGGTCGTGAGTCGGCGCAAGGGCGCGAGCCCGATGCGCGTGACCCAGTAACTGAGCAGCGACGCGCCGAACGCGCCGAGCGCCGACAGCGCCGCGAGCGCCAGGCCGAATTCGCGCAGCGCCTGATCGGCGGGCGCGTAGCTGGTCGCGACCTGCAACTGCACTTGCGGACGCTCGCCGTTCGGCGCAAGCGCCAGCGTGCGCGTCAGCATGTCGTGCCCGCTGTCGCTGTGCGCGATGCGCGCGTAGCCGCCGCTCCACTGCTGCGCGACGGTGCCCGTGACAGGATGACCGTAATTGAAAAGCGGCGTGGTGCTCGAAATCGAATAGACGCTGGAGCCGTCGTGCGGCGTCATGTCGGCGAGCTTCTCTTGCGCCATGCGCCACTTGTCGCGGTTGATCGCGTGATACACGATGATGCGCGCCACTTCCGTCCGGCTATCGAGTGAATCGCGCAGACGCTGTTCCAGTTGCGAGCGCAACACGAGAAAAAGCCCCGTGTCGACGAGCGTGAAGACCGATAGCGCAACGAGCGCGAACATCAGCGCGAGGCGCCGCGCAATGGAACGGTTCGAGCGAATCATGATGCCTCTGCTTCCTCGCGTACTTCGAGGACATAACCCATGCCGCGCATCGTGTGCAGCAACTTGGTCGGAAACGGCCCGTCGAGCTTCGCGCGCAGCCGCTTGATGGCCGTTTCGACCACGTTCGTGTGGCTGTCGAAGTTCACGTCCCACACCAGCTCCGTGATCATCGCTTTCGACAAAATATCGCCCTGCCGGCGCGCGAGCACGCTGAGCAGCTGGAACTCCTTCGCGGTCAGATCGAGCCGCACGCCGCCGCGTGTCGCGCGCCGGCCGATCAGATCGACATACAGATCGCCGACGGCGATCAGCGTCGATTCCTGCACGCGCGTGCGTCGCGCGAGCGCATGCAGGCGCTCGACCAGTTCGAGAAACGAGAAGGGTTTGGTCAGGTAGTCGTCGGCGCCTTCGCGCAGGCCGCGCACGCGATCGTTCACGTGATCGCGCGCGGTGAGCATGATGACGGGCGTGGACTTGCGCATGCGCAGCGCCTTCAGCACGCTGATCCCGTCGCGCTTGGGTAGCATCACGTCGAGCACGATGATGTCGTAGTCGAACTCCGACGCGAGATGCAGACCCTCCTCGCCGTCGAGCGCAACGTCGACCACCCAGCCCTGCTCCGTCAGCCCACGGCGCAGATAATCGACAACCTTGAATTCATCCTCCACGATGAGCAGCTTCACGGGCGCTCCTCTGTATTGTCTTCTTCATTATAAGTAGGCTTTTCAAACGCGTTCAGCCCGACCTTTTTGCATTCCCTGCATTCCCGCTTGTGTACGCTTTCCTGCATGCCATACCGCCTTCGACACAGCACCACGCGTGTCATTCCGGCGCGCGCGGCGCACGCCCGGCAGAAGACTTCGCATCGTTCGATGCATCCTTCATCGCGTCCTCCCGCTTCTGCGCGGCCGCGTCCTGCACATCCCATCCGCCGCCCAGCGCCTTCACGAGCGCCACCGATGTCGTCATCTGCTGCCCGTGAATCTGCACGTCCTGACGCTCGCTCGTCAGCAGCGACTGCTGCGCGGTGATCACGTCGAGGTACGCGACGAGCCCGCCCGAATAACGGTCGTTGGCAAGCGAAAGAAGCCGCTGCGCGTCGGCGACGGCATCGTGCGACTGCGCCGATGCGCGATCGAGCACGGACAGCCCCGTGATGCCGTCCTGCACCTGCTGGAACGCGCTCAGCACAGATTGCCGGTAATTCGCCTGCGCGGCCTGATAGCCGGCGTTGGCGAAGTCCACGTTCGCCGCGCGCCGTCCGCCGTCGAACACGACCTGGCTCAATGCCGCGCCGAGCGACCACATCAGGCTCGGCGCGCTGATCAGGCTCGCGAAGTCCGTGGCCTGCCAGCCGATGCCGGGCGTGAGCGTCAGGCTCGGGAAAAAGGCGGCCTTCGCGACGCCGATCTGCGCGTTCGCCGCCGCCATCGCGCGTTCCGCCGATGCAATGTCGGGCCGGCGCTGCAGCAGATCGCTCGGCAACCCGAGCGGAATCAGCGGCACCTGATATTCGACCACTTTCGGCTCGATCGAAAACTGCGGCGCGGGCACCGCGACGAGCGCCGCGATCGCATGGGCGAACTGCTCGCGCTGCGTGACGAGCAGTTGCGCCTGCACGCGCGTCTGATCGAGCAGCGACTTTTGCTGCAGCACGTCGAGCCCGGACACGGAGCCGAGGTCGTGCTCCGTCGTCACGTAATCGAGCGCTTTTTGCTGCAATTGCACCGAGCGGTTCAGCACGTCGATTTCGGCATCGAGTTCGCGTAGCGAGAAGTAGTCGGTGGCGAGATCGGTGGTGAGCACGAGCCGCGCGTTCGCGAGATCGTCGCGCGACTGCTCCGCCGACGCCCGCGCGCCTTCCACCTGGCGCCGGATGCTGCCGAACAGATCGACGTCGTAGTTGATGGTCGGGCCGATCTGCAGATCGTTTTGCACCGTCGACTGATTTTGTATTGCGTAGTTCGTCAACGGCCGGTTCGCCGAAATGCGCTGACGCGACGCCAGCGCCGACAGATCGACTTCGGGAACGAGTTGCGCGCGCGTGTTCGCGAGCGTCGCGCGGGCCTGCGCATAATGCGCGCTGGCAGCGGCGAGTGTCTGGTTCTGTTCGAGCGCCCGGGTCTCGAGGCCGTCGAGCGTCGCGTCGCCGAATG
>BBSL01000243.1 GCA_001319865.1 Burkholderia sp. E7m39 | reverse complement strand
CCCGCCACCACTGCGGATCGAGCGGCGCATGCGACGGCTGCGCGAGGCGCCAGTACGAATCGGTTTGCCACGTGGGCGGCGCATCCGTCAACGGCGCCTTGTAGTCGGGGCCGACGGCGCACCCGCAAAGCGTGGCCGCCATCGCCAGCGTGCCGAGCCGCGCGGCCTGGATGAGCATGTTCACGACGCCGCCTTGCTCTTGGCGGGGGTTTGCGGTTGCGCCTGCCGATCCGCGATCTCGACATGATCGCCATCCGCAATCGAATCGCTCGGGTTGATGATGATGCGATCGTTCGGCTCGATGCCGCTCTCGATTTCGAGTGTCTGGCCGAGATCCTGCGCGATCTGCACCGTGCGCAGATGGACCACGCCTTCGTTATCGACGACGGCCAGGCGCGGTCCTTCCGCGCGGAACAGCAGCGCATTGCCCGGCACCGACAGTTGCGCGCGCGCCCCCGAAGGCAGCGCGACCTGCACGTAGGCGCCTGGCCGCAGCTTGCCGTCGGGATTGGACAGCGTCACTTCGACTTGCAGCGAACGCGTCGGCACATCGATCGCGCCGGAGATGTTCGTGATGCGTCCTTTGAACTGCTGGCCCGGCAATTCCGCCTGCGTGACGACGACGTCTTCGCCGACCTTGATGTTCTGCGCGTAGGCCTGCGGCAGTTGCACGAACACGCGCAGCGGGTCCGACTGCGCGAGCGCGAAGAGCGCGCGGCTCGTGCCGCTGCCCGCGTCGATCAGATCGCCGACGTCCACATTGCGCTGCGTGACCACGCCCGAGAACGGCGCGACGATCCGCTTGAACCCTTCGAGTTGCCGCAGGCGCTTCACGTTGGCCTCGGCGGCGGCCAGATTCGCAACGTCCTGGTTGTAGGTGCTCTGCCGTTCGTCGAGTTCCTGCTGCGAAACGGCATCGCGCTGGCGCAGTTGCTGCCAGCGCTCATAGGAGCTTTTCGCGAGCCCAAGACTCGACTGCATCTGATCGCGCTGCGCGACGGCCTGCGCGAGTTCCTGATCGATCTCCGGCGTATCGAGCACGGCAAGCAGTTGCCCTGCCTGCACGCGCGCGCCGATATCGGCATACCAGTGCAGCAGATAGCCCGTCGCGCGCGCATAGATCGGCGACTCGACGTAACCGCGCAGCGTGCCCGGCAGCACGGTCACGCCGGACGCGCCGTCCGTGGCCGTCGGCGTCACGACATCGACGTATTGCCTCGCGTTTTGCCGCGTCATCTGCGCGATGGAGCGGTTCTGCACGATGTTCGCGATCACCGTGCGCAGCGCGCCGATCGCGAGCAGCACCAGCACGATCAGCACGGCGATCTTTGCGCGCCGCCATTCGCGATGACGCGGCGGGAGCGCGTGTCCGTCCTGGGCTTCCCGCGCGGGAATCGCTAGCGAAGAATGCGTCTTTTCAGTCATCTCGATCGTCCGTGTTCGGGCTGGGTCCGGGCGCGTCGTCGCGGTCGTCGTGTCGTCCATGCGTGCCGCCTTCGTGGTGTCCTGGTTCGCGTGGGTCGCGTCGTGTCTTTCGATGCTCGAGCCGGCTATGAATGCCTGCGAACAGCAGCGGCACGAAGAACAGCGTCGACACCGTTGCGAACAGCAGGCCGCCGATCACCGCGCGACCGAGCGGCGCGTTCTGTTCCGCGCCTTCGCCCAGGCCGAGCGCCATCGGGATCATGCCGATGATCATCGCGAACGCCGTCATCAGCACAGGCCTGATCCGGCTTACGCCGGCTTCGAGCGCGGCCGTCAGCGGCGGCGCGCCCGCCGTCAGGCGCTGCCGCGCGAATGCGACCATCAGAATGCTGTTCGCCGTCGCCACGCCCATCGTCATGATCGCGCCCGTCAAGGCGGGCACGCTCAGGTGCGTGCCCGTGAGGAACAGCATCCACACGATGCCCGCGAGCGCCGCCGGCAACGCGCTGATGATGATGAGGGGATCGATCCACGACTGGAAATTGACGACGATCAGCAGATACACGAGCACGATCGCCATCGCGACGCCGATGCCGAGGCCAAAGTACGACGTGCGCATCGTCTGTACCTGGCCGCGTATGGCGATCGAGCTGCCGCGTGGCAGCGTGGCGCGCGCCTGATCGACGAGTTTCTCGACCTGCCGGTCGACGCTGCCCAGATCGCGCCCTTCGACGCTCACGAACACATCGATCACAGGGCGGATGTTGTAGTGCGTGACCATCGCGAACTGGTTCTGCGGCGAAACCTGCACGAGGTTGCCGAGCAGTTGCGTCGGCCCCGTCGATGTCGCCGAAACGGGTGTGCGCAACAGCTGGTCGATGGACGAGATCTGATACTGCGGCGTCTGCACGGCGAGGTTGTACTCGACGCCATTGGCCGAATTGAACCAGAAACCCGGCGACGTCTGCGTGCTGCCCGACAGTGAGATCAGCACGTTCTGCGCGACGTTGTTCGCGTTCAGGTTCAATTGCTGCAGGCGCGTGCGGTCCATCTGCAGATTGATCACGGGCTCGTCGAGTTTCTGCTGGATGTGCGTGTCGACAGCGCCCGGGATCATGCGAATCTGCTTCGTCAGCTTTCTCGCGATGTCCAGATTGCCCTCCTGGTTCGCACCGACGATCTGCACATCGACGGCCGCGGGCAAACCGAAGTTGAGAATCTGCGTGACGATGTCGGCTGGCTGAAAGAAGAACTCGGTGCCGGGAAAGCGCTGCGGCAGCAGCGCGCGCAGGCGCTGGATATAGCCGAGGCTCGGCTTGTGATCTTCGTTGAGCGCGAGCAGGATTTCGCCGTCGAGCGTGCCGATGGTGCCCGCGTTGCTGTACGACAGATTGATGCCGCTATACGGCAGGCCGAGATTGTCGAGCACCGTGCCCAGTTCGTGCGGTGGAATGACGTCGCGTACCACCTTTTCGACCTGATCGGCAAGCCGCGCCGTTTCTTCGATGCGCGTGCCGGTGGGCGCGCGCATGTGCAGGCGTATCTGGCCCGCGTCGACGCGCGGGAAAAAGTCCTCGCCGAGCACGAACGCCAGGCCCAACGACACGACGCAAAAGCCTAAGAACAGCGTGCCGAACAGCCGCCGCCGCACAAGCAGGCTGGAGAGCACCATGATGTACGCCGCGCGCATCGTTTCGAAGCTGCGATCGAAGCGTTGATACAGACGCATGAACAGGTTCGGACGTGCATGCGGATCGGCCTTGTGCGCATGGCCCATCAGCAGCATCGCGAGCGTCGGCACCAGCGTTCTCGACAGCACATACGACGCGAGCATCGCGAACACCACGGCTTCTGCGAGCGGCACGAACAGATAGCGCGCGACGCCCGTCAGAAAGAACATCGGCACGAACACGATACAGATGCAAAGTGTCGACACGAGCGCGGGAACCGCGATTTCGCCCGCGCCGTCGAGAATCGCATCGTGCAGATTCGCGCCCATGTGCAGATGCCGCTCGATGTTCTCGATGGTGACGGTGGCGTCGTCGACGAGAATACCGACAGCCAGCGCAAGGCCGCCCAGCGTCATGATGTTGATCGTCTGCCCGAGCGCGTGCAACGCGATCAGCGAAGTCAGAATGGAAAGCGGAATCGAAATGGCGATGATGCAGGTACTGCGCCAGTTGCCGAGAAACAGCAGAATCATCGCGGCCGTCAGCGCCGCCGCAATCAGCGCTTCACGCACCACGCCCTGGATCGCGGCCTTCACGAACACCGATTGATCGAAGAGCGGCGTGACCTTCAGGTCGGGGGGCAACGAAGCCTGCGCGTTCGGCAATAGCGCATGCAGCGCATTGACGATCGACAGCGTCGACGCGCTGCCCGTCTTCAGAATCGAAATCAGCACGCCGCGCCGGCCGTTTTCGCGCACCACATTGGTCTGCGGCGAGAAACCGTCGCGCACGTGCGCGACTTCGCGCAGATACGTCGTCGCGCCGTTCACCGTGCGCACGGGAATGTCGTTCAGGCCCGCGACGGTCCTCGGCGAGCCGTTCATGTTGACCGTGTATTCCTTCGGGCCGATTTTCGCGGTGCCCGTCGGCAGGATCAGGTTCTGCGCGTTGACTGCGTTGACGACGTCGAGGGGCGTCAGTCCTTTCGCAAGCAGCGCACGCGTGTCGAGATCGACGGAGATGATGCGGCTCTTGCCGCCATACGGATACGGCACGGCCGCGCCGGGAATGGTCACGAGCTGCGGCCGCAGGAAGTTGAGCGCCGTGTCGTTCAGGTCCTGCTCCGACAGACGCGGACTCGACAGGCCGAGCTGGATCACGGGAATGCTCGACGCCGAATAGCTGATCACGAGCGGCGGCGTCGCGCCAGGCGGCATCTGTTTCAGTTGCGCCTGCTCGACGGCCACGG
Source organism: Burkholderia sp. E7m39 (assembly GCA_001319865.1). Taxonomy (GTDB): domain Bacteria; phylum Pseudomonadota; class Gammaproteobacteria; order Burkholderiales; family Burkholderiaceae; genus Paraburkholderia; species Paraburkholderia bengalensis. The sequence goes on along the minus strand of BBSL01000243.1, from coordinate 2,624 downwards.
TCTGCGCGATGGCCGTCTGGATGTTCGCGTTCGGCTGCAGGAACAGCTTGATGACGGAAATGCCCGCCAGCGATTGCGATTCGATGTGCTCGATGTCGTTGACGGTCGTCGTCAGGCTGCGCTCGTTGACGGACGCGATGCGGTTGGCCACGTCCTGGGCAGACAGGCCCGTATAGTTCCAGATGATGCTGACGACGGGAATGTTGATTTCGGGCAGCACGTCCACGGGTGTCGAGAACAGCACAAATGGCGTCGCCAGCACGATCAGGATGGCCATCACGATGAACGTGTACGGCCTCTTTAATGCAAGATTGACGATCCACATGACTGGTGTTGATTTCCGTAAGATGCGCGCGCGAAGCTGTGGAGCGTGTCGCCGGGCGGCGGCGTCGTGTCTTGCCGCGCCGCCGCAGCAATCAACTCGTTATGCTAGTTCGGTAGCACCAACGGATCGATGACGCGAAAATGGCAGGATTGCCATGTTTGGAAAAGGTGTGAAAGACTAGCCTGCGTGTGCCGTAGCAGCGGGAGAAGGCACACGCCTTGCAGAACGCAAGCATCGTTGCTCACCGCTCGACAAAAAGGCCAACATGAAGCGATTCTCGATGATCCGCGAGTTCCATCTCGCCGACTGGTTCACACTCGGTAATGCGGTTGCAGGCACTGGCGCGCTGTTTTCGGTGATGACTTACCTTGTCAGTGAAGACGTCGTGCACATCTATTTCGCCGGCGCACTCGTGTTCGCGGCGCTGGTGTTCGATGTACTGGACGGAAGAATTGCGCGCTGGCGCCAGAAGGCGTCGCTGCTTGGCAAGGAACTGGATTCGCTCGCCGACGTGATCTCGTTCGGCGTCGCGCCCGCGATCATCGGCTATGGCTGCGGCATGCGCGGATTATTCGACCGCGTGCTGCTCGCGTATTTCGTGGCGTGCGGCGTGTCGCGTCTCGCGCGCTATAACGTGACGACGGAAGCGATGTCGGGCGGTACGGGGAAAGTGACGCACTTCGAAGGCACGCCTATTCCGACATCGTTTGCCATCGTTCTGCTATTGACCTTCGCGGCGTGGCAGGGGGCTCTCGGTCCGCAATTATGGTTAGGCGAATGGCGAATAGCGGGTCATGTACTGCATCCGTTGACGCTGATCTTCGGCATTTCCGGATCGCTGATGATCAGCCGTATCCGCATTCCAAAGCCGTGAACTTCAGCAAGGCACTTGCGGATCAGATTTGCGGATCAATTGCCTTTATAGATCGTGTGATCGAGCGTCGACAGCTGGCCGTCGCGCTCCGACTGGATCAGCTGCTGACGCACGTCCTGACGCGAGAGGGGGTCGGTTACGCGTGCCCTGCGCAGCGCTGCCCCAATTGACACCGCCCTGACCCTTATCGGCCGATGCATTGGCCGGTTGTGCCTGCGTCTGATCCATCGGCTGGCTGTCGGCGGGCGTGCTTTGAGCATAAGCGCTCGACGTGGCTGCTACGCCTGCCGTTACCATGAGACTGAGAAGAAGTTGCTTCATTTCGAGGCTCCTTGAACGCGAGAGACTGTGCAGCAAGCAAGGCCGTCTGCGGCGCTCGCACCGCCTGTGACGCCTGATTTCAGTCTACGCTTACAGAGTGGCGCAACGCTGGCAAAAGTATGACGAAGCTGCCAGATTCGCGTAATGCGCCTGAAATGATGTCGCCGCGCGATCTTCCCATCTTCGTCGCGCAATCAAATACGCGCTTCGAATCCGAGCAGCACGTTGACCGCGTTGACGCCGATTTCATCGACCATATAGCCGCCTTCCATCACGAACAGCGTGGGCACGCCAAAGCTCGCGAGCGTTTCGCCGATGCGCAAATAGTCCGGCGTGCGCAGGCGGAAATGGCTGATGGGATCGCCCTCGAATGTATCGACGCCCAATGACACGACGAGCGCATCGGGCGCATGACGTGCAATGGCTTCGCCCGCATGCCTGAGCGCGGAATCGTACTGATCGAGTTGCGTGCCCTTCGGCAAAGGCATGTTGAGATTGAAGCCTTCGCCTGCGCCGATGCCACGCTCGTCGGCGAAGCCCGAAAAGTACGGATACGACACGCCAGGGTCGCCGTGTATCGAGACGAACAGCACGTCCGAGCGATCGTAGAAAATGTCCTGCGTGCCGTTGCCGTGATGAAAATCGATATCGAGAATCGCGACCCGCCTGGCGCCCTGCTCGATGCAGCGCTGCGCGGCAATGGCGGCGTTGTTCAGATAGCAATAGCCGCCCATGTACTCGCGGCCGGCGTGATGCCCTGGCGGACGGCACAACGCGAAGGCCGCGCGTTGTCCGCGAGCCAATGCATCGATTCCCGTCAGCGCCGAATTCGCGCTCGCGCAGACGGCTTGCCATGTGCCTGCGTTGATCGGCGAGCCGGCATCCATTGAAAAGAAACCGAGCTTGCCGTCGATGAATTGCGGCATTGCCGTGCTGGGCAGCCCGCGCACGGGCCACACCAGCGGCAGCGCCTGACAGCTGCGCCCCGTTGCCGTCCAGTCGTCCCATGCAGACGCGAGGAACGCCACGTAGCGCTCGCTATGCGCGCCGACATAGCGTGACGCGTCATACGCATCGGGACTGACGACGTCGCCAAGGCGCACC
>BBSL01000242.1 GCA_001319865.1 Burkholderia sp. E7m39 | reverse complement strand
GAGTTCGACGCCGTGATGCAAGCGATGATCGCTGCTATAGATGGTCAGCATGGCGGTATGGGTCGTTGAACACGACCCACAGTCTACCGGCCGATTGCGCTGCCTGTCGTCAGAACAGGTAAAGCCCCGCCACGAAGATGAGGCCCGAGAACAATAGCGCCGTCACGCAGTAGCCCATGATGTCGCGCACGCCCAGCCCTGCAATGGCCAACGCGGGTAGCGCCCAGAACGGTTGCGCCATGTTGGTCCACGCTTCGCCGTATGCAATGGCCATCGCCGATTTGCCCAGGTCCGCGCCGATCGCCTTGGCAGCGGGCATCACGAACGGACCTTGCACGACCCAGTGGCCGCCGCCGCTCGGCACCGCGAAGTTGATCACGGCCGAACTCAGGAACGTCAGCAGCGGGAACGTGTGGACGTTCGCAATTTCGATGAACCAGTTCGTGATGACGCCCGCGAGACCCGAATGATCCATCGTGGCCTGGATGCCCGCATAGAACGGAAACTGGATCATGATGCCCGCTGTGCCGCGCGCCGCGTTCGCGATTGCACGCGCATAAGCCATCGGCGTCTTGTGCAGCAGAATGCCCGCGGCGAGAAAAACGATATTGACCGTGTCGATATCGAGGCTGAAGCCCTTTTTCATGAAGCGAATGACCAGGTAGGCGGCAATCAGCAGCGCGACCAGGATCGACAGAATGCGGCTTTCTTCGATACGTTCTGCGGCCGTCGACTGCGCCGTGAGCTTGCGCTCCATCACGGGCTCGTCGGCGAGCAATGCGGGATCGACGGACACGACCTCGTCGGCGCGCGGCATCATCGCGCGAACCAGCAGCGGCAGCGCGACGATCAACGCAGCCGTGATGAACAGGTTGTAGCCAGTGAAGAGGGTCTGCGAAACGGGGATCAGGCCGATCACCTTTTCCATCGGATTGCCCTTGGTTGCCGCTACGAGCGGCACCGAGCCCGACAGGCCGCCATGCCACGTCAGAAAGCCCATATACGCAGCCGCCACGAGCAGACGGTAATCGACGCCGCGCACGCGCCGCGCCACTTCGCGTGCGAACATTGCGCCGAGCACGAGACCGAAGCCCCAGTTGATCGCGCACGCCACGCCGCTCACCAGCGCGACGAGCATCGTGCCCTGCGCCGGCGTCTTCGCCATGCCGCCCAGCGCGGACAGCACGTTCTTCACGGGCCCCGATGTGGCGAGCGCATGACCCGTGACGAGGATCATTGCCATTTGCATCGTGAATGCGAGCAGGTTCCAGAAGCCGCTGCCCCAGATGAACACGAGTTCGTCGGGCGATTTGGGCGTCAGGCCCAATGACAACGCAAAAGTGATCGCGGTGAGAAGCAACGCGAAGATCAGAGGATCAGGCAGAAAGCGATGAACCACCTGCGTAAAGAATCGGGCAATACCTTGAATCACGGCGTCTCCTGCATTTGTTCGGCATTCGTTCGTTGATGCGCGCGAGATTCTGCCACAGGTATCCACAAAGGGTCGGCGAACTGCACAACGGATGTCCGGACACGCGCTGGAAGCGTTTTCATGCAGGAGACGTCGCTCATAACCGATGTCGGATCATGCGGTTATGAGCGTGTTGAAAGGAACGACAGGTCAGTGCAGGTTCAAAGGCCCAGTTCGCTCAAGCCGGGATGATCGTCGGGCCGGCGACCGAGCGGCCAATGGAACTTGCGTTCGCTTTCGTTGATCGGCAGGTCGTTGATGCTGGCATGACGATGATGCATCAGCCCGTCCGGGCCGAACTCCCAGTTCTCGTTGCCATATGAACGGAACCAGTTGCCGGCGTCGTCGCGCCATTCGTAGGCGAAGCGCACCGCAATGCGATTGTCCGTGAAAGCCCACATCTCCTTGATGAGGCGATAGTCGAATTCCTTGCGCCATTTTCGTTCGAGAAACGCGCGTGCTTCATCGCGGCCTTGCACGAACTCCGCTCGGTTTCGCCACCAGGTATCGACGGAATACACGAGCGCGACTTTTGCGGCGTCGCGCGTATTCCAACCGTCCTCCGCTTGCCTCACTTTCGCAATCGCCGTTTCACGCGTAAACGGCGGCAGCGGCGGACGAACTTCTGAATTGCCGGACATCGATTTCTCCTTCACCGGAAATGGTGTCCGCCATTATTCGCAAAGTCGTTGGATGCTCGCGTTGTGAAGCGCCCGGTCCTTTCGGATATGCATGCAGTAGCGATGTCCAAACGGACGCGTGGCCGTCATGCGGGCCCGCTTACAGCAGAATGACGTTGTCGCTGAGCTGGACGCGATTGCGGCCGCCGCGCTTCGCGCCGTATAGCGCTTCGTCGGCGTCTCGCGCCAGCTGCTCGATCGTCGCGTCGCTCGACGCCATGCATGCGACGCCGATACTGCATGTGTAGCGAGGCAATGCCGCATCGTCCTTCTGCGCGACGCCGCAGCGGATGCGCTCGGCATGCTCTTTCGCCTCGTCGGGTGCAACGCGCGGCAGCAGCACGGCGAATTCCTCGCCGCCCCAGCGCGCTAGATGATGCGGACCGGGCAACATCCCGGCGACGCGCTTCGCGAAGTCGATCAGAACGCGATCGCCCGTTGCGTGCCCGTAGGTGTCGTTCACCTGCTTGAAGTGGTCGAGATCGATCAGCAATAGCGACAATAGCCCGCCCGCGCGCATCGCCTTCTCGCGCTCCTGCTGGTATGCGCCCAGAAACGCGCGGCGATTCAGCAGTCCCGTCAGCGGGTCCATGAACGACTGCTGTTCGAGTTGATTGCGCAGCCGGTCCATTGCGACGAACAGCAAACCGACCGTCACGGTCAGCGACATCAATGCGCCCGTCGTCAGATAGAGCCGTTGAATCAGATCCGCGGAGAACAATCCGGCGCTCGTGCTGTCCACGGTCAGCGTCGTCAGGCCGCGCGTCGCCGTGACGACCGCTTGCACGAGCAGCATCGATCCGACGAACAGCGCCGACTGGCTGCCTCTGCCAAAGCGCAACATCGTGATGCCGTTGCCGCCGTACGTCAGCGTCAATATCGCGGACATGCACAGCGTGCGCCCCGCCACGGTGGGCTGCACCCACGTCATCCAGCTCATCGCGATGGCGCCCGTCAGGACGAGCAGCGCGATGAAGCGTCGCGACGGACGCTGCCCGAAGAACAACTGGCTGCCGACGAGCCACAGCCCTGTGCCCAGAATGATGCCGACGTTGGCAACCACGATGGAAAGCCAGTCGGCGATTCCCCCGCGCAGCGCAAGCAGAATCGCCGATACCGACACGGTCAGCGCGCCCGCCGCCCAGTGCGCGACGCCGCGGATATCGGCAGGAAAACCGCGCCCTAATGAAAACATCACGAGCGCCATCAAACCTGGCATGACTGACGACATCAGAATGACGGTGCGAAGATCGAAGGCTGGCATACGGCTCCGGAGGCAGGCTCACGACATGAGCAAGAGCACATCGCTTCGACGTTGCCCGCTTGCCCATTTGATCTGCGCTTGCAGATCAGCTTCGCAATATACCGTACGGCAGGCGCTTCCCAATTCAATCGTCTCCCACGCATTCTGGCGATGCGATGTCCGACAAGCGGTTGCGCACGCATGAGTCGGGCACCGTTTGCACTCGCCAGCAAGCCGTTGAAAACGCACCGCTATTCCCGTGGCAATCTGATTTTTCCGTTGTAGGACAACGTATAATGAAGATAAAACTGAAATCCCGAGGAGCGTACAAATGGCCGCGTCTGCAGCACCCGGTTCGATCCCAAGGCGGGCACGCGGTAGCCTTGCTGATCAGGTCGTCGCTTATGTCAACGAGCAGGTCGCATCGCATGCACTCAAGCCCGGCGACCAGCTGCCCACGGAAACCACATTGATGTCGTTGCTCGGCGTGAGCCGTACCGTCGTGCGCGAAGCCATTTCGCGGCTGCAAGCGAACAGCGTGATCGAAACGCGTCACGGCATCGGCAGCTTCGTGCTCGAACCGCGCCGCGAGCCGCTCGGTCTCGAGATGGTCCCCGCCACGACGCTGAACGACGTGTTGTCGGTACTCGAATTGCGCATCAGTCTCGAGACGGAATGTGCAGGGCTCGCAGCCCAGCGCGCAAGCGAACGCGATATCGCGAAGATTCGCGCGGCGCTCGACGCCGTCGAGGAAGCGAGCCGCGCGGGCGGCGACAGCACGGCCGCCGATCTGCGCTTTCACATTTCGATTGCAACGGCGACGGGCAACCGCTATTTCGTCGACATCCTGACGCAGTTGGGAACAGCGTTGATTCCGCGGCATCGCATCGATTCGCCAAAGCTCGCGCAGAGCGATCTGAGCGCCTACATGGCGCGCGTGAATCTCGAACACGAGAACATCCTCGACGCGATTGCGCGCAAAGACCCCGACGGCGCGCGTGCCGCGATGCGCATGCACCTGTCGAGCAGCCGCGAGCGCCTGCGCCGCGCGAGCATTCTGGCGGAGGAAGGGGCAACGCGCGCTTCGTGATCTGTCGCGCGGACGAATGAAAAGCGGCCAATGTAGGCCGCTTTTTTTATTCTCGACGCGCCGCCGCGCGCCATCGCGCGGCACACTTCGGCGCCCGTCGGAAATCCAGCGACCAGCAGGCGCCTCGCCTTGCGCTCCAGAATCGGCGCGAGTTTTCCGCCTGCTGCATGTCGTCGCGACTCAGTCCAGCGAAATAACGTATGTCATCGTACAACATATAACCTCAACGCCGGAAATCTCTCCAGCCCCGGCAAGGTTCGCGCATAGCGATACAGGGTTTACCACTGCTTCTCAGGGTCGACTGACAACATATCTTGTGCTCAGACGTCCTATGACATACCATGTTCCGCAATGCCAATTGCCGGGCGAGGTTCGCCGGGTCAGGAGATCGAGATGGCTTTGTCGTCAACGTACCAACCGCTGCCGAACCGCTTTCGCGCCGCAGTCAGAAATCGCGAGCGGCTGATCGGCTGCTGGGCATCGCTTGCCAGCCCAATCGCGACGGAACTGCTCGGCACCGTCGGTTTCGACTGGATTCTGCTCGACGCCGAGCACGCGCCCAACGACGAGTTGACGCTGATCCCGCAGTTGATGGCGCTAAAAGACAGCCGCTCCGCGCCGATCGTTCGCCCGCCCGCCAACGACGCCGTGATCATCAAGCGGATGCTCGATGCCGGCGTCTTCAATTTGCTGATCCCGTTCGTCGACAGCGCGGCGGACGCGCGGCGCGCAGTGGCCGCCACGCGTTATCCGCCGCAAGGCATTCGCGGCGTGTCGGTCGGGCATCGGGGCAACCGCTTCGGCTCGGTGACGGACTATCTGCAGGTCGCCAACGACAACATCTGCGTGATCGTGCAGATCGAAAGCCGCGCCGCCGTCGAGGCGATCGATGACATCGCCGCAGTCGAAGGCGTCGACGGCGTGTTCATCGGGCCATCGGATCTCGCCGCCGCGTTCGGCCATCTGGGCAATCCGGGTCACGCCGAAGTCCAGCAAGCCATTGCGCACGTGTTCGAACGCGCGAACGCGGCGGGCAAGCCGTCCGGCATCCTCGCGCACGTGCAGCAGGACGCCGACCGCTATCTCGCCATGGGCTGCACGCTGGTGTCCGTCTGCGCCGATATGGGGCTGCTGCGCGGCGGAGCGCAAAGCGTCCGCCAGCACTTCATGCCGGACTGACGGTCCGAACCGGCCTGATTCGACCTGAATGGACGAACGTCAACACGACACAATCTGGGAGTAGCGAATGCAAAAAGCAGGCTTTATCGGACTCGGCATCATGGGCCTCCCCATGGCGGCGAATCTTCGCAAGAACGGCGTCGACCTCGCCGCCTTCACGCGCAGCGGCGTGCCTGGCGAGCTGACACAAGCGGGCGTCACGGCCTGTTCGAGCGCCGCTGAGGTTGCATCGAAAGCGGACGTGACCTTCATCATGGTGCCCGATACGCCCGATGTCGAACGCGTGCTGTTCGGCGAAAACGGCGTGGCGGACACGCTGCGCGCGGGGCAGATCGTCGTCGACATGAGCTCGATCTCGCCGATCGCAACGCGCGAGTTCGCCGCGCGCGTGCGCGAGACAGGCGCGGATTATCTCGATGCGCCCGTGTCGGGCGGCGAAGTCGGCGCGAAGGCGGCGTCGCTGACCATCATGGTGGGCGGCGCGCAAGCCACGTTCGACCAGGTCAAACCGCTGTTCGACATGATGGGCAAGAACATCTCGCTGATCGGCGAAGTCGGCGCGGGCCAGATCTGCAAGGTCGCGAACCAGGTGATCGTCGCCGCGACCATCGAAGCCGTGGGCGAAGCGCTGCTGCTGGCATCGAAGGCAGGCGCCGATGCCGAGAAGGTGCGCAAGGCACTGATGGGCGGCTTCGCTTCATCTCGCATTCTCGAAGTGCACGGCGAGCGCATGACCAAACGCACGTTCGACCCGGGCTTTCGCATCGAGCTGCATCAGAAAGACCTGAACCTCGCGCTGTCGACGGCGCAGGCGCTCGGCGTATCGCTGCCGAACACAGCGACATGCCAGGCGCTGTTCAATGCGTGCGCGGCACACGGCGGCAAGGGATGGGATCACTCCGGTATGGTGCGCGCGCTCGAATATCTCGCGGATCACGAAATCGGGCAGCCGCAGAAATGACCGTCGCACTGCGCATAGCCGGATGTCGCGTGAGCGACTGTCCATCATGAGTGAGCAAACATCGTTCTACGCATTCGTCTCGAATGCGGCCGACGGCGACGTCGCCGTGTTTCGCGTCGAGTGCGGGACGGGCGCCATCGCACCCGTCGCGCGACATCCCGCCGGCGAGGCCGTCATGCCGATGGCGCTTTCCGCCGACGGCAAAGCCTTGTACGCCGCAACGCGCGGCGCGCAACGCAGCATCGTTACGTATTCGCTCGACCACAGCACGGGCCGCCTGACGCACGCCGGCACCACGCCCATCGAAGCGAGCCTCGCGTATCTGTCGTTGACGCCTTCGGATACGTGGCTGCTCGGCGCGTCGTACGGCGAAAACTCGCTGAGCCTGTATCGCGCCGGTAGAAAAATCGAGCTGCGCCAGGTGGTCGAGGGGTTCGTGCATGCGCACGCGGTCATCGCTTCTGCGGACGGACGCTTCGCCTATGTGACCTCGCTCGGCTCGGACGCCGTGTTCTGCTTTTCGATTACCGGCCACGCCGACGACGCGCGGCTCGAATTCGTGCAGAAGGTGCAGGTCGAAGCGGGCTTCGGGCCGCGACATCTGCGCTTCTCGCCCGACCAACGCACGCTGTACGTGTCGAGCGAATTTCGCGCAACCATCGCCGTCTTCACACGCGATGTCGAAACAGGCCAGCTTGCCGCGCAATCGGTGTCGCCGCGCGCGCCCGCGCTCGCCCATCTGCAGGACGGACGCGTGCGCTCGGCGCAGATCGACGCGGCAACGCTTGCGTCGCTCGTGTGGGGCGCCGACTTTCAGATCATGCCCGACGGGCGCTACATCTACATCGCGGAGCGCACATCGAGCCGCCTGATCGCGTATCGCGTGACGCGCGAAGGCTCGCTCTACTACACGGGCTACACCGACACCGAAACACAGCCTCGCGGCTTCGCGATCGATCCGTCGGGACGTTATCTCGTCGCGTGTGGCGAAAAGTCCGCGCATGTCACCGTGTACGCGATCGACGCGGACTCAGGCGCCCTCGCCCCCGTGTCGCGCTGCGAAGGCGGGCTCGGCGCGAACTGGATCGAAATCGCCGTGCAAATGCCGCGCGAAGCACCGTGACTCCGCTGAACTGAATCCACAGGCAGCTGAAGCAGCATACAAAGGACCCAACCAGGACCGACACTCATGTCTACGACTGCAACACCCACCCAGGGCGCGCCCATCGTCACCGAATTGCGCGTCGTGCCCGTCGCCGGCCGCGACAGCATGCTGATGAACCTGAGCGGCGCGCACGGCCCGTTCTTCACGCGCAACATCGTCATCCTGCGCGACAGCTCGGGCAACACGGGCGTCGGCGAAGTGCCGGGCGGCGAAAATATCCGCAAGACGATCGACGATGCGCGCGCGTTCGTCGTCGGCCAGTCGATCGGCAATTTGCAGGCCATTCTGAACAAGGTACGCACGCAGTTCGCCGATCGCGATTCAGGCGGCCGCGGCTTGCAGACCTTCGACCTGCGCACGACGATCCACGCCGTGACGGCGCTCGAAGCCGCCCTGCTCGATCTGCTCGGACAGCATCTCGGCGTGCCCGTCGCGGCGTTGCTCGGCGAAGGCCAGCAGCGCGACGAAGTCGAGATGCTCGGCTATCTGTTCTATATCGGCGACCGCAACAAAACGGATCTGCCGTATGCGAGCGGCGCCGACGGCCGCGACGACTGGGAACGTCTGCGAACGGAAGAAGCCATGACGCCCGAAGCGGTGGTGCGTCTCGCGCAGGCTGCGCAAGCGCGCTACGGCTTCAACGACTTCAAGCTCAAGGGCGGCGTGCTTCCCGGCGACGCCGAGATCGAAGCCGTGACGGCACTGGCCGAACACTTTCCCGACGCCCGCGTGACGCTCGATCCGAACGGCGCGTGGTCGCTTGCCGAGGCGATCCGTTTATGCCGCGACCAGCACCACGTGCTCGCATACGCGGAAGACCCTTGCGGCGCCGAGAACGGCTATTCGGGCCGCGAAGTGATGGCCGAATTCCGCCGCGCAACGGGGCTGCCGACGGCCACCAACATGATCGCCACCGACTGGCGTCAGATGGGCCACGCCATCCAGCTGCAATCGGTCGATATCCCCCTCGCCGATCCCCACTTCTGGACCATGCAAGGCTCCGTGCGCGTCGCGCAGATGTGCAACGACTGGGGCCTCACGTGGGGTTCGCATTCGAACAACCACTTCGACGTTTCGCTCGCGATGTTCACGCACGTCGCGGCGGCCGCGCCAGGCAAGATCACCGCCATCGATACACACTGGATCTGGCAGGACGGCCAATATCTGACGCGTGAGCCGCTGCAGATCGTCGGCGGCAAGGTGAAGGTGCCGGCCAAGCCTGGACTCGGCATCGAGCTGGACATGGACGCGATCGAGCAGGCCCACGCGCTATATCTGCAACACGGCCTCGGCGCACGCGACGACGGCGTCGCAATGCAGTATCTGATCCCGAACTGGAAATTCGATAACAAGCGTCCTTGCCTCGTGCGTTAAAGCACACGAAGGCGAAGGCAAACAAAAAAACGCGGCCAATGTGGCCGCTTCACATTCATCGACACACAAGCAAGCTCAATCATGACCACGCCACAAGAACTCAAAGCGATCGTTTCCGATGGCCTTCTGTCATTTCCCGTCACCGACTTCGACCGCAACGGCGACTTCCGCGCCGACACCTATGCAGCGCGCCTCGAATGGCTCGCGCCGTATGGCGCGACGGCGCTGTTCGCGGCGGGCGGCACGGGCGAATTCTTCTCGCTCACGAAGTCTGACTATACGAACGTGGTGCGCACGGCGACGGAAACCTGCAAAGGCAAGGTGCCGATCCTCGCAGGCGCGGGCGGCCCGACGCGCGTGGCCATCGAATACGCGCAGGAAGCCGAGCGCAATGGCGCGCACGGCATTCTGCTGATGCCGCACTATCTGACGGAAGCATCGCAGGAAGGCATCGCCGCGCACGCCGAGCAGGTCTGCAAGTCCGTTCCCAAGATGGGCGTGATCATTTATAACCGCGCCAATTCGAAGCTCAATGCCGATTCGCTCGAACGTCTCGCCGACAAATGCCCGAACCTGATCGGCTTCAAGGACGGCGTGGGCGATATCGAAAGCATGGTGACGATTCGTCGCCGCATGGGCGAACGCTTCTCGTATCTCGGCGGCCTGCCGACGGCGGAAGTGTATGCGGCCGCGTACAAGGCGCTCGGCGTGCCGGTGTATTCGTCGGCCGTGTTCAACTTCATTCCCAAGACGGCGATGCAGTTCTACCGCGCTATCGCCGCCAACGATCACGCAACGACGGGCAAGCTGCTCGATGAATTCTTCCTGCCGTATCTGGCGATTCGCAATCGCCGCCAAGGGTATGCGGTGAGTATCGTGAAGGCGGGCGCCAGGCTGGTTGGGCGCGACGCGGGCCCCGTGCGTGCGCCGTTGACCGAGCTGACCGAAGAAGAAATGGCGCAGCTCGATGCGTTGATCAGGAAGCTTGGCGCGCAATGATCGCGTTGGCCGTGCGGGCGATTCGCGTGCGTTTGCCCGCTTCGTGTTTGCCCGGGTCCCTTGCGATGCAGCCTCATCCAGTCTCGCCATCCGACGAGAGACCCTTCGCTGTGAATCAGCGTGTGATGCCGCAGATCGGCGACGGAACCAATGGGATGTTCGCGCTCGGCAAGCGGCGGCGAACATAACGGCACGATCGAGCGCCGCGCTGCTCGGCGCATTAGCACTCGCTACCACTCGCGCTCGGCAGCAGTGAAGGCGCGGGTCTGCGGCGGCCGCTCGGCATTTCGATCGGCGGCGGGCTGACCGCGAGCCAGATGCTCGCGCTCCATACGACGCCCGTCGTCTATCTGTACGTCGACCGGTTGGGAACGTGGCTGCGTTCTCGCTTCGCACGCAGGGCGCTGCAATGACCCTGCGCGCGGCGAACACCACGCGATGCCGTGCGAAACGTTCGCCAACCCAGCCCGTGGGCCGCTTCTGCTATGCCTGGATGAACGTCAGCAGATCGGCGTTGACGAGGTCCGCGTGCGTCGTGCACAGGCCGTGCGGCGCGCCCGCATAAATCTTCAGCTTGCCGTCAGGCACGATCTTCGACGAGAGCTTGCCGGAATCGTCGATGGGCACGATCTGATCGGCGTCCCCTTGCAGCACCAGCGTCGGCACGTCCATCTTCTTCAGATCTTCGGTGAAGTCCGTTTCCGAAAACGCCTTGATGCAGTCGTACGCGCTCTTGATCGAGCACTGCATGCCCGCATACCAGAACGCGTCGATGGTGCCTTGCGACGCCTTCGCGTCTTCGCGATTGAAGCCGTAGAAAGGCGTCGCGAGATCCTTGAAAAACTGCGAGCGGTTTTCCTGCACGCCCTTGCGGATCTCGTCGAACACCGAAAGCGGCAGGCCGCCAGGATTGGCAGGCGTGCGCAGCATCAGCGGCGGCACGCTGGCGATCAGCACCGCCTTGTGCACGCGCGCCGTGCCGTGTCGGCCGATATAGCGCGCCACTTCGCCGCCGCCCGTGGAGTGCCCCACCAGCACGGCATCCTTTACGTCGAGAAACTCGATCAGTTCCGCGAGGTCGTCGGCGTAACGGCTCATGTCGTTGCCGTCCCACGGCTGGCTCGAACGGCCATGCCCGCGCCGGTCGTGAGCGATCACCCTGTAGCCCTTCCCGGCCAGATACATCATCTGCGCGTCCCACGCATCGGCGTTGAGCGGCCAGCCGTGCGAAAACACGACGGGCTTGCCCGAGCCCCAGTCTTTATAGAAAAGCTGCGTACCGTCTTTCAATGCAAACGTTGCCATGACTAGCTCCTTCATTGATGCCAATTCGACTGTCACACGCGCATCGCGAACAGAGAGACTGCGATGCGGCGAGATACACGATCCGCGCCGCGCGATCTGCAGTCGCGCGGTGCATCGCGTACCAGGCCAGTATCCGCGTGAACGGAACACGCACGTTGCGCATCGCCCCGGCACTTTGCTATCCGCACGACCATTCCCCGTTGCGCCAGGGCGACGTGTGTCGTGTAACAAAGACGTGCGCATGCGTATTCGCTCGTGCGTTCGCACAACAGTGCGCACCGCTCGACGTTTAGAGTGAGATGCGATGCGCGCGCCACGCCGCGCACCTTCATCCGTTTCGAGCCATCACCCGACATCATGGAAAGCAACACGAAGCCCTTCGCGTCGCGCGAGAGCGAACCTGCCGCCGATGCTTGCGTATCCAACGAAGGACAACTGGAGCAGCGCGATCATTTGCGTTTTCAGCTTCCGTACACGCATCTGTCCACCGTGTTCGGCAACGACTGGTTCGCGTTGAAAGCCGAATCGTTCGCGCGCTTCTTCGGCACGCCGGCATTTCTGGTGACGCAAACGGTGATCGTCGCGATATGGATCGGGTTGAACGTGAGCGGCGTCACGCGTTTCGACGTGTATCCGTTTGTGTTGTTGAATCTCGCGTTCAGTCTGCAATCGGCGTATGCGGCGCCGTTGATCCTGCTTGCGCAAACGCGTCAGGCCGACAGGGACAAGGCGCTCGCCGATGCCGACGCGCGGCATCGCGAGGCGCTGGCGCTGGCCGCGGAAAGGCGCGACAAGGCGCTCGCGCATCAGGCCGCGCAAATGCAGGAACTGCTGCGGCAAAACACGGCGTTGACGGAGTTGACCCGCGAACTGACGGAACAGATCGCGCGGCTCACGCACGACGTTCACGAGAAGCTCACTCGCGACAAGCACGCGAAATCATCGTCTGCCGGCGCGGCGAACAGCGCGGACGACGCGGCTACCTTCGACGCGCCTCAAGCACGCTGAACTGTTCGATTGGTCCTGGATGCGTGATGACGCCGGATTCTGCATCGCGCGCCGTCACGCGATGGGAAGCTCGATCTGCATTCGCGCACCGCGTTGCGGCGGCGAGACGCACGAGATCGAGCCGCCATGCCCTTCGACGATCGAGCGGCAAATCGACAGCCCCATGCCCATGCCTTCCGCCTTGGTCGTGAAGAACGCGACGAACAGACGCGACGCGACCTCGGGTGCGATGCCGATGCCGGAGTCTTCGATGGCGACGACGGCGCGCCGCCCTTCTTCGACACGCGTATGCAGCCTCAACTCGCGCGGCCGGTCGTGAATCGACGACATCGCCTGCAAGCCGTTGACGGCCAGATTGATCAGCACCTGCTGAAGCTGCACGCGATCGCC
>BBSL01000241.1 GCA_001319865.1 Burkholderia sp. E7m39 | reverse complement strand
TCAGCACCTGCTGAAGCTGCACGCGATCGCCGGTGACGGTCAACTCGCCGGGCGCGAGATCCATCTTCACGACGGCGCCATGCTTCTTCACCTCGCGATCCAGCAAATCGATCGTCTCGACGATGATGCCGTTGATATCGAGCGGCGCGAACACCGTTTCGCTCTTTCTGGCCAGCGCCCGTATGCGGCGGATAATTTCGCTCGAACGGCGCGCGTTGCTCGCCATCGCTTCGAACGCATGGCAGGCTTCGTCGAGGTTCGGCGTTTCGCGCCTCAACCAGCGAAGACCCGCTTCTCCGTGTGTCGTGATCGCCGCGAGCGGCTGACTCACTTCGTGCGCGATCGACGCGGCGAGCTCGCCGAGCATGGTCACGCGCGTCGCGTGCGCAAGCTCGGCCGTCGAACGGTTCAGCGCTTCGTGCGTGCGGTTCAGCTCGCGCACCTGTTGCGCGAGGCGCACGCTGTCGGCTTGGATGCGCAATGTCAGCGCCGTCGTCGCGACGATCGAAAAGCACGCGATAGTCGCGCGGGCGAGCGAGGAAAACGTCTCTTCGTCGAGATGCCCGATCAGATGGCCGATCACGGTCGCCCCGATGCAGGCCACGGCGACGAGCAGCGTGCCCCGGCTCGACAGCAGGGTGGCGGCCAGCATGACGACGATGGAATACAGCACCATGATCGCCGTTGCGTAATGGCCGAACGAATCGACCAGAAAAACGAACAATGCCAGCGCCCCGGCAAGCGTCAATGTCAGCGTCGGGTTTTGCTTGCCGAGAAGAGACACGCGTTCCATGTTCATGTCGAGAGCTGGAGAGTCAGATTGATCGATCGCGCTCCCACTGCAGAGCCGCAACTCGCTGCGGCGCCGGGTCGAAAGCGCAGTACATCCCCGAAAAGCGGACCGTGCTTGCAACCGCTTCATCCCGGCCGATTTCCACGCTAGCCACTCGGGACACCACTTGCGCGTAGCGTGGCCCGATCTCTCGTCAACACTTCGCGCCGTGGATTATTCCAATGCCGGCTTCGACATGCGCGCACGAACGCGTGTCGATCGTCGTCGATATTGGCGCGCGCGCGTGCGCCGCGCTTTTGTCGAACGCGGCGCTTTAGCAAAAGTGCACGGCGACGCGATGCGCGCATGCAGCGGGTCAGCCGGACGATCCATTCGCGGCGCCGTCCGTCTTCACGAAATCGACGAACGCGCGCAACGGCGCAGGCAGGTGACGCCGCCCCGGATAGTAGAGAAACGGCCCGGAAAAACGCTGCCACCACGGTTCGAGAATCGGCTCGAGCGCGCCGCTGTCGAGATGCGGCTGCAGCATCGGCTCGAACAGGTGGATCACGCCCACACCGGCCAGTGCGGCGCTGACGGCCAGTTCGATCGCCGCGCTCGGCCGCACGACGAGCGGCCCCGTCGGATCGAGCCGCACTACTTCGCCGTCGCGCTCGAAGTCCCAGGTCGGCATGGCGCCGCCTGCGAACTGGCCGCGCAAGCATGCGTGGCCGAGCAGATCGCGCGGATGCTCGGGGCGGCCATGCGCATCGAGATACGCGGGCGTCGCGGCCGTCGCGAAACGCTGCACGCGCGGGCCGATCGGAATGGCGATCATGTCCTGCTCGAGCCGCTCGTCGTAGCGGATGCCCGCGTCGCAGCCGATCGACAGCACATCGACAAAGCCGTCTTCGACGACCACTTCCACCCGAATGTCTGGATAGGTTTTCAGGAACGGCTCGATCACGGACGGCAACACGATGCGCGCGGCGCTCGACGGCACGTTGAGCTTGAGCGTACCGCTCGGCTTGTCGCGGAAGACGTTGAGCACGTCGAGCGCCGCTTCCATTTCGCTGAAAAGCGGCGTGAGCTTCTCGATGAGCCGCAGCCCCGCTTCCGTCGGCGCGACGCTGCGCGTGGTGCGGTTGAGCAGCCGCAAGCCGAGCCGGGTTTCGAGGCGGCGCACGGCGATGCTCAGGCTCGACGCCGACACGCCGCTCGTGCGCGCCGCATCGCGAAAGCCGCCCGCGCGCGTAACCGATACGAAGGCCGCGAGATCGTTCAGGTCCATAGTCAATTGTTCACTTTTTTTAACAACCTGTGCACTTTAGATACCTTTATTCAACAATGCAATCCGTCCACACTGTCGTTCATCGTTAATCAAGGAGGGCGCAATGCCGACGTTCAACGACACTTTTCTGCTTGCCGGCCGCGAAGTTCGCCGCATGGGTTACGGCGCGATGCAGCTGGCGGGCCCCGGCGTATTCGGCCCGCCGAAGGACCGCGCCGCGTGCGTCGCGATTCTTCGCGAAGCCGTCGAATCGGGCGTCAATCACATCGACACCAGCGATTTCTACGGGCCGCACATCACCAATCAGCTGATCCGCGAGGCGCTGCATCCGTACCCCGACGATCTGACCATCGTCACCAAGCTCGGCGCGATTCGCGGCGACGACGGCGCGTGGCTTTCCGCGCGCGAGCCGGATGATCTGCGGCGCGGCGTGCATGACAACCTGCGCAATCTCGGCCTCGACGTGCTCGATATCGTGAACATCCGCGTGATGGGCAATATTCACAGTCCCGCAGAAGGGTCGATCGAAGAGCAGGTCACGGCGCTCGCGGAGATGCAGCGGGAAGGACTCGTGCGGCACATCGGACTGAGTAATGTGACCGCGAAGCAGATCGAGGAAGCCGAACGCATCGCGGAGATCGTCTGCGTGCAGAATCACTACAACCTCGTCCAGCGCGACGACGATGCGCTGATCGACGCGCTGGCTGCGAAGGGCATCGCATACGTGCCCTTCTTCCCGCTCGGCGGATTTACGCCGATCCAGTCGTCTGCGCTGTCGGACGTGGCACGCAGGCTCGACGCCACGCCGATGCAAGTGGCGCTCGCCTGGCTGCTGCATCGTGCGCCGAATATTCTGCTGATCCCCGGCACGTCGTCGCTTGCGCACTTGCGCGAGAACATCCAGGCAGCCCGGCTGAATCTGACGGATGCGGTGCTGACCGAACTCGATGCGATCGGGACACGCGAAAGCGGACACGCATAACACCGCTTCATCATCGGCAAGACAGCGCACGGCGCTGTCTTCTCTTTTACGAACCCTTTCTGCAAGACCTCCCGCGCTTCCCACGACGTTTTGCCCGCTAGCGCGCGTTTTGTTGTGCGCGAATGCCCGCCCTTTCCGATCACGGCGCCCATATCGGTCGGATACGATTTAATCGCTACCGCTTGACAACATAGAACGCCCGTGCAACACTGCATCGCATCCGATTAAATCGCATCAAATGCGTCACTGGAGTTTGTATGTCAAACGAAATTTCTTCCCCGATCCCGTCGCGGCGCCGCTTTATTGGAGCCGCAGCGGCGAGCATTGCAGCAGCCTCCTTGAGTCAACTCGTTTTCGCAGACACAAATCAGGCCGCCATTGAAGTCGCAGCACCGGCAGGCGGCGACAAGACGGCCATTCGTCCGCTTCGTGTGCATGTGCCGGAATCGCAACTTGTCGATTTGCGCAGGCGCATCCGGGCCACCAAGTGGCCGGAGCGGGAAACAGTCACGGATGCGTCGCAAGGCGTACAACTCGCGACGATGCAGGCACTCGCGCGGTATTGGGCAAACGACTACAACTGGCGCAAGGTCGAAGCCAAGCTGAACGCGCTGCCGCAGTTCGTGACGGAGATTGACGGGCTCGACATCCATTTCATTCATGTCCGGTCGAAGCACAAGGACGCTTTGCCCGTCATCGTCACGCACGGTTGGCCGGGTTCGATCATCGAGCAATTGAAGATCATCGATCCGCTGACCAATCCGACGGCTCATGGCGGAACGGCGTCAGACGCGTTCGACGTGGTGATTCCGTCGCTTCCGGGCTATGGTTTCTCGGGCAAGCCGACAGCGACCGGCTGGGACCCCGCACGCATTGCACGCGCCTGGGTCGTCCTGATGAAGCGCCTTGGATATACGCGCTACGTGGCGCAAGGCGGCGATTGGGGCAATGCTGTCACGGAGCAAATGGCACTGATTGCGCCACCCGGATTGCTCGGCATTCACACCAACATGCCCGCCACCGTACCCGACAACATCGCGAATGCACTCAAGTTCGGCGAACCGATGCCGAACGGTCTTTCAGGCGACGAGCAGCGCGCCTACGAACAGCTCGACTACTTCTACAAGCACGGTCTGGGTTACGCGCTGGAAATGGCGAATCGTCCGCAGACGCTGTATGCGATTGAAGATTCGCCTATCGGTCTCGCCGCGTGGATGCTCGACCACGACGCCAGCAGCCAGGCGCTCATTGCACGCGTCTTCAATGGCCAGTCCGAAGGCCTGACGCGAGACGACGTCCTCGACAACGTCACGCTTTACTGGTTGACCGGTACGGCCGTATCGTCGGCTCGACTGTATTGGGAAAACAAGCTCAACTTTTTCGCGCCGAAGCATGTCGCGATTCCCGTTGCAGTCAGTGTGTTTCCGGACGAAATCTACGCGGCCCCGCGGAGTTGGACGGAGAGCGCCTATCCGAAACTGATTCACTACAATCGCTTGCCGAAAGGTGGTCACTTTGCGGCATGGGAACAGCCAGAAACGTTCACGGAAGAGCTCCGTACGAGCTTCCGGACACTGCGCTGAACGCGACGGACGACGCCGACACGGCGTCATCCGTGTACTCGCTATATGCACAAGGGCACGCTCGATCGTTTCGCAATACCTGAGGCGAGCTGCCCTGACAACCCGTGATGTCTCGCCAGACTAGGCTCGCAGTTTCGCCGCCTTCCACTTCGACTCGCGCGCCGTCTTGACGAATGCGGCCAGATAGTCGAGCTCGTCATCGGCCTTGCGCGTGCCAAGAAAAATCTGCTTCGCGATGCCCTTCTTCCCCAGTTTCAGCGGCGTAAGCGGCATCCAGTCTGCGTACTCTTCCGCCAGCCAGCGCGGCAGCGCCGCCACGCCGCGGCCGCTCGCAACCATCTGCAGCATGATGTCGGTCGTCTCGATCACCTTGTGACGCCGCGGCACCACGTTCGCGGGCGTCAGGAATTGCGTGTAAATGTCGAGCCGATCGGTTTCGACGGGATACGTGATCAGCACTTCTTTCGCGAGCTGTTCAGGCGTGACGTGCGGTTCGCCCGCCAGCGCGTGTTCATCCGCGACGACCAGCACCTGCTCATAGTCGAACACGGGCTGAAAGCGCAAGTCGGGCTTCTTGAGCGGGTCGGGCGTCACGAGCACGTCGATTTCGTAGCCGATCAACGCACCGATGCCGCCGAACTGAAAACGCTGCTTCACGTCGACATCGACATCAGGCCAGCGCGCGAGATAAGGCGACACCACCTTGAGCAGCCACTGATAGCAAGGATGGCACTCCATGCCGATGCGCAACGTGCCGCGCTCGCCCTGCGCATACTGCTTCATACGCTCTTCCGCGAGTTCGAACTGCGGCAGCATGCGATTCGCGAGCCCGAGCAGATACTGGCCCGCCTGCGTCAGCCGCATCGAGCGGCCCTCGCGCGTCCAGACGGGCGTGCCCAGTTGTTGCTCCAGTTTCTTCACCGCATGGCTCAGCGCCGACTGCGTGAGATTGAGCGTATCAGCGGCCGCCGTCAGCGAGCCTTGCCGCTCGACTTCACGCACGACCATCAGATGACTGCGCTCCAGCATGACTCACTCCATGAACAGAATTAATGTTTGCATGAAATAAATCCATTTTTATTCATGCAGCGAAAATTCTATCATCGCTCCCAGCTACTATTCTCTGGACGGCAAACGGAACATGGTCACTACGCATAACCTGGGTTTTCCGCGCATCGGCGCAAAGCGCGAACTGAAGTTCGCACTGGAGAAATACTGGAAGAACGAATCGTCGCGCGACGAACTGAAGTCGGTCGGCGCGCAGCTTCGCGAGCGTCACTGGAAAGACCAGGCGGGTCTAACCTTCGCTCCCGTTGGCGACTTCTCGTTCTACGATCAGGTGCTCGACATGAGCTTCACGCTCGGCAATCTGCCCGAACGCGTGCGCGGCTTTCATGGCGATGCACTCGACAACTATTTCCGTGTAGCGCGTGGCCGTTCAGCGCAAGGCGCAGACGATCACAGCGCATGCTGCGGCGGCGTCACCGCCGGTGAAATGACGAAGTGGTTCGATACGAACTATCACTACATCGTCCCCGAGTTCGACGCGAGCACGAATTTCTCGCTCGACCCGTCGCGTCTGCTCGAACAACTGGCGCAAGCACGCACGCTCGGCGTGAAGGTCAAGCCCGTGATCATTGGTCCCGTCACGTATCTGTGGCTCGGCAAGGCGAAGGACGACTCCGACAAGCTCGCGCTGCTGCCCCGCCTGTTGCCCGTCTACGCCGCTCTGCTCGATTACTTCACGGCGCAGGGCATCGAATGGGTGCAGATCGATGAGCCCGTGCTCGTGACCGAACTCGATGAGGCGTGGCGTCAAGCGGTCCGTACGGCATATGAAGCGCTGTCCGAGCGCCGGGTGAAGGTGCTGCTCGCCACCTACTTCGGCCCGTTGCAGGACAACCTCGAACTCGCTTGCAAGCTGCCCGTCGATGGCCTGCATATCGATGCGATCAACGCTCGCGACGAAATCGTGAAGGCCGTGGCGCAATTGCCCGCGACGTCGGTGGTGTCGGTTGGCGTGATCAATGGTCGCAATATCTGGAAGACCGATCTGACGGCAGCGCTGGCGTGGCTCGAACCCCTGCATCGTTCGCTCGGCGATCGTCTGTGGATCGCGCCTTCGTGCTCGCTGCTGCACACGCCCGTCGATCTGGACAGCGAGCAGAAGCTCGACGCCGAGATCAAATCGTGGCTCGCATTCGCGCTGCAAAAACTCGACGAATTGAACGTGCTGGCCGGTGCATTGAACAACGGTCATGACTCGGTCGCAGAAGCGCTCACTGCTAACGCGAAGGCTATCGAAAGCCGTCGTACGTCGTCGCGCGTGCACAACCCTGTCGTCAAGACGGCTGTCGCGCGTATCGACGCATCGCTTGGCAAACGCGCGAGCACGTATGAACAGCGCGCAGAGAAGCAGTCAGCGATGCTGAACCTGCCCCCGTTCCCGACGACCACGATCGGCTCGTTCCCGCAGACGGGAGAAATCCGCCACGCGCGCAGCCGGTTCAAGGCGGGCGAACTCGATCAAGCCGGCTACCAGGCGGCGATGGAGCAGGAAATCACGCGCGCCGTGAAGGAACAGGAAGCGCTGGGCCTTGACGTGCTCGTACACGGCGAAGCCGAACGCAACGACATGGTCGAGTACTTCGGCGAGCAGCTCGACGGCTACGCGTTCAGCGAGTTCGGCTGGGTGCAATCGTACGGCTCGCGCTGCGTGAAGCCGCCTATCCTGTTCGGCGACATCAGCCGCCCGAAGGCGATGACAGTCGAGTGGATCAAGTACGCACAGTCGCAAACGACAAAGCCGATGAAGGGCATGTTGACGGGCCCCGTCACAATCCTGAACTGGTCGTTCGTGCGCGATGACCAGCCGCGTTCGGTATCGTGCTACCAGCTCGCACTCGCGATCCGCGACGAAGTACTGGACCTCGAACAGGCCGGCGTGCGCGTGATCCAGATCGACGAAGCTGCACTGCGCGAAGGTCTGCCCCTGCGGCGCGCGCAATGGAACGCGTACCTGCAATGGGCGGTGGAATCGTTCCGCATCGCGGCGAACGGCGTGCGCGACGAAACGCAGATCCACACGCACATGTGCTATTCGGAGTTCAACGACATCATCGCGTCGATCGCCGATATGGACGCCGACGTCATCACAATCGAAACATCGCGCTCCGACATGGAACTGCTCGACGCGTTCGACAACTTCAACTATCCGAATGACATCGGTCCGGGTGTGTATGACATTCACTCGCCGAACATTCCGAGCCAGGAGCACATCGTGAAGTTGATGAAGAAGGCAGCCGAACGGATTCCGGCGGAGCGTCTGTGGGTGAACCCGGATTGCGGCCTGAAGACGCGCCAGTGGGCCGAAGTGCTGCCCGCGCTGACCAACATGGTGGCCGCCGCGAAAACCCTGCGCCAGTCGGTCTGATCGACTGCTATCAGCCGTCGTCGCGCAGATGCCGTCAACGCTCGATCACGCTCGCGCGGCCTTGCGATGCACGAAGCGCCCTGCGCCCGTCATCTGATCGAGCGACGCGATTTCACCATAGCGCGAACGGCAACTGCTTTTCGTAGTCGCGCCAGCCGGAGCCGCGCGTCAGCACGCGCTCGCCGTCCACCACGACACACACGCCATTCGCGGGCGCGTTCCATGGCTGCGCAAGCGCAGCCATGCTGTCATCGAAGTATTCCATTCTTCGTAGCGGCGTCAATTGGATGCTCCGTTCGTCGAGCGTTGCAGTGCGCGTTCAAGCCCAGTGGACGCACGCGACGAGGATTGCCGAAGATGTACAGCATCGCGGCGCCGATCAGCAGCTGGGCGGCAAAACTCGCTAACGCGCCCGTCACGACCAGTCGCCACCGTCGGCCACGCGGCAATCGATGCAAACGGCCAGCGGCAAAACGTCGAATCCAGCATGAGGTCACGCTCCCCTGAACGCAAATGCCAGGCAATTGGACAACGACAAAACGAAAGCGCGAAGCAAGCAAACTGTTGCCTCGCGAAAGTTGGCGCGCACCGAACACTTCCGCTGCCGCTAACGATTGAAACCGGGCGTGAAGCCTTGTGGGACATGACTCCCATCGAAATGGCATGGTCGATGCACGAATGTGCGGCACCACCCGCCAATGGGAGCACGCCATGTTCGCATATTTATTCGACCTTCTACACCGTCTGCTGGAGCGCGCCGAGCACAGCCGCCGCGACACCTTCCTCGCAATGGCCGTCGATATCCACGATCTCGAACGACGCATGCGCGCAGTCGAGATGGCCGACTAACGATCACAAGTCTGCGGTCACGGACAGGCGGAACGTGCACGGCGCGCCGTGTGTCCGATATCCGCGCGCCGCCGATGCCCACTGCGCGTAGCCGAACGCGACACCCGCGTAATGCGCGCCGACACGGAAGCACTCGGCAGCGTATTCGCCGCATTCAGATACTGCCGTCCTGCGTAAGTCTCAACGGCTTAAGTCTCAGTTAACTCGCGGTGCCTACATTGCAATCACGCCGACACGCGACGGGCTGAACGGTTCGGGTGTCGGTCTGCAATGGCGCGTCATTCGAGGTCGATCGTGAGTGCATTGAATTCGAAACCCGTGCGATGCCGCGTTGCGCGCATGCATTCGCGCGCTTGTGCGACGTCCCGCGCGCGACGGTTTTATCTGCGAGCCAGCCTGCGCCAGCGATGCGCGCGGATCGGCGAACGCAGACTCACGCGCATCCGCCGATGAACGACGCCAGACGTTTTCAACCTGGTCCGTTCCAGCGCATCGGCGATGAACGGCTTTTACTTTTACAACGGAGGTCACCATGAACACGTTCACCAAGGCAAGCCTGGTTGCCATCGCGTTGGTATTCGCCCAATCGGCGACGAGCGTCGCGTTCGCCGCGTCGTCGAACCTTCCGCCGCTGCATCAGCAAGGCGAAGTCACCTACATGTCGGGCGGCGTGGGCAGCGACCAATCCACCGCCATCAAGGACGTGATGCACAAGTACCCGCTCGTGCTCGAATTCGCGGGCGCTTCGCATCGGGGCAACGAGTATCTGGCCGATGTGCCCGTCCACATCACCGACATGAACGGCGCGACGGTTCTGAAGGCGACCGCGAACGGCCCGTTCTTGCTCGCCTCGCTGCCGGGCGGTCGCTACAAGGTCACCGCGAGCTACGAGGGCAAGGCGCAACAGCGCGTGGTCGACGTGTCGTCGTCGGGACACGTGCGCTCGATGTTCGTGTGGCCTGCCCACGCGGACGGGAGCGAGTCGTGAACGCCGACGCCGGTACGCCCGTCGACGAAACGCGTCGCCGGTGGATGATTGCAACGTCCGTGGCGGGCGGCATCGCGGGCGTCGCGGTCGTGACGCCCTTCGTCGAGTCGCTCAGGCCGTCGGCGTCCGCACTCGCTGCGGGCGCGCCGGTCACGGTCGACATCAGCCGCCTGCAACCGGGCGACATGTTGACGGTGGCATGGCGCGGCAAGCCTGTCTTCGTCGTCAACCGTACGGCGGCGATGCTCGCCGACGTGCGCGCCGCCGATGCCTTCGTCGCCGACCCGCACACATCGCGGCCGTTTTCGATGCCGTTGCCGCCGTACTGCAACAACGAATACCGCTCGCGTGCCGATCATCCGAATCTGCTCGTGGTGGTGGGCGTCTGCACGCATCTGGGTTGCACGCCGATTCCGCGCTTTCAGCCCGGCGCGCAGACGAGCCTTCCCGACAACTGGCCTGGCGGCTTTCTGTGCCCATGTCATGGATCGACGTACGATCTCGCGGGACGCGTGTTCAAGGACAAACCCGCGCCGCAGAATCTCGACGTGCCGCGCTACCGGTTCGCGTCGGTGGCCAGCCTTGTGATCGGCGAAGACGAGCGCGGCGAAGTGTGAAGCGCCGACGCGCGGCGAGGACGCGCCGCTGTACACTGCCCGGCAACGTCACCCGCCGCCGGACACATCATGGATCGCATCGATGCAATGAAAGTCTTCGTCGCCACGCTCGACGAAGGCAGCCTTGCGGGCGCGAGCCGCCGGCTCGGGCGATCGCCCGCCGCGGTGAGCCGCGCGATCGCCTTTCTGGAAGCGCACGTCGGCTCGCCGCTTTTGCATCGCACCACACGCACGATCAGGCTCAGCGAAGCGGGCGAGCGTTACGCCGCTGCCTGCCGGCGCATCCTCACGGACCTGGAAGAAGCCGACCTGCTGGTGGCAGGCGAGCGCTCGGCGCCGCGCGGCGTCCTGAACGTGACGGCGCCCGTTGCCGCCGGCCAGGATCTGATGCGCCCGATACTCGACGAATTCATCGATCAGTTTCCGGCTGTTTCCGTGCGTCTGCACATGCTCGATCGCCCCGTCAGCCTGATCGACGAGGGCATCGACGTGGCGCTGCGCATCGCGCATCTGCCCGACTCCACACTGATTGCGATTCCCGTCGGCGAAGTGCGGCGCGTCGTAGCCGCGTCGCCGCGCTATCTGGCGAAGCACCCGCAGATTCGCGAGCCGGCCGACCTCGAACGGCACCAGATCATCTCGATGACGCACTTCGGCCTCGACTCGTGGAATTTTCCGCCGGCGGAAGGTTCGACCGTCGCGCAGGTCGTCCATTTCTCGCCGCGCCTGACGGTGAACAGCATCGATGCGGCTGTGGCGTCCGCCGTCGAAGGGCGCGGCGTCACGCGGATGTTCTCGTATCACGTCGCGCAACCGGTGAAGGACGGGCAATTGAAGATCGTGCTGCGCGACAGCGAGCATGCGCCGCTGCCCGTCCATTTGCTGACGCCGCACGGCCGCCTTGCCGTGCCGAAAGTGCGCGCGTTCGTCGACTTCGCCGCGCCGCGCCTGCGCCGTCATTTCAAGCAGTTGCAGCGCATCACCGACGCTGATTGAACCGCACTGCGGAATAATGTCTGCCACATTGCGTGGATTCTCTCTGCGAATGGCTCAATCTACACTCGCTCCATTCATCGACGGGCCGCGAGGCCCAACCGGTTCAAGGAGCAGACATGGGTGCGGAACAGAAAGTGGCGATCGTGACGGGTGCGTCGCAGGGCATTGGCGCGGGGCTGGTGAAGGCATACCGCGAGCGGAATTTCCGCGTGGTCGCGACGTCGCGCACGATCCGTCCCAGCGATGATCCCGACATCGCCGTCGTGCAAGGCGATATCGCCGATCCCGACACGGCGCAGCAGGCGATCGCCGTTGCACTCGAACGCTTCGGCCGCATCGACACGCTCGTCAACAACGCGGGCATCTTCGTCGCCAAGCCGTTCGATCAATACACGCGCGCGGACTACGAGGCCGTGATGGGGACCAACGTGAACGGTTTCTTTCACATCACGCAGCGCGCGCTGACGCAGATGAGCAAGACGCGCAGCGGGCACGTCGTGAACATCACGGCGAGTCTCGTCGACCGGCCGCGCGCGGGGCTGCCCGCCGCGATGGCCGCGCTCACCAAAGGCGGCCTGAATGCCGTGACGCGCTCGCTCGCCATCGAATACGCGCCGCTCGGCATTCGCGTCAACGCCGTTGCGCCGGGCGTGATCAAGACGCCGCTGCATCCGCGCGAAAAACACGAAGCACTCGCGCGCTTCCATCCGCTGGGACATCTCGGCGAAGTGGCCGACATCGCGGAAGCCGTGCTGTATCTGGAATCGGCGAGCTTCGTGACGGGCGAGATCCTGCATGTGGACGGCGGCAGCAACGTCGGTTCCTGAGTCCGCGCGAGAGATCGCACGCCACGCCGCCACCGTCCCGAGGAAAACGATTTCATGAATCAGCCTGCTACCGCGCTCGACCCGTCCGCCGCGCCGAACGTCTCCGCGTCCAGCTACACGGAGCGCAACCAGAAATACTGGATGCGCAATCTGCTGGTCTGCGTATTCGGTTCTTTCACGACGCTCGTCAGTCTCAGCATGTTGCTGCCGTTTCTGCCGCTGTATGTGAAGCAGCTCGGCGTCGAGTCGCAGGCAGACGTGATCCAGTGGTCGGGCGTCGCGTTCGGCGCGACGTTTCTGGGCACGGCCGTGACCGCGCCGTTGTGGGGACGGCTCGCCGACCGCTACGGACGCAAGCCGATGCTGATTCGCGCCGCCGTCGGCATGGCCGTGGTGATGTCGCTGATCGGCATTGCGCATAACGTCTACGAACTGGTCGGGCTGCGGCTGATCGCAGGTTTGGTGGGCGGATACGCGTCGGCGTCGACGGTCATGGTCGGCACGCAGGCCCCGCGCGAGCGTGCGGGCTGGGCGCTTGGCCTGCTGTCGACGGGCGCGCTCGCGGGCAACCTGATCGGCCCGCTGATCGGCGGATTGCTGCCGGGACTGATCGGCATTCGCGGCACGTTCTTCGCGGGCGGTGCGGTGATCGCCGTGGCCGCGCTGCTGACCATCTTCGTCGTCAAGGAAGATTTCCAACCGGCCGCCGATTCGAAGCGCAAGCGCGCTTCCGCCGCATCGACTCACGCCGCGCACGGAGCACGTACCCACTATGCGGTGATCGGCGCGCTGCTCGTGACGGCGATGATGGTGCTGCTCGCCAACATGTCGATCGAGCCCGTCATCACGGTCTATGTCGGCAGCCTGGGCGTCTCGCCCGACCATCTCGCGCGCATTGCGGGTGTCGTAATGGCGTGTTCGGCATTCGGCAGCATGCTGACGGCAGCGCGGCTCGGCGCGCTGGCCGACCGCATCGGCGGGTGGAACGTGATTATCGGTTGCCTCGTCGTGACGGGCGTCGTGATGGTTCCGCAAGCGTTCGTTCACCAGTGGTGGCAACTGGCCGCCTTGCGCGGGTTGATGGGCATGTCGCTTGCGGGCCTCTTGCCCGCCATCGCGAAGCTCGCGCGGCATGCCGTCGACGAAAGCAGAACGGGCACGATGCTCGGCTATCTGCAATCCGCGCAATTCAGCGGACAAGTGCTCGGCCCGATTCTCGGCGGCCAGATCGCCGTTCATCTGGGCATGCATTCCGTATTCTTCGTGACGGGCTCGCTGCTCGTCGCATGCGCGGGATTCGCGCATTGGGCGCGCGCCCGCTAACCGATTTGCGCGCCGCGAGCTTCGGCATCGCGGCGCGCGCTCTCGCCGTCTTCTGCTTATACTTCGTCGGTGGACTTCCCGAAGCATGTGCAGGCTTGCAGAGCATCGCAATCATTCAGGAGCGAGAGTCATGTTCATTGCCATGAACCGGTTCAAGGTGACGTTGGGTTCGGAAGCTGCGTTCGAAGAAGTATGGACGACGCGGGACACGCATCTGAAAGACGTGCCCGGCTTCATCGAGTTTCATCTGCTCAAGGGCCCGCAACGCGACGATCACGTGCTGTATTCGAGTCACACCATCTGGGCGAATCGCGCGGCCTTCGAGGCGTGGACGCAATCGGAAGCGTTTCGCGCCGCGCACCGCAATGCGGGCAACCAATCGCGCCCGCTCTATCTGGGGCATCCCGAGTTCGAGGGGTTCGAGGTACTGCAAACCGTGAAGTAACGCGCGAGGTGCTTCATGCATGCAACCCAGGGCACGCAGGAAGATCCGGGCGCACCTGTTTATCACGTAGACGGCGAGCGCCATTCGTTCGGTAACTCGGTCATTGCGCTGAACTGGACGGTCGCGGACCACGTGCTGCGCGACATGTCCATCCTCGATCGCGCACGCGGCCATGCGCTGACGGTAAGCGCACCATTCGTCATAACACTGGCTGACGGCCGCTCGCTCGGCTCCGGCGAACTGCGGCTGGCGGGGCCGCTGCGCGAAGAAGCGCTGCCCGCCGATTCCCATGCGCTGCGCGAAGCCGACCGGCATTCCGGCGGGCGCGTGATCGCGCTGCTCGCGGATCATGAGCGGCGGCTGCACGTCGAATGGAGCGTGGAGCAACGCGACGGTTCCCGCTATTTTCGCCAGCAACTGTCGATCACCGCGCGCTTGCAGGACGAACACATCGCGTCCGTGGCATTGCTGCAAATGCACGCGCCTGAAGCACGCAAAGCGGGTGTGCTCGCGGCGGTGCCCATCGTCGATGGGAATGTGTATGTGGGGTTCGAGTTGCCGATGTCGGAAAGCGACGTGCGCGACGGCATTGCCCGCTTGAGCGTGACGCGCGAACTGCCGCTCGAAAAAGGCAAGACGCTCGCCTATTCCGCCGTTGCCGGCGTGTTTCGTCCAGGCCAGTTGCGCCGCGACTTCGCTGCGTACCTCGAACGCGAACGGGCGCGTCCCTATCGGCCGTTTCTGCATTACAACTCGTGGTACGACATCGGCTTCCTGACGCCGTACACGCAGGAACAGGCCATCGAGCGCATTCACACCGTCGGAGTTGCGCTGCACGAAAAGCGCGGCGTGCAACTCGACTCCTTTCTGTTCGACGATGGCTGGGATGATTACAGCGGCAACTGGTCCTTCAGCGCGGCGTTCCCCGACGGTTTCGTGCCGTTGAAGCAAGCGGCCGCGCGATACGGCGCCGCGCCAGGCGCGTGGTTATCGCCGTGGGGCGGCTATGGTCCGCCGCGCACGGAACGCGTGACGCGCGGGCGCGCCGCCGGCTATGAAACCGTCGGCGATGGCTTTGCGCTTTCGGGGCCGAACTACTATCGACGCTTTCACGAAGTCGCGCTCGACCTGCTCGACGTACACGGCGTCAATCACTTCAAGCTGGACGGCACGGGCAATGCAAACACGGTCGTGCCCGGCAGCCGGTTCAACAGCGACTGGGACGCGGCCGTCGAACTCATCGGCGAACTGCGCGGCAAGAAGCACGATGTCTTCGTCAATCTTTCGACGGGGACGCAAGCGTCGCCGTTCTGGCTGCGCTACGTCGATTCGATCTGGCGCGACGGCGCCGACTACGGATTCGCCGGCAAGGGCAGCGATCGCGAGCAGTGGATCACATATCGCGACGCGCAGAGCTATCGAAACGTCGTGTGTAGAAGCCCGCTGTTTCCGCTCAATTCGCTGATGCTCCACGGCATCATTTACGCCCGCGAGAACCCTCGGCTCAACAGCGACCCCACGCATGCGTTCGCTGCCGAAGTGCGTTCGTACTTCGGCAGCGGCACGCAGTTGCAAGAGCTTTACCTCACGCCTTCCTTGCTGCGCCCCGACGATTGGGACGTGCTCGCGCAATCGGCACGCTGGGCACGCGAGAACGCCGACGTGCTGCGCGATTCTCACTGGATAGGCGGCGCGCCCGACGAACTGGAGATCTACGGCTGGGCTGCGTGGACACCCTTTCGCGCGATCATGACGCTGCGCAATCCGGATGACAAGGCACACGACTTCACGCTCGATTTGCGCGCGCAGCTCGAACTGCCGGAACACATCGAAGGCCGGTTCAGCGCACGTTTGCCCTTTGTCGATGCCGAGGCGCAATTCCCAACGAGACTGGACGCGGATCGCCCGCAGCCGATCCGGCTGGAGCCGTTCCAGGTGCTGATCATCGAATTGTCTCCGGCTTGAGCACGATCGGACCGCGCTACGAAAGCGTTGTCGCGAGATGGACTGGCTTCGGTTCTGTCTGATGCAGATCGAAGATCAGCACCGTGTTGTCTCCTACCCTCAGCCACGGAGCCGGGCAATAGAGCCGCGTTTGCGGGCCAATGTTCCAGTAGCGGCCCAGGTTGTGTCCATTGACCCAGACAATGCCTTTGGTCCACTCGCTCATGTCGAGATAGACGTCGCCAATTACATCGACGAAAAGCGCCGCCATGAAGAACTGCCCCGCTCGATCCGGATTCGAGCAGACCGGGCGCAGGTTCTCGACAAACGCCTCGTTCATCGGCAGAAGCACGACTTCCCAGCCGTTCAACACCTCGCTCGCGCCTTGCGAATCGCGCAAAGTCACGGGATCGACGAGCCCTTTGCGGTCGATCATTGCGTGACCGTAATTCACCCGTCCCATGCCTTCGACGAGAATGTCCAGCACCGTATCCGCACCGTGTACCGCGGACACATCGGGCAGCGCAAGCGGGCGACGCTGCACGATGTTCAACGGCAACGCGCGATGTTCCGGCACGCGGGCGCGCGACACTCCGCCGGCATATCGATCGCCGACGAATACCGTCGCGTAGTCGTGCACATCGCCCATGTCGAGCAGACCGCCCCGATAGCGGTCCAGCCGCTTGCGATACAGCACGAAGCCGAATGCCTGGCCGTGCATTTCGAATGGCCGCGGGTGCACGCTTTGCGCGAGTGGCAGCGCGTCGGGAAGGTTGTCCCACAGCGATGCATGACGCTGCGGCATCAGGCGGTGCAGCCGATCCGCGGGAATCGTGGCGATAGGCGCAGGCACTTGCGGCAAAGGCATCGAAAGATATCCGCCGATCAGGCTGCGGTACTGCATGTAACGCGCCGTCGGCATGCCTTGCTCGCTGATGGGCGCAGCGTAGTCGTAGCTGGTGATGTCGGGCTGATAGTCGCCTGATTCGGCATCGATATTCGCGCCCGCATAAAAGCCAAAGCTCGTTCCGCCATGAATCATATAGAGATTGAACGACATGCCTTCGCGCATCAAATCGTGGAGCGTGACGGAAAGATCGACAGTGGTGCCCTGGAATGCATCGTCGCCCCAATGTGTGAGCCAGCCCGGATAGACCTCGCCGGCCATCGCGGGCACATCCGGAAACGCCTGGCGGACAGCCTCGATCTGTGCCGCGTTGCCATTGCTCAACGCGATCGCGCCGCCCGATACGTTCGAACGGTTCTGCTTGAGTTGCGCGAGCCCGTCTTCCGTATAGAACGGGCCGTCAATGCCCGCGCGAATCCAGTGCTGTTTGATTTCGTCCAGATAGACAGCGTTATTGGCGAATGATCCAAACTCGTTCTCGATCTGGATCATCAGAATGGGGCCGCCGTTCTCTGCCATCAACGGCCGCACTCGCGGCGCGACTTCGTCGATATAGCGCGCGACAGCCTGCATGTAGCGCGCGTCATGAGCCGAATCGGTGCGCAACACAATATCGTCGTAGCGCAGCAGCCAGGCCGGTATGCCGCCGAGATCCCATTCGGCGCACACGTATGGACCTGGCCGGAACAATACCCACATGTCCTCTGCGTTGCAAAGGCGAATGAATGCCTCGATGTCGCGATTGCCCGTGTGGAAGTCGAATACCCCTTCACTTGCTTCGTGATAATTCCACATGACGTACAGCGCAATGGTATTCATCCCCATTGCCTTTGCCATCTGAATGCGGTGCCGCCAGTACTCGACAGGAATACGCGCGGGATGCATTTCGCCGCTGCGAATCTGAAACGGCACGCCATCAAGCAGAAAGCCTCTCCCATGCGGCGCGAAGGAGAACACGCGTGCGCGCCCCGTATTGCGTGTCATTATTCAGCTTCCCTTTTTCTTGCGCATGAAGCGCAGCGCGACACGCACGAGCTTCGGCATCGTCTGCGGACGCAGCAGGCGCGCGTCATAACCGCAGAAGCGCCGATCGTTCTCCTGCAGGCAGAGCGTCATCAATTCGCGCACATCGATCTCGGCACCCGATACCGCTTGCGCACCGTTGACCGTGAAGTTGTTGTCCTGCGTCTGCTCGTTCCCATCGGCGTCGAACGAGCGCGCGAGGCCAATGCGCTCCCAGCCCAGAAACAGCCACACGGCGGCGACTTTCAGTTCGAAGACGAGACGCCGCCACCGCGACAGCCTCGCGCGATGCCACGCCAGCCAGTTGGCGAACAGCAGGATATGACGGCATTCTTCCTGCATGACGGGCTCGAACGTATCGATGAGTTCGGGCGGAAAGAGACGGGAGCGATGCGCAAGCTCGAACAAACCGAACGCAAAGAAGCTGTCGATGCATTCGCTAAAACCCGTCACGAGATACGCCCACTCCGTATCGGCTGGACGCACATAAGGCGCCTCTTTCGCTAAAGCAATTCCATATGCCGCGACCATGCGCGACAACACTTCCTTGTGACGGTTTTCTTCCCACGCGTTAAGCGCAAGCGCGCTACGCATGTCGGGTTCGCTGAGTGTCGCGGCATAGGCAGCCATGCGCAGTCGCGCCTTGCCTTCCGTCTGCACCGCGATGTCCCAGATGGGCAGCGATACGATCCTGTGCAGCGTATCGGGTTCGAGCCTCGGCCAGTCGAGCACCGACGGGCGATACGGATTGAAGGTCTCGCGAAACATCCGGCACATCTCGCGCAAATGCACCTCGGAGCCCGGCGTGATCGGGCCGTCGACGAGACTTGTCCACTGCCGCGTGTTGACGTCGGCGGCGTCGATCGTCGCGCGATCGAGGCCGAAATGCGTCAGCGGGGGCGCGACGAAATCTGGAATCATCCGTCCGACGTCGAACGGATCAAGTGTCTGATCACTCATCCCGAAGCCCCCGGTAGCCGCGACTGCGACAGGTTACGGCAAGATTCGGGTCTGCTGCAACGGACGGGCACGCGTTTCATCAGCGTGTCACACAGGCTCACAATGGGCTCGCACCGCCATCGTGATTTGCGGCCGACGGTAGCGTATAGCCGCCTGGCGAAGGCTGGGAAGACGTCGCCGCGCGC
Organism: Burkholderia sp. E7m39; assembly: GCA_001319865.1. GTDB lineage: Bacteria > Pseudomonadota > Gammaproteobacteria > Burkholderiales > Burkholderiaceae > Paraburkholderia > Paraburkholderia bengalensis. The sequence continues at coordinate 4,975 of BBSL01000241.1, read as the reverse complement.
TAGGCGAGCAGCGCCTGAGCTTCAGCGAGCGAGAGTACCGTCGTTCGCGAATCGAACGCGGTTGCGAAGAGATGATCGTGCACGACCTGATCGGGGTCGTAGCAGCAATCCTTCACCGTGAACAAGCGGAAGTCCGCATCGCTCGCGTAAGCCACCGACGACAGCACGACACCCGTCGACGCGATGCCCGCCATCAGCAGCGTATCGATACCTTGCGCGGCAAGCCGCGGCTGCAGATCGGTGCCAAAGAATGCGCTGGCACGATGCGCGATGATGAGCGGCTCAGAGGCTTTCTGGCCGAGTTCCGGCGCGATCTTGTCGTCGACGAACAGACCAAGTTGTTTGATTGCCTGTCCGTTCTTGTTCAGCGGACTGACTTCCGGATAGCCCGGACTAAAGTGAATCTTGACGAAGTACACACTGACGTTTTTGGCACGCGCGGCGTCACACAGCCTGCGCGTGTTGTCGAGCAGAGTGGACGCCACCGTTGGGAATAGCGCCATGATGTCAGTCTGATAATGCATGACCACTAGCGCTGTCTGCGCCGGAACGATCGTGGGCTCGGATTCGATGCGTGGCGACATAGGAGCGACGCGTTAGAGAAGGACGGTTGACTCTATCACGACCACTCCGAAGCCGAAGCGCGTGGTCTTCAGTCACATCGGACCACATTAGCGTTCCTTAATTGAGCTTAGGCAAATTAGCTTTTCTTGCTTCGTCAAACGCGACACACTAACGCCATCCCGATTTCTCATGTCCGCGATCCGACGGCCGCGAATCAACTGCTTCAGTCGACCATTCCGTCGAGCCGGTCTTTGCAGCTATGCAAGACAAGGAGGCAATCATGGCGATTCATACCGGGAAGCTCGCCAGGTTCTATAGCATATTTCATCATCGCCATGACCCTGTCATATATGCGCCCACGATAGCAGCCAGCAATACATTGGAACTCTACAGAGCGTTGGTCAACCAGCCTGCGTCAGCAGAAGAACTGGCGAATTCGAGCAGAATAGAATTGCGCTCCGTGCGCGAGTGGCTGGCCGACCTCACCGCTGCTGGCTACCTCCAGTACGATGCGGCGAGCCAGCAATACTGGATGACCGAGCAGCAGGCCGACGCGCTCGCCGACAAGGCCGGCAATGCTTTCCTCAAAGGCGCATTCGCAACCTGGCGCGATTCGAAGCTATTGGCAAGATGAATCTGGGAGGCTACCGGCTCGCCGACGACACTTCAATGCGCTTGCCCTGCAGGAACCGGCGCACGGCTGGATCACGTTCGAGGCCGATCGCGAGATCGTATGCGCGAAGCGCTTGCGCCGTCGCACCGGCGCGCGCCAGCAGATCGGCACGCGCCGCCCAGTACGGCTGGTAATCGGCCAGCCGCGGATCGTCCGCATACGGCTCGAGCGCGTCCAGCGCCGCCGCGGGCCCGTCCCGCTCCGCCAGCGCGAGCGCGCGGTTCACCGCGACCACGGGCGACGCTGCAATCGTGAGCAGCGCATCGTAAAGTTGAACGATCTCATCCCAGTTCGCGCAATGCGTGCGGCAGCGATGCACGTGCGCCGACTGCAGCGCTGCCTCTAGCTGAAAGCGTCCGATCGCATTGAGAGCGTTCGCGCGCCGCAGCAGCGCGTCGGCGGCGTCGATCATTGGCGCGTTCCATGTGGCGGGATCTTGCGCCGATAGCGGGACGTAGTCGCCCGCCGCATTGCGTCGGGCGTCGCAACGCGCCTGCGCATAGAGCATCAGCGCGAACAGACCCAGCGTCTCCGGCTCTTCGGGCAACAGTTCGACGAGTAGCTGTGCGAGAAACAGCGCCTCACCGGTGAGATCGCGCCGCCCGGCATCGCCACCCATCGGGTCGGTCCACCCTTCCGCATACACCGCATAGACGGCTTCGAGCACCGCGGCGAGCCGGCCGGGCAACTCCTCGTGCTCGGGCACGCTGAACGGAATGCCCGCTTCGCGAATCTTGTTCTTTGCCCGCACGAGGCGCTTGCTCATCGCCGCGGGCGACATCAGGAACGCGGACGCAATCGTCTCCGCCTCGAGCCCCAGCACCACCTGCAGCATCAGCGGCGTGCGAATCGCGGCCTCCAGCGCCGGGTGCGTGCACGCGAACAGCAGCGCGAGCCGCCGGTCGGGCAACGCGCCTGCTTCACGCTCGTCGATCTCGTCGGCGAGGATGGCGAGCTGGTTCACGACTTCGTCGCCCACACGTCGATGGCGCGCGCCGTCGATCGCGCGGCGCCGCGCGACCGTCATCAGCCATGCTTCGGGATTCGCAGGGCAGCCGCGCTCCGGCCAATCGGCAAGCGCGGCCGCAAACGCGTCGGACAACGCGTCCTCGGCGGCCGCGACGTCGCGCGTGCGCATCGCCAGCAGCGCGACGAGCTTGCCGTAACTGCGGCGCGCGACCGCCTCGGCAATCGAACGCGCGCCGCCGTCCGCGTCACGGCCGCCGCCGGATGGACTCATGCAGCGGACGGTGCATCGTAGGGGGCAGTCCAGACCGGGCGCACTTCAATGACGCCATGCGCCGCGCCGGGACAACGTGACGCCCATGCGATTGCGGCGTCCAGATTGGGCACATCGATCAGGTAGTAGCCCGCCAGTTGCTCCTTCGAATCGGAAAAAAGGTCCGTCGAGAACCTGCGGCCTGGCGTCGACGAGCCGCACGGTGGTGGCCGTGTTCGTGTGCTGCAGCCGGTTCGCGCCCGCCAGCACTTCGGCTTTTTTCAACGATTCGGTGTATGCCTGATACGCGGCCACGCCTTGCTGCCGCTCGCTGTCCGTCATCTGGCTCCAGCGGCTTTCTTCTGAATAGATCATCAACAGGTATTGCATATGAGCCTCCGTCATGGGGTTGGGGCGGGTGATCACGTCGGGCCGCCATCACAATGACGCGCGGGCCGCATGCTGACGGACAGGCTGCGTCGAAAAATTCGGAACGGCGCATCTGCCTGACTCATGCGCGTCCGGAGCAAAGAGACTACACCTTGCGGGCGTCGTTCAGGTGGCGCCCCGCCCGCGCGTCGAAACATCAGAGGAAAGCCTGTCGCGCCCCGAAGAAAGCGTGCGGCACGCGACCGCCCACACCTCGATAGGTACGCGCAACACCTACACTAGACAAGGCGGCGCCGTTCATCTCGCCTTTCATCTCGCCGTTCATCTTTTAAGCGCGCAACGGAAAACCGATTCCGACGATGACGATGCATATCGAATTGTGGCTCGGCGGACTTGGGCTCGAGCAATACGCCCAGGCGTTTGCCGACAACGACATCGACGCGTCGATGCTGCCCGCGCTGACCGACGCGGATCTGAAGGAACTCGGCGTTCGCTCGCTGGGGCATCGCAAGCGCCTGCTGGCGGCGATCGCACAGATGTCGGCACCCGCCGATGCGCCGCCTGCGGCCCGGCCTGGGCTCGACAAGGCCATCTCGCTCAACGTCGGCGCGCCGCTACAGGAGCGCCGACAGGTCACCGTGCTGTTCGCCGATCTGTGCGGCTTCACGGCGCTCTCGCAGACACTCGATCCCGAAGAGCTGCGCGAACTGATCGACCGCTTTACCGGGCTGGTCGACGGCATCGTGCTCGCGTACGGCGGCACCATCGACAAGCACATCGGCGATGCCGTGATGGCGCTCTTCGGCGCGCCGCGCGCGCATGAAACCGATCCGCTGCGCGCGGCCCGCGCCGCGCTCGATATTCACGAGGCGCTCGACGAGTTGAGCGCGAAAACGGCGCATCGGCTACAGGCGCATATCGGCATCGCGAGCGGCGAGGTGGTGGCAGGCGCAGTCAACCGTGCCGATGCGCAGGACTACACGGTGCATGGCGACGCGGTGAACCTCGCCGCGCGGCTCGTTTCGGCGGCAGGCCCGCGACAGACGTTATTGTCCGACCGTGTGCGGCGCGCGCTCGGCGAGCGCGCCGTCTGCGAGCCGATGGGCGACATGCATTTCAAGGGTATCGACATGCCCTCGCGCGCGTGGCGCCTCGCCTGCCTCGTGCACGAACCTGCGCGTGCGAGCCGCGGCCGGTTCGTCGGGCGCAAGGCGGAACTGGAGCAGTTTCGCGGCATCGCGCACGCGTGCGTCGAACAGCGAGCGGGACATGTCGTCTATGTGCGCGGCGACGCGGGCATCGGCAAGACGCGGCTCGTCGACGAGATGCGCCTGTTTGCGCAGACGCACGGCTTTGCGGTGCATCGCGGCCTCGTCCTCGACTTTGGCGTGGGCAAGGGACAGGACCCGGTGCGCGCGATCATCGACAGCCTGCTCGGCCTGTCGTCCCCGGCGGACAGCGAAGCGCGTCAGGCCGTCGCCGCGCGCCTCGTCAGCGATGGCGTCATCCCGCCTGAGCAGCGCGTCTTTCTCGATGATCTGCTCGATCTGCCGCAAGCGGGCGAATGGCGCACCCTCTACGACGCGATGGATCACGGCGCGCGCAAGCGCGGCAAGCAGGCCGTCGTCGCGGCGATGATGGCCGACGCATGCCGGCGCGGCCCAAGCATGATCGTCGTCGAAGACCTGCATTGGGCCGACGCCGAGGTGCTCGGCTATCTGTCCGCGTTCGCGTCGGGTATCGGAAGCGGCGCGGGACTGCTGGTGATGACCTCTCGCATCGAAGGCGATCCGCTCGATGCCGCGTGGCGCGCCCGCATGCGCGACACGCCGCTTTCGACGATCGATCTCGGGCCGTTGCGCCGCGACGAGGCGCTGACGCTCGCGAGCCATTTCATCGACGCGACGCAGCGCGTGGCGCTTGCCTGTATCGAACGCGCGGACGGCAATCCGCTGTTCCTCGAACAGCTTCTGCACAACGTCGAAGAAGGCAGCAGCGACGCGGTGCCGGCGTCGATCCAGAGCCTCGTGCTCGCGCGCATGGACCGGCTCGAAGCGCCCGACCGCGCTGCGTTCCAGGCGGCATCGGTGATCGGGCAGCGCTTCGGCCTCGCGCTGCTCAGACGGCTG
>BBSL01000240.1 GCA_001319865.1 Burkholderia sp. E7m39 | reverse complement strand
CAAGGGCGAGTTGCAGTCCGATCTGGGCGACATTGCCGCGTCGATTGCCACGTATCGATCGGCTGTCGATGCGGCGCCCGACGATGCCAGCCGTTGTATCGCGCAGCTTGGCCTTGCCGAAGGGTTGCGGGTCAGCGAGGGCTTGAGCGAAGCGCTCGCGTTGCTCGACGCCGCGCAGCAGATAGCGGAACGTGAGGACCGGGCGACGGAACTGGCGCGTGTGCATCATCTGCGCGGCAATATCCTGTTTCCGCTCGGACGGATCGACGACTGCCGGATCGAACACGAACGCGGGCTCGCTTACGCGCAGCGGCTCGGCTTGCCCGAAGCGGAGGCGCGCGCGCTGGGCGGTCTCGCCGATGCTGCCTACGCGCAAGGACGCATGCGCACGGCCTTCGAGCACTTCAGCCGTTGCGTCGCGCTGAGCCGCGAACACGGCTTTGGCCGCATCGAAGTGGCCAACCGGTCGATGCAAGGCTTTAGCCGCATCTATCTGAACGAGGCGCGCGAGGCCCGTGCCGATGCCGTCGCTGCGTCGCGCGAGGCGGCGCTGGTCGGGCAGCCGCGCGCGCAGATGCTGTGCGAAACGCTGGGCGCGTTCGCGTGCTACGAAACGGGCGACGCGCATGCCACGCGGGTTCATCTCGAACAGGAAATGCTGTTGATCCGGCAACTCGGCGCGCGCCGCTTCGAGGCGCAGAACCTGGAGATGCAAGGGCGTGTGTTGCTCGTCAGCGGGCAACACGAGGAGGCGGCGCGCGTCCTGAGAGATTCGCTGGCGTTGTGCCGCGAAGTCGGCATGCAATTCAGCGCGCCGAAGGCATTGAGCGCGTTGAGCCGCGCGGTCGAAGACGACGCCGAGCGGGTGCGCATGCTTGACGAGGGGGCCGAGCTGCTGCGGCGCGGCGCAGTCGGGCACAATCATCTGTGGTTCTACCGCGATGCGATCGACGCGATGCTGTCGGCGCGCGACCCGGCCCGCGCGCGGCGATATGTCGAGGCACTGGAGCAGTACACGCGCGCCGAGCCCTTGCCGTGGGCGCAACTGTTCGCGGCGCGCGGACGCGCGCTCGCTGCCGCGCTCGACGATTGCGCCGACGAAGCCCTTCTGGCAGAACTTCGACGCGTGCGCCAGGCACTGGCGGCAGCAGGGTTCGATGGCGCGCGGCGCGAAGTCGACGCGGCGCTGGCCGCAATCGAGACTTCGCGAAAGGTCGATTGGTGACGAGTGGCGATCCCTGTCGCCTAGTCGACCGTCACGACGATCTTGCCGATTTGCTCGTTTGATTCGAGAAAACGGGTTGCTTCCTGGATCTGATCGAATGTGAAAGTCCGCGAGATGAGCGGAACGAGCGCGCCCGATTTCAGACCTTCGCTAATGAATTGCTTCGCGCGTTCGAGCAAGGCGTCGTTGCTGGTGATTTCACTGTAAAGATAGCCTTTGATGGTCAGGCACTTGCCCAGTAACGCGAACTGCGGGAACGTCCCTTCGTCCATGCTGAGCGCGCCGTATTCAAGCAGGATGCCGCCGAACGACATGCACTCGGCAAGCTGCGCAACCGCCGGGCCGCCGATCGGATCGAAAACGACGCGAGCGCCCTTCCCGTTTGTGATTTCGTTGACTCGCGCCGCGAGGTCTTCTTCTGACGTGGCTATCACATGGTGTGCTCCGGCATCGCGAAGCGGTTGAGCCTTCGCGCTGGTCCTGGACGTCGCAATCACGGTCGCGCCAACGCTGCGGGCCAATTGAATCGCGGCCACGCCGACACTGCTCGATGCCGCCGAGATGATGACGAAGTCGTCGGCATTCAGTTTCGCTTGCGCAATCAGCGCACCCCATGCAGTGACGTATTGCATCCACGACGCAGCGGCCTGTTCAAAAGTCAGATTCGCCGGGTGCCTGACGACATATCGGGCGGGGATGTTGATGAGTTCGCCGTAAGTGGGCCAGCGCGACATGTCGAGTGTCGGAATCACGCTGACAGCATCGTTTTCGGCAAAGCCCTTGACGTCCGCACCGACCGCCTTGACGATGCCCGCAGCCTCATAGCCTAGCTGTGAGGGGAAGACGGCCTCTTGCAGATAGCGGCCGGTACGGAACATGACCTCTGCACGATTGAGGCCAATGGCCTTCACAGCGATCTGAACCTCGTCCGCGCGAGGCGCAGGAACGTTCACGTTCTCGATACGCAGCACGTCGGCATCGCCGTATTCATGAAAGCGCACAACACGGGTCATCTATCGCTCCCTGGAAAGTTGCCCGGCTGTATCGCCGGGCATCGCCTCCATTCTTCGCGTGTGCGCTGTGCGGCGCAAGACTGTAACTCTTTACAGGAACCTTTACGCCGTCGAGACGCGCGCCGGGCCGCGCCACTGAGCCGAACCCGCCCACACGGCGCCCCGATTCAAACGCTTTTTTGAAAACACGGACTTTATGCGCGATGCGTCGTATTACCGAAACGGTTTTCTCCAATTACGTTGCCTTTCGCAACGAATTAATACTTCTTATCGCCCTTATGCTATAACCGCAACGTGAGCCAACAATACCGATCACTCCGATCTTAAATGCGATATGGCGTTTTATTATGTCGAACCCGAAGTGGCGGGCGGCCTCGGCAAGAATACCGTGACCGATACAACCATTCATCCGCCAGGCATCGTCAAACTGCACTATAGAATCATCAACTGGCTTGGCGACGCGCTACTCGAAAGCTTTCCTGCACTGATTATTACGCACGCAGCGGCCGCGGCATTGGATGAAGCGGGCGTAAGCGGAATGACTTGCCGCGATGTCGAAATAACGGTTAGCGAATCGTTCCAGGAAGTTTATCCGGAGCGGAAATTGCCGGAATTTCTCTGGTTATGCGTGACAGGCAGCGCCGGACGCGACGACTTTGGCATCGCGGACGATTCGAGACTCGTCGTCTCGGAGCACGCGTTAGCCATATTGAAGCCGTTCGGGCTGAATAACGCGTTAATTGAAAGCTACGGGTCTGCATCGTGACAGTATGAACGGCACTGTCACGGGTACCCGTTAGCGCGTCGGGCGTTCGCTGCAACGATAGAAATTGCGATTCAGCAGCCGCCTTCTTCGCTTGCCTGTTTCAGCAACCGCGCTGTTAGCCCGCGAGTTCGCGATGCAGCGCGAGATATTCCTGCGACAGCTTGTGCCGTGGATCGAGGTGAATCACGGGCGTCGCGTGCTGATGCGACTCGCGAATTTTCACGGACGACGACAGCCGTGCGCCAAGCACAGGCAATCCCTCGCTGACCAGTTCGTCGACGAGCTGTTGCGGCAGGCTCGCGCGCGGCTGGAACTGATTGATGACGATGCCTTCGACGTGCAGCGCGTCGTTATGGTCCTGCTGGATTTCCTTCACGTTGTCGAGCAGCGTATAGAGCGCGCGGCGCGAGAAGTCGTCGCAATCGAAGGGAATCAGGCAGCGCTCGACGGCAATCAGCGCCGAGCGCGTATAGAAGTTCAGCGCGGGCGGCGTATCGATGTAGATCGCGTCGTACATGTCGAGCTCGTTCAGCGCATCGCGCAGCTTGTAAATCTTGTAGCGCGATTCGAGCTTGCTGTGCAGCGTATCGAGATCGGCGTGCGCGGGCATGATGTCGAGGTTTTCGAACGGCGTCGGATGAATGAACGATGTCACGTCCACAGGCTTGAAGCTGAACGTCAATGCCGTTTCGAAGAAACCGGCCACAGTAGGATGCACCTCGTTCGCGCGCGCGCCGAGCAGGTACTGGCTCGAATTGCCCTGCGCGTCGAGATCGATGACGAGCGTACGCAGGCCCTCGCTGGCGCTGATGGCCGCGAGATTGCACACGATGGTCGATTTGCCGACACCACCCTTCTGATTGAATACGACCCGCCGCATGTGTCCCTCTCAATGGTCGGCCAGAGGGCCGCGATGGCGCCTGCTCTGGTCCTATGAATCTGCCCGAAAAACCAGCAGCATACATCAGCCAGATTACCGGACGAGACGCGGCGCACGAAACATTTACCTGCCCCGCCAATCTCAGCGCTGTTGCGTACCGGTCTAAAGTGGCGCGCGTTCGGCGCACATTCGTAGCGCCCGGATTCATCGCCTAGAATCGATTCAGACGCATGACTGAACGCGTCGAGCATCGCACGCAGACATTTTCTTCTTTTCAGGAGGTCACGATGAAAGCAGGCGAAAAGGGCGACGTACACGCCTTTGTGCAGACAGCCGAGCAAGCCGGCGATTATGTGTGGATCATTGCACTGGTCGACTTCGCGGGTCGCGAAGTCAAACGGGCCATCGTTTCCGACGAAAAATACTCAACCCGCGCCGCTGCGAAAGACGCGGGCGATGCCCGTCTGAAGGCGCTCGAACAGGACCGTCATGCGCATGCATGACACCCGCGCCCGGACAGGCGGGCGAACATGAACCTCGGCCAGCCGCGCCGCACGCCGCCCGGTTTCGCAAGGGATCGCATGTCGTTGCTCGCGCTCTGTGTCGGCATTGCGCTGGCCGTCTATCTGCTCGCGCTGTTGGCGCTTTACTGCATGCAGGACAGGATGCTGCTGCCTGCGCCGCTGCAGATGCCCGATCCGCCGACCGGGCATCGTGGCGCCTACGACGTCGAGCCGTGGAATCCTGGCGGACAGTTCGCGGGCTATGTGGTCACACCTGCTGCCCAGGCGCCGTGCGGCACTTTCATCGTATTTCACGGCAATGCGGAAACCGCCGGCGACAAACTGCCCGTCGCCGACGTGTTCGTGCGCAACGGTTACCGAGTCGTGTTGGCCGAATACCCGGGCCAGGGAAAACGCGAAGGCGAGCGCACGATGATGGCCGCGCTGGCGGCCTCGCGCGATGCGCTCGGCGCAGCCCGCGCTCAATGGAGCGGGCCGCTTTATCTGCTGGGCGAATCGCTCGGTGCGGGCATGGCCGCGCAGGCGGTGCGCGGCAACGAGACGGCTGTTGCCGGCGCGGTGCTCATTACGCCGTGGGATTCGCTCGCGAGCGTGGCAGCGGAGCATTACAGGCTCTTCCCCGTGCGCTGGATGCTGCATGATCCGTTCGATTCCATCGCCGCGCTCGAGCGCTACCGCGCGCCCCTCGTCGTAATCGGTGCGCAGCAGGACACGCTGATACCCGTCGCGCATGCGGGTCGGCTTGCGAGCGAACACCCAGGCTCGGAACTGATGCTGTTGCCAAACGCCAGTCACGACAGTTGGTTCGACGCGATGAACGACGAGCGCTGGCAACAGGTACTTGACTGGCTGCGCGCTTCGAGCCCGAACTAAAGCGCGTCAGTCGATGCGCCGCGTGATCAGCTCGTTGCGGATCAGCGCGTGCAGGTCGTCCGCGCTCGGCTGCGTGCCCCAGCTGCGCGCGCCCGCAACAGAAGCAATCGCGAACCACGAATGCGGCGGGAACCATTCCTGCACCATCACGCCGTTCTCCCTCAGGCAAAGCTGTCCCGTCAATTCGCTGAATTCGGCCGACAATGCCCGGCCGTTCGCGTGCACCGTGACGCATCTCCCTTTCGTCGACGGCTGCTCGTCGACGCTGACGATCACCTCCTCGTCGCCCGCGCTTTCGTATGAGTCGGTCATCGTCGACATCCTCCCGCAAGCAAGGTGCGTGGCAAACGCAGATCCATCGACAATCCGAATGTTGCTTGCATCATGCACTCCCGGCTTCGTGTATCGGGGGCACTATATGCAAACCGCAACCGCCAAGCTGTGTGCGTATGTAAGCAAACGTGAATGACGCAAGCGATCTACCGCGCAGACAAGGCCAACTGTAACCACGGCGTTCCGAAACGCTGCGTCGTGTGCGTGGTTACAACACTTCGCCGCGCCTCGCGGCCAATGCGCAGACGTCATGCTGCGCGATGAAAACTTCGAGCGCTGGATCGTCTAATACAGCAATGCGGCTTCATGTCCGCATACAAATGTCTCGTGCAGGTATGACGGAGTGAAGGGCGGACAACCGTCGGCGCTGTCACAGCGAGGCAACACAGTCCGGTATATCGTGTTGCCCGGAATGCACTTCGTTCCCATTCCTTACCCGCGCCGACGCGCCCGCTGCGCTGCGTCTTCGTGCGTCGTCTGCCTTCCACCGCGAGAACAAACGACATGTCGAAAAAGCACACTCCCGATACCGCACCCGCCGATTTCGCCACCACGCAGGGCAACACGCAGGGCAACAGATTCTCGCGCCGCGGCTTTCTGAAGCTCGCTGGTGCGTCGGGATTCGCAACGGCCGCGGGCACGTTGGCCGGTTCCGCGAAGGCGGACCCGTCGACATCCGACGGCACGCCCGAACAGATCCATCTGACATGGGGCGACGATCCTGCTGACGAAGTGGTCGTGTCGTGGGCGTCGCTGGCAGCCGCGACGAATCCGCGCGTGCGCTACAGCGCATCGGGCGAGCAGAACGCGACCGTGCTTGCCGTGCAACGCACTTACACCGACGGCCTGAACGGCGAAGTGGTGTTCACGTATCACGCGCGTTTGCGAGGCCTCAAGCCCGCGACGACGTATCAATACGAAGTTACGGCCGATAACGACGGCAACGCAGGCACGCCGTTCTCCGCGACCTTCAAAACGGCGCCGCGCGGCCGCGCGCCATTCCGCTTCACCAGCTATGGCGACCTCGCGACGCCGAACACGGGCTGGGTGCTGTCGTCGCCGCAAAGCCGCTTCGCCGTGCAGGCCGTCGAGCGCTTTCAGCCGCTGTTTCACCTGCTCAACGGCGACCTGTGCTACGCGAACCTGAACCCCGAGAGCCAGCCCGACGTGTGGCGCGACTTCGGCAACAACAACCAGTCGTCGGCCGCCAACCGGCCGTGGATGCCCTGCCCCGGCAACCATGAAGTCGAGTTCAACAACGGCGCGCAAGGCTTCGATTCGTATCTGACGCGCTATACGCTGCCGAGCAACGGCACGCATTTCCCAGGCCGCTGGTATAGCTTCCGCGTGAGTTCCGTGCTGTTCATCTCGCTCGATGCCGACGATATCGTGTATCAGGACGGCGCCGCGTTCGTCACCGGTCCAGCGCCGCTCGTGCCCGCCGCCAGCACAGGGAACCCGCCGATCCCGCCGGGCACGTCGTTCTACGTTCGCGGCTATAGCGACGGCGAGCAGACACGATGGCTCGAAAAGACGCTGCGCCATGCCGCCGACGATGACGACGTCGACTGGATCATCGTGCAGATGCATCAGGACGCGCTGAGTTCGTCGAAGACGGGCAATGGCTCGGACAAGGGCATCCGCGAAGCGTGGCTGCCTCTGTTCGACCGCTACGGCGTCGATCTCGTGCTCTGCGGCCACGATCACGACTACGAGCGCAGCTACCCCGTGCGCGGCTGCAACCATCACGCGGGGATCGATGCGTCGACGGGCGAGAAAGTCGATACGCTGCAGCCGAAGCCCGCAACGCATCCGCATGCGGGCAGCGGCAACACGTTCGACACGAGTCACGGCACGATCCACCTGATTCTCGGCGGCGGCGGCACAAGCGCGCCGCTCGACGTGTACGGCATCGATACGGGTAACGGCAATCCGCAGGCGAAGGTGTTCACGAAGCCCAATCGACCGATACCCGGAACGTCGGCGGGCACCTTCACGCGCGCCAACGCCGACGCGCTCGAAGATGCGATCTGGTCGGCGCAGCGCGACACGGCCACGGGCTACGGCATCGCCGTGTTCGATTACGACCCAGGGTCGCACGGCGGCAAGACGACGATCGCGATGAACTACTATCACGCCCTCGGCGCGGACCAGACAACGACGGCCACGTATGACCTGTTCGAAACCATCACGCTGTCGAAGCATCGGCGCGGCTGATCGCCGTAGCTGATTGCGTGCATGAACGCACAAACAGAAACGCGTGCCATGTGCCCGCGTTTTTCATATTGGCGCGCCGGGCGTCACACGCTTCGAGACGTGCCCAGTGATGTAGCGAGCTTCGCAAACGTAGCTTCGTCGGTGCGATCGAAATAGAGCGGCGTCACCGATACGCGCCCCGACGCGACCACCGCCGTTTCACTGTCCGGCGCGTTATCGCGCGGGCCGCGCTGGAATCGCAGCCAGTGGTACTCGAGACCGCGCGGATCGACTTGCGGCAGCACGTCGATGCCCTGCACGAGACCCACGCCCTGTTTCGTCGGCGTGAGCGGGCCCGCCGCCGATGCATCGACATCGGGGAAGTTGACGTTCAGGCAGACCGGCACGTCGTGCTCGATTGCCAGCAACTGACGAATCACGCCGGGCGCCAGTTCGCGCGCCGTGTCCCAGCGCACGTTTTCGCGATCCGTGAAGGTCTGGCTCAACGCGATCGACGGCAGGCCGAGCAGCAGCCCTGTCATCGCCGCGCCGACGGTGCCGGAGAACATCGTCTCGACACCCAGGTTGCCGCCGCGATTGATACCCGAGAGCACCAGCGTCGGCGGTGTGTCGCGCATCAGATGACGCACGGCCATCACGACGCAATCGCCGGGCGTGCCGACCACGCCGAACCTGCGCTCGCCCTGACGGCTCACGCGCAGCGGCGAATGCAGGCTGATCGAATGAGAAGTGCCGCTCTGATCGTGTTCGGGCGCGACGACCCATACTTCGTCGGCGATCTCCGACGCGACGGCTTCGAGCACGGCGAGGCCAGGCGCGTCGATGCCGTCGTCGTTGGTGAGCAGAACACGCTGTACTTTGCGGGGAAGGACGGACATCGAGACAACTCCTCTATGTAATTGGATCGCAACGTCGAACAGGCGTGCGCAAGCGGAAGTCTTCACGCTACCACACTCGCCGCGCGCGATACGTTCGCGCAGCCCGCGCCGCGACCTGGAAACAGCGTCGAACGGATACCCCCTCGCAAGGGGGCCTCTCGCGAGGCTCGCGCAGCTAAGATCCCATCGCTGGCGAATCAAATACGCTCGTACCCGAAGCGCATTTCGATCGCGCCGGTGACATCGCGTATGCCTGCACTCTCGTGACGCGCGCCGCGAACTGCCCCATCAGCGACGCAATCAAGGAGCACTGAGATGACCGAACTGCGTCGCCGAATTTCGCCATTTGGCGGCACTGCGTTGGCCGTCGGCATGGTTGTCGGCTCGGGCGTATTCGGACTTCCAGGCCTTGCGGTGCAAGTGAGCTCACCGCAAATCGCCGCGTTCGGATGGCTCGTCTGCGCAGTCGCCTGTTTTCCGCTGCTTTGCGTGTTTGCGATTCTGGGCACTCGCTACGCGAGCGCAGCGGGTATTTCGCGCTATGCCGAAGCCGCCCTCGGCCGACGCGCCGAGTACGCGGTCACGGCCGTACTGTGCGGCACTTTTCCGCTGACGGTCCCCGTGCAGTCGATGATCGGCGCAAGCTATGCGCTGGTCGCTTCCGGGCTGGATCAACGCGCGCTGCTCCCGTTGGCCACGATGATCCTGGGCATCGCCGTGATCTCCAACCTATGCGGTGTGCGCACGACTGCACTCGTCAATACCGTTTCGCTGGGTCTCATCGTCACGGCGGTACTTGCGCTCAGTGCCGCGCGTCCAGAGAGTGTGCATGCGGGCATCCTGTTATGGACGCACCCGGACTGGTCAGGCATGACGCTATCGCAGATATGGAAAGTGAGCGCCCTGCTTTTCTGGGCATTTCTGGGCTGGGAGAATGTTTCGTTCGGGCTCGAAGAATTTCAAGACCCGCAGCGGACCATCAGACGCGTCTATTTTTTCAGCTTTGTCGTCGTGGTCGTGCTGTACTTTTTCCTGGCCGCGGCTGTGAACGGCGCAGGCGACGACCTGCGCGTGAACACGACGGAAGGCATTGCCCGGCTGGTTCCGTCGCAATGGCGAACGCTCTTTGCACTCGTCACGCTCGCCGTGATACAGGCGACGGCCAACGCCTGGGTGTTTGCCGCCAGCCGTCTTTTCTACTCGGCCGGACGTAATCATTTGCTGCCGGAGATCTTTGCTGCCCTAGACAAGAAAGGCAATCCGCGCAATGCCGTCCTGCTCGTTGCCGCGTGCTTTGCGATCGTGTTAATTGCGACGGCGGCTCTTCACCTCGGCGTGCAGCATCTCGTGATGCTGGTCGATCAGAACTTCCTCGTGTTGTACCTCGTCTGCATCTTCGCCTGCTGGAAGATCGGGACCCGACTTCAGCGCTGGCTTCTCACGCCGCTCGCGCTATTGTCCTGTGGCTTTCTGCTCGCGGGATTCAGTTACACGATCCTTTATCCCCTTCTTTTGCTTGCCGTCGGCGTGATGTGCCAGCGCTCGCGCGCCAGACCCGGCCTCATCAATCTGGCCAAGAACACCATGCCGCCGAACACGCGATAGCATCAGGCTGCATCGGCAACTTGCATACTGCTTTGCAGGACCATCGCAACAAGTTCAGCCTGCCTGTGCGTGGATGTCTTGGTCAGTACCTGCTTCAGATAGCCTCTTGCCGTTCCGATACCAATGCCGAGCCGCGCGGCGGCTTGCGCGAGATCGCTGCCCCGCGCGAGCAGCGCCGCCAGTTGCGCTTCGCGACGGGTAAGCTGAAATCTGGCGATCAACACGTCGAGATCGAGGCGTAATGGACCGTCGGGTTCTCTCACGAGCAGCATGCCGCACGCGCCTTTGGCACCGAGCGGCTCAATCGCTCCTTCATCCGCTGCAAAGGGCATCACACTGACGACAAGCGGCAAGCGCGGCGGCTCTCGCGACAAACACAGGCGCGCAGCGGGCTTCTGCTGGATGACACGCTCTCTCGCATCGCGGCCCGATTGAAACCACGCGGCTGACAACGCCATCGCTCGGTGCAACGCATCGGATTCGTCTCGCCTCGTGGCGAGAACATCACGCGTGCTCAACTGCAAACCATCGCCGCGTGACGCGAGTACTTCCGCACATCGATTCACGAACACGGGGCGCAACGCTGCGTCGAAAAGTATTACGCCGATATCCACATAGGCAAGTACATCAAATGCCGATCGAACCTGCATATCCGTGGCGACGAGCCGGCGCCGCACTTCCACTGCGTTGACTAAATGCGGAACGATGAGGTTCATTGCATCAGCATCTGCATCGCTGAAATCCGCTGCGCCCAATTCCCGGCCCACCGTGAAATAGACTTCACGAACCGGCGTGCGCACGAGCGATGCAACGATTCCATAAAACCCGCCTGCCGGCCGCACCGCCTCGTTATAGATATCGGACCGAATGAAGTCCGCATCCGATATCGCCGATGTCTGACGTAGCGACGTACCAACGGGAATGGAGCGAATCCACTCCGGAGCGCGCATGTCGAATTCGCGGTGTAACCGCGACGCGCAAGCGCGTGTGAGACCAGTGAACACAAACAAGCCCGTGTCGCCGATGCTTGTCTCATTCAGCATGCCCTTGTGCGCACCAAGAGCGCGCGTAATCTGTTCGAGCGCGGGCTGCCATTCGCCTGGCACCAGAGACGCCTGATAGATGTGGCGAACGGCAGCATGAATGTCATCGGTGCGAGCCATGTTCACCTCTGCATTAAATCGTTTCCCTCCCAAATGGGAGTAACGATTGCTCTTACCGTCTGACAGTATAGTCATGTCGAACCGAAACGCATGGTCGACGATTCACGGAGATCGACATGTCGTCCAAACATGCTGCGTTGGCCGGTCACGTGCGAAGGCTATGCTCGCTTGGCGTAGAGCCGCACGTCGTGATTCCTCACGTCGTCGAATCGGTTCGAGCGATGGTTGGCGCCGAATTCGGGATGTTCTTTTACGCGGACGAGCATTATGCAATGGTCGACGTATTCAGTCAGAACGACGCAACGTACGCCGCCATGCCGCAGTACCTGTCGCAGATACACAATACGGACGAAGAAGCTCAGGTACTGGGCGTCGACTTTAGTCACGCGATGCGCCGCGGCCGCGGCTATGAAAACAGCCAACGCGTTGACGGCAGACTGCTCAAAAGCATCATATACAACGAGCTTTGGCGACCGCTCCAGATTCGCTACAGTCTGGAACTCACTGCTTTCGATGGCGAGCGCGGGCGCGGTAGCCTTACTTTGCAGCGCGCACCGAATACGCGGCCATTCTCCGACAGCGACTCGGCAAGCATTCGGCCTTTATCGAGGCATATTGCGCACGCGCTCGCCTGCCCCACAGTCAGGCATCTGCATCATGCGGAAAATGGCCGATCGTCCATCATCGTGGCGGACGATACGGGTAAAGTCGTGCTGCAAAATGCGGTTGGCAGCAGACTGCTTGCATTGGCGAGCAGCGAAACGTCCGGCCTTGCGCACAATGCGCGAATTCCTGAATGGCTCACACCGCTGATCGCGAACTTCAATAGGATCTGGCGCGGCGGCAATGCTGCTCCCCCTGCTTACGAACGGTTCAATGCCGCCGGCCGCTTTACATTCAAGGCATATCGGTTTGACGGTGCGAATGCAATAGCGGAACGCGCGCTCATGGCGATATACGTCGAGCATTTTCCGCCGCTCGCATTCGAAATAGAAACATTGGGATTTCAGCTAGGCCTAAGCGAGCGGCAGAGGCAACTCTGCACGCACCTGTTGCTGGAACGCTCGCACGCCGAGATCGCGCGCCTGATGGGTATCCGCGAAAACACCGTTATCGATCATGTTCGAAAGATCTACGGCAAATTCGATGTTCACAATCAAGGGCAGTTGAAGGCCGTGTTTCGCAACGCGTATTCTCACGCGGAGCGCGAAGCCTGAACTTCGAGCGTAATAGTCAGGTGCGGAACAATCCGCTTCGCCGTTGCAGGTTCCGTAGCGCAGCGGGCGGGCGTAACGATCGAATGCGATGAGCGTATATCGCGACGTGGGCTCGCGATCACGCACGCCCTGCCTCACACCATAGCGCCCACTGCGTCACGACGAGCAACGACGCCTGCCGGCCCTGCGCGTCGTCGACGCCAGTTCGCCGTCACTCATTCCGCCAGCGTGGGTCTGCAAAACGAGCGCTCTTGTATTCGCGAGAATCTCTTTCGCGATGCCTGCGTCGCCCACCGCGCGCGACATGCTGACGGCGCCGACGATAGCCGTCAGGATCGCCGTTGCGCGCGCGATTGCCTGCGCGTCGCCGCCCAGCGTCTGAGCGATCTGCGCGACGTTCATCGCGAACTGTTCGGCCACTACTTGCTGAACCTGCGGCCCCGCGTAACGCGCCTCGCCCGCCAGCGTGCAGATTCCACAGAGCCGTCAGTGCGATTCTCGACATGGTCAGGATCGAGCCACACGTCGACCATCTGCTCCAGCGTCGGCCGCTTCTTGCCCGCAAATAACGGGTCGAGCTTCTCCTGACCTTTTTGCATCGCCCGCCGGGCGGCCTCGGTAATCATTGCGTCGCGCGGCTCG
The DNA here is from genome assembly GCA_001319865.1 of Burkholderia sp. E7m39. GTDB lineage: Bacteria > Pseudomonadota > Gammaproteobacteria > Burkholderiales > Burkholderiaceae > Paraburkholderia > Paraburkholderia bengalensis. Next base: position 52,636 of record BBSL01000240.1, on the reverse strand, counting down.
AAATGCCCGTAACTACCGCAACGTCGGCGGCATTATCGTGCCGATATCGCGCCGCGTGTTCGCGCATGATGAGGCTGGCCGTGCGATCGACGGTCTGCTGCTCGTGTCGATCGACTTTCAAAGCATTGCGTGGCACGCGCAATAGCCGCGTGTCATTGCCTTGAAAAATTACTTCGCATTCGCGATACATCGCTTCGCTTCGAGCCGTGCATCGCGCCATTTTGGCGGCTTGAATGAGCCCGCGACCCCGACAACGTCGTTTGATATAACCGATGGAATAGACAGACTTGCATGGGCGTTCTGAAGAAGGCTCTCCCCGTATGAGCGAATCGACTCATTGAGCCATATTCAATCGATAAGTCATCCTTCTTATCGATACTTCAGATCATGAGGAAGAGGAACATGCAAGCACGCACATCGTTTAGCACTATTGCGATCGCCGGCATACTCGCGAGCGGACTCGTAGCATGCGGAGGCGGCAGCGATGACCCGCCTGCCGCGCCGCCCAGTCCGTTCACGTCGACGACGCTCGTCTCCGACGGCAGCATTCCCGCCGCGCACACCGACGCGAATCTGCAAAATGGCTGGGGAATCGCGTTCAATCCCAAGGGCACGTTCTGGGTATCCGACAACACGACGCACAAGTCGACGCTATATGACGGCAATGGCGTGGTGCAATCGCTCGTCGTGACGATCCCCGACGGCTCGCGCGGCCCCGCCGGTCCGACTGGCATCATCTTCAACGCCACATCCGATTTCGTCATCAGTGGCGCAGGCAACAGCAGCAGTGCCGTGTTCGTATGGGCCACGGACGCCGGCACGATTGCAGCATGGTCGCCGAAAGTCTTGCCGACACAGGCGGTCACCGCATTCGACGATTCGACGGGCGGCGCAATCTACAAAGGACTCACGGCAGCGACGCTGAACGGCCAGAACCTGCTGTACGCAGCGGATTTCCATAACGGCAAGGTCGATGTGTTCAATACTGCTTTCGAGAAGATCCAGCTCGACGGACAGTTTCGGGACCCCAACCTGCCTGCGGGTTTTGCGCCGTTCGGCATTCAGGCGGTTGGCAACAACATCTTCGTGAGCTACGCGAAGCAGAATGCAACGGCCAATGCTCAGGTTGTCGGTGCGGGTTTGGGCGTGCTCGACGAGTTCGACCTCGACGGGCATTTCGTCAGGCAGTTCGTGGGGATGGGGGGCGTGCTGAATGCACCGTGGGGCATCACGCTGGCGCCGGCGAACTTCGGGCCATTGAGCAACGATTTGCTGGTCGGCAACTTCGGCGACGGCACGATCGAAGCATTCGATCCGAACAGCGCCAAAGACCTCGGCAAACTCACGCTGCATAGCGGGCAGCCGTTCACGCAAGCAGGGCTATGGGGTATGAGTTTCGGCAACGACGTCGATAATCAGCCGAAGAACACCCTCTTCTATGCGGCAGGGCCAAGCAAGACGACAGGCGTGTTTGGACGTATCGACGCCTCCGCGAATTGAACCAGGTCGCGATCGTCTTGCGAACGGCGCTTTTAGCGGAAATAAGCCGGAAATAAGTCGACCAGTCTGGCCGTGTTTGGCTTTGACGTAATTGAGCGCTTCTCTTTGACGTAATTGAGCGCTTCTTTCACCGCTTCCGACGTGCCGCGCAAACGTTTTATCTTTTGCTCGTATGGCGGCAACGCGGGATAAACCGGGCGAGCGCCCTTGCATGTCGCAAGGGCGCGAATGTCAAACGTTGCCTATCGTCGCGCGCGCGAAAAATGGCACCAGCTGTGATGATCGAGATTCTTCAGCAACTCAGCGCGCAACCGCTCACGGCGATAGTGCTGCACCACCGACAGCAACGCAATCAACAGCACGGACCCTCCCAGCAAAACACCAATCCATGTTTCGTTCATTGCCATCCCCTATAGCAACCACTCTCGCGGTAATACGCGATGTATTCAAAGCGGGCATTGACCTGCCTTCGGACAGCTAGCGGCATGCATGCACTGCTCGAAGACCAGTTCGCGATAACGGCCCGCATCGCGATCCGCAGAAGTGCGCGGTCCGAAAGTACGATTCACGACGACGACCTGGTTCGTGCACCGGCATTGATAAAGCTGTTGTTTTGTCTCCACCACTTCTTCCTCGTCGGGCCCCTTGGTCCGCCTTCGCCAGACATGCATGGGCCCTTGTATGTCGTTATGTGATCAGTTCATATGCTGGCCGCCATTGACGGCCAGGTTCGCGCCCGTGATGAAGCCCGCGTCGTCCGTGCAGAGAAACGCGACGAGCGCGGCCACTTCTTCCGGCTTGCCGAGTCGACCAGCGGGAATCTGCGGCAGGATCTTCGTGTCGAGAATGTCCTGCGGAATCGCCGTGACCATTTTCGTTGCGAGATAGCCGGGCGAAATCGTGTTGACAGTCACGCCCTTGCGCGCCACTTCAAGCGCAAGCGCCTTCGTGAAGCCATGCATGCCGGCCTTCGCTGCCGCATAGTTGGTCTGCCCGACAGAGCCCTTCGAGCCGTTGACCGACGAAATATTGATGACCCGGCCCCAGCCGCGCTCCATCATCATTTCGCACACCGGTTTCGTCATGTTGAAGACGGAATCGAGATTGGTGCGCATGACAGCGTCCCAGTTCACCTTGTCGAGCTTGCGCAACGTCATGTCGCGCGTGATGCCGGCATTGTTGACGAGGATATCGACGGGTCCGACCTCTGCCGTGATCTTCGCGATGCATGCATAGCATGAGTCGTAGTCGGCGACATCGACGGAATAGGCGTAGAACACCCGGCCCGCTGCTTCCATCGACGCGAGCCAATCGTCCGAGCACGTGTTTCCCGGCGAGCACGTCACGACCACGCGATATCCCGCGTCGTGCAGACGGATACTGATGGCCTCGCCCAGGCCGCCCATACCGCCCGTTATCACAGCAATTCGATTAGTCATCCTTTACACCTATCAGACGTTCGTTGCGAAACTCTCCGATCGTCAAAGGCTGGTTCGCAGATGCAGCCGTTGACTGGTCTCCCCGACTGATCGTTCCGACCGCTTGCGCGGCCTGCGCATTGCTTTCGCTGCGCTAAATGTGGATGAGTTACTCGACGGCGGCCTTACGCACACGCGCTGTAGCCGCCTTGTCACTCAATCGCCTATTCGTATGCAGATTGAGTCCTGCTTCCCGATGAACTGGAACGACCCACTGCGATGCCGTATCGACTGCCCGATGCCGAGTGTGCATTCACGCGCCCCCCGTTAGTCTTACTAAATGGACTGACGCCACGTTCACAGCGAGGCCGCACTGTGTCATTCGAATAGCATGGCTGTTCGCAATGAATAGTTGTTTGTGCGAAGCAGCAATAGAAGCGTCATTCTAAACACATCATTTGACAATTGATGAGCACTCTCGCGTCGGTAGTTACCCTGGTGGCAACACGAGGGTTCGGTGGGCGTCACTTAACGGTCCGCGTTACCGACCGGACGGTTTGCGTGACATGTCAGTGCGAAGGCAAATACGGCACAAGATCGAAACGCGCCGACGGGCTGTGCGGCGCGATTTCGTTTCGACAGATTGGGTTGCGAGATGAAGCGTGTCACCTCGAAACTGCCGGCGCGCACGCGCTCACCTCAGTTATCGTCGCTGCGGCTAGGAAGATGCTCGTGTGGTACTGGCTCGGCTGCATCGGCATCGAGCTGGTCGTCGCGGGGCGCTTGTGACGGTGGCTTGCCCGTCGAGCCTCTCTTGGGGTCGAGAGGCTTGTCGGGCCCAGTGGCGGGCGGATGAGAAGGCATGATCGTCTCCTTCGCTAACGAATGCTGTCCCTGACATGATAGACCGCAATAAACGGCCTACTGCGCACGAACGCCGCCGACATTACGTTCTGCGGCGCTGCGCAAGAAGCCTGTCGCACCGCTATTTACACATGATCGGTACGGTTTCGAATTGAGCACTTCATTCACACTTCGTGCATAGTCGCGAATAACGGCGCCAACAGGCCGAACCCAACGCAGCTGCATTTCAACCATCTTCCGACAAGGACTCGCATATGACCCGCACTTATCGCATCGCAGTGATTCCCGGCGACGGCATCGGCAAGGAAGTCATGCCCGAAGCGCTGCGCGCGCTCGATATCGTCAGCAAGCGCTACGGAATTGGCCTCGATTACCGGCATATCGAATGGGCGAGTTGCGACTACCATGCGCAGCACGGCCAGATGATGCCGGACGACTGGAAGACACAGCTCGAAGGCATGGACGCCATTCTGTTCGGCGCGGTCGGCTGGCCTGCCACCGTGCCCGATCACATCTCGCTGTGGGGCTCGCTGCTGAAGTTCCGCCGCGAGTTCGACCAGTACATCAATCTGCGCCCCGCACGTCTGTTCGACGGCGTGCCGTCTCCGCTGGCGGGCCGCAAGGCGGGTGATATCGATTTCATGATCGTGCGCGAGAACACCGAGGGCGAATATTCGTCGGTGGGCGGCACGATGTTCGAAGGCACCGAGCGCGAATTCGTCGTGCAGCAGTCGATCTTCACGCGCAAGGGCTCGGAGCGCGTGCTCAAGTTCGCGTTCGATCTCGCGCAGCGTCGCGCGAAGAAGATCACCGTCGCGACGAAGAGCAACGGCATCTCGATCAGCATGCCCTGGTGGGATGCGCGCGCAGCCGAAGTGGCCGCGCAATATCCCGACGTGACGTGGGACAAGCAGCACATCGACATTCTGTGCGCGCGTTTCGTGCTGAATCCGGACCGCTTCGACGTCGTGGTCGCGACCAATCTGTTCGGCGACATCCTGTCCGATCTCGGCCCCGCCTGCACGGGCACGATCGGCATCGCGCCCTCAGCCAACATGAATCCGGATCGCGTGTTCCCGTCGCTGTTCGAACCCGTGCACGGCTCGGCGCCCGACATCGCCGGCAAAGGCATCGGCAATCCGATCGCGATGATCTGGTCCGCGGCGATGATGCTCGACTTTCTCGGCAACGGCCAGGGCCAGGAGCGCCAAGCCCACGACGCAATCCTCGCCGCCATCGAAGCCGTGCTCAAGCACGGCCCGCATACGGGCGATCTTGGCGGCAAGGCGAGCACGGAGGAGGTCGGCGCGGCGATCGCGCAGCGTCTTGCATGAAGCATGTGGACACGCGAACGCGGCGGCACTACGGGCTTGCCGCAATGTTTGCGCGGCTGGATCAGACATAACATCAGGTCATGCCCAATCTCCGCAAGAAATTGCCGAGTGCCAATGCGCTCTTCGTGTTCGAAGCGGCCGCGCGCTGCGGCAACTTCACGCGCGCGGCGCAGGAACTCGTCGTCAGCCAACCCGCCGTGAGCCGCATGCTCGCGCGGATGGAGGACCATCTCGGCGTGCGCCTGTTCGAACGCATGCGCGGCGGCATCGAGCTGACAGGCAGCGGCGAGATCCTCTATCGCGCGATCTCGGAAGGCTTCAACGGCATCGAAAACGCAATCAGCGAAATCGAAGCGCGCGCGACAGGCGTCGAGCCTGTCACGCTGTCCGTGTCGACGGGCTTTGCGACGCACTGGCTGATGCCGCGCATGAGCCGGCTGAACCGCGCCTTCCCTCATGTCGACCTGCGCTTCCAGCTTCTTGCGCCGCGCGACGGCGGCCCCGTCAACGATGTGGATCTCGGCATGCGTTTTCTGCACGACAGCGAGATCGACGAACACGCTTTGCTGCTGATGCCGGAAACGTTGGTGCCCGTGTGCAGCGAGCGCTATCTGGACGCTGCAGAAGCGGACGCTGGCGATGCGCATCGGGATACGCTGCTCGTCGCGGATCAGGACGAGGATGGCTGGCAGGCGCGCTTCAATACGCTGGTTCAACAGGGGCGTTGCACCGCGAACACGTCGAGTCCCGGCGATTACGCGGCCGTCGTGCAGGCTGCGCTGCTCGGCGAGGGCATCGCGGCCGGCTGGCTCGACGTGGTAACGCATTGGCTCGCGCAAGGTGCGCTGCGGCCCGCGCACGACGATGTGATCGTGACCGACCGACGATGCTGTCTGGTGCGGCCCGCGAACAAGCCATTGCGCCCGCTTGTCGATAGGCTGCGCGACTGGTTGCTCGAAGAAATGCACAGCGATCTGCTAGCCATCGACAAGCGCTATCCGAAGCTGGGCTTGCGCGACGCGATGCAGCAAACCGGGCTCAAGTTCGCCTGAGCATCGGGTGCCTTAGGAAAACGCAGCGGCAACGCCTTTGCGCTCGTGCCTTAAACTCACGCGATGGCAACCAACCACCCGACCATCCGTCCCTTGAGCGCAAGCGATGCCGCGGCGTATGCGTCGCTGCGTCTGCTCGCTATCGACGAAGCGCCGGAGTCGTTCCTGTCGACGCGAGAAGAAGAAGAAAAACGATCGATCGATGAAATCGTGGCGCGCATCGCCGCAACGGCCAATCAGGTCGTGTTCGGCGCGTTTGCTGCGGGCACGCTCGTCGCCGTGGCGGGGCTGAGGCGTTATCCGTTACGCCCCGTGCAGCAGAAAGGCTTTCTGTGGGGCTTGTTCGTCGTGCAGACGCATCGCAGGAACGGCATCGCGCGGCGACTGATCGTCGCCGCGACCGAGCACGCGCGCGCGATGGGCCTCACGCATATCGCGCTCAACACGGGCGCCGAGAATGCCAGCGCGATCGCGCTGTACCGGTCGGCGGGTTTCGAAGCGGTCGAAGAAGAGCCGTGCGGCGACGATTTCGCCGACGATGCCGAACGCGAAGTCGAGATGGTGTTGCGTCTCGTCTGACGAGACGCGCGACGGGCCTCAGTGATCGAGGAAGGAGCGCAGCATACGGTTGAACGCCGCCGGGTTCGCCACGTTCATGCCGTGCGACGCCCCCGTTATGGTTTCGCGCTGCGCGAGATAGATCCACTGTTCGAGGCTATCGACGTTGTTGCGGAACATGCGCGGGCTTTTCTGCCCATCGATCAGCAGCGTGCGGCATGCGACCTGCGCCGCTGCCTCGCGCGAATAGGCGGGCAGCGGATCGCTGAACTGCTTGGGCAGCGTGCTCGCATTGTCGACGGCCATTCTGCGAAAAGCCGCCGTGCTTTTTTTCCACGCACCGGGCGCGCTGACGGAATCGACGAACAGTTCGAGACCGGCCTCCACGACGCCCGCTTCGATCATGTCCGCTACCTTGGCGCGCAACGCGTTCGTCGCCGGCGGCAACGACGCGTCGCGCGTGTTATCCAGTTGCAGCGGACCCCCGGGGTCGGCCAGCGTCAGCGTCTTGACGAGACGCGGATAGTCGCGCGCGAGTTGAAACGCAACACATCCGCCGCGCGAATGCCCGACGAGATGAACAGGCGCGAGATCCAGCGCCGCAATGAATTCCGCCAGTTCGCCCACATGCGCATGCCAGCCGAACTCGTTCTGTATACAGGCTTCGGCGGCGGGCCAATAGTGACTGAGGCTCGGTGCGATACAGCGGAAATGCGCGGACAGTGGTTCGATCTGCGCCTCCCAATAGCGGTAGTCGCACAGCGAGCCGTGCACGAACACAACGGGCTCGCCCGCGCCCCGCTCGACATAGGGAATGCAGATTCCCGATGCCGCAGTCGCGAAGTTCAGTTGAGGATCGACCAGCAACGAAGGGTCGGTGCGCATGTTCATGGCAGTCGCAGTCTCGCGGGGGTGTGTTGCGGCTACTATGCCGGAATCCGCGTCGTAAGAAAAACGCGTAATTCGGATCGAAGCGTTCAGATTTTCTGATTGGCGCACGGACCATCCAACGTCGGCGAATGGCTGTGTGCTCGTGAAGCATTCACTGAAACCGCCCGTGTCCGCAGTCACACGCACGTTCATCGCGATGCCCTATCATCCGACGATGATCACAGGACGCCATCAGCGGAGCCATCGAAGATGAAAAAACGCGAGTTCCTGACCAGCGCCGCTATGCTGGGCGTTACCACGACGTCTGCATTCACTGCGACGAGCGCAACAGGCGCGAAACGCGACCACGCTGCGTGCGCACCAGCGCCTGCGATATTGACGCTCTCGGGGGCGATCAGCCGCACGAACCGCGGCGCGCTCGACCCGGCGTTCGACCAGATGATGAACAGGCAGCTGGTGAAATTCTCGGGCGCTTACACGTTCGATTATCCGACGCTCACTGCCATGCCCGCCGTGACGATCAAGCCCACGATCGAATACGACGCGAAGCCGCACACGCTGAGTGGTCCGTTGCTGACGAGCGTGCTGGAGCAGGCCGGCGCGCCCACGGCGGGCGACACCCGAATCGGCATGCGCGCCGTCGACGGCTACGTCGTGCAGACCACGCTCGAGAACGTGCGCGCGTGGCGCTTCATCGTCGCGACACATCTGGACGGCAAGCCGATGGCATTGGGCGGGCTGGGCCCGTTGTGGGCCATCTACGACGCGGACCACATTGCCGAACTCGCGACAAAGCCGCTGAAGGACCGCTTCGTGTTGAGCCCGTGGGGTCTCTATCAGATACAGGTGACGGCCGCGTAACAGCGCCACCGCCGACCACACGCTAGTCCGCCCGATCGCGCTGCGTGTCGGCGAGCGCCAGCGCGAGCCGTGCGCCAACTTCGGCGTTGTGCTTCACCAGCGTGATATTGGTCGCGAGACTGCGTCCGCCCGTCAGGGCCTTGATCCGCGCCAGCAGGAAAGGCGTCACGGCCTTCCCTGTGATGCCTTGCGCGGCACACTCGGCGAGTGCCTGGCGGGTCAACGCGTCGATCTCCGCGGACGGCATCTCCGCCGCCTGCGGCACGGGCGTGCTCAACACCACGCCGCCCGCGAGCCGCAGGTCCCATTTGGCGCGGATGAAGCGCGCCTGCGCGGCTGGGTCGTCGAGTCTGAAATCCGCGCGAAAGCCGCTGTCGCGTGTGTAAAACGCGGCGAAATTGTCCTGCTCGCAACTCAGCACGGGCACGCCATGCGTCTCCAGGTATTCGAGCGTCAGGCCGATGTCGAGGATCGATTTCGCGCCCGCGCAAACCACGGCGACGGACGTCTTCGCCAGCTCCTGCAAGTCGGCGGAAATGTCGAAGGTTTCGGGCGCGCCCCGATGCACGCCGCCGATGCCGCCCGTCACGAATACTTCGATGCCCGCGAGCGCCGCGCAGATCATCGTGCCCGCGACGGTCGTCGCGCCAGGCGCACCGCTCGCGAGCACGGCAGGCAAATCGCGGCGGCTGACCTTGTGCACCGCATCGGAACGGCCGATTAGTTCGAGCTCGTCGTCCGACAGCCCGATGCGGATTCGCCCGCCAAGCACGGCGATCGTCGCGGGCTCGGCGCCCATGCCGCGAATCAGCGCCTCCACTTCGCGCGCGGTGCGCACGTTGTGCGGGTAAGGCATGCCGTGCGCGATGATCGTCGATTCCAGCGCTACGAGCGGTCGGCCGGCCGCCTGCGCGGCGGCCACCGGCGCACTGAAGCTCAGCCACGCGCGTGCGAGGTTCGCAACCATGTCGAGGTTTCCAGCGATGTGATGTCCCCAAGTATGCACACATCGCGCGACGGAATGAAAATGATGGGTTCCGTGAGGTGTCGGCTGCCGCGCGATCAGAGCGGCGCGGCGCGAGACGTGATGGAAAAAGCACGGACGTTCATCCATGAACGTGCCGGACGTTCGATTCGGGAGGCACCATGCAGCTGCCAGGCGCTATCAATCTGCTTCAGTCGAAGGAAGGTTCGCGTCTTCACGGTCCCGACATCGCCCGATGGCGCCGCTGGGGACCGTACCTGAGCGACCGCCAGTGGGGTACCGTCCGCGAGGACTACAGCGAATACGGCACGGCGTGGGAGTACTTTCCGCACGATCATGCGCGCAGCCGCATGTATCGCTGGGGCGAGGACGGCATCGGCGGATTCGGCAACGATCCCCTCGACTGGTGCGTGTCGCTCGCGCTGTGGAACGGGCGCGATGCCATCATCAAGGAACGGCTGTTCGGGCTGACGAATGCGCAAGGCAATCACGGCGAGGACGTGAAGGAGCTTTACTTCTACGTCGACGGCACGCCGACGCATTCGTACATGAAGATGCTCTACAAGTATCCGCACGACGCCTACCCTTATCAGGATCTGATCGAGGAAAACGCGCGGCGCGGCGCGGATCAGCCAGAGTATGAAGTGCTCGACACGGGCGTGTTCGACGACAACCGCTACTTCGACGTGTGGATCGAATATGCGAAGCACACGCCCGATGACATCGCGATGCGCGTGAGTGTCGAGAACCGCTCCGACCGCACAGCCGCGCTGCATCTGCTGCCGCAGTTCTGGGCGCGCAACCGTTGGGCGTGGTCGGGCAAGCCCGGCAAGCCTTCGCTGACGCTCGACACGCGTGCCGACGGCGCGCGCGTGATCGCCCGCAATCCCTCGCTCGGCACGACGATCGTGACGGCGCATGCGCAACAGCCCGTCGAATGGTTGTTCTGCGAGAACGAGACCAACGTGCGCCGCATTTTCGGCATCGACGGCGAAGGACCATTCAAGGACGGCTTCAACGATTACCTCGTCGACGGCGACGAAAAGGCCATCCGCCGCGATGCCGGCACGCGCGCCGCCGCGCATGTGTCGATGCAGATCGCGCCGCACGAACGCGCCGTGATGTATTTGCGCTGGCGTCCCGAGTCGCCCGACGATGCCGCGCCGCTCGATCTGCCGGCGCTTTTCGCGCGCCGCGAAGCGGAGGCCGACGAGTTCTACGCAGCGCTTCAGCACGACATCGCCGACGCCGATGCGCGTCTCGTGCAGCGACAGGCGCTCGCCGGCATGCTGTGGACCAAACAGTATTACCAGTTCGACGTGACGCGCTGGCACGACGGCGATCCCGGCCAACCGGCGCCGCCGCGCGAGCGCAGACATGGCCGCAACGCCGACTGGCGGCACATGTGCAATGGCGACATCGTGTCGATGCCGGACAAATGGGAGTACCCGTGGTACGCGTCATGGGATCTCGCGTTTCATGCCGTGGCGTTCGCCTTGATCGATCCCGACTTCGCGAAGAAGCAGCTGCAGTTGCTCGTGAAAGAGCGCTACATGCACCCCAACGGCCAGCTGCCCGCCTACGAATGGGCGTTCGGCGACGCGAATCCGCCTGTGCATGCATGGGCGACGTGGCGCGTGTATGAACTCGACCGCGAAGTGACGGGCGTCGGCGATCACGAGTTTCTCGAAGTGATGTTCCATAAGCTGCTGCTCAACTTCTCGTGGTGGGTCAACCGCAAGGACGCCGACGATCGCAACATCTTCCAGGGCGGGTTTCTGGGGCTCGACAACATCGGCATCTTCGACCGCTCTTCTCCGTTGCCCACGGGCGGGCGCATCGATCAGGCGGACGGCACCGCGTGGATGGCCTCGTATGCGCTCGACCTGATGCAGATCGGCCTCGAACTCGCGATGGAAAACCCCGCGTATGTCGAGATCGCCGTGAAGTTCTTCGAGCACTTCCTGTATATCGCGGAAGCCGTCAGTTGCGGTGAGACGTGCAACACGGGCTTATGGGATACAAAAGACGAATTTTTCTATGACGTGCTGCATCTGCCCGACGGAACGCGTGTGCCGATGCGCATTCGCTCGATCGTCGGCCTGATTCCGCTCTTCGCCGTGCACGTGCTCGACGAAGGTATCTATGGCCATTTGCCGGGGCTGCGCGAGCGTCTCGCGTGGTTTCTCGATCACCGGCCAAATCTTGCAAAGCTCGTGTCGCGATGGACGGAGCCCGGCAAAGGCAACACGACATTGCTGTCGCTGTTGCGAGGCCACCGGATGAAATCGCTGCTCAGGCGCGCGCTCGACGAAAACGAGTTCCTCTCCGCGCACGGCGTGCGGGCACTGTCGCGCGTGCACCTCGACGCACCGTATGAGTTCAGCCACGATGGCGTGAACGTGTGCGTCCAGTATCAGCCTGCCGAGTCGAACTCGCGCGTGTTCGGCGGCAATTCGAACTGGCGCGGCCCTATATGGATGCCCGTCAACTATCTGCTCATCGAATCGCTGTACGAGTTCCATCGCTATTACGGCGACGGATTCCGCATCGAACATCCCGCGGGCTCGGGCGATGCAAGCTCGCTCAGCGAGGTCGCCGACGATCTCGCGCGACGTGTCACCACGCTCTTTCTGAAGAACGAGCAAGGCGTGCGGCCCGTGATGACGGCATATCCGTTGTTGCAAGCCGATCCGCGCTCGCAGGATCTGATCCTGTTCCATGAGTACTTTCACGGCGACAACGGACGCGGCGTCGGCGCATCGCATCAGACGGGCTGGAGTGGCCTCGTCGCGCTGCTGCTGCAGCCACGCATGATGAAGCTCTCGCACGTCACGCATGACTCGCTGCCCGCCGTCGTGACCGTCGCGGAAGACGCTGTGCCCGAGACGGGACGCTAAGCCGGTCGCCGTCGGCTCGCGCGCTTCGCCGCCGCTTGCATAAGTTGCGGATCGCAACTATAGTGCTTTGCATATGGTTGCATACCGCAACTTATGCACTGTTCAGGAACAGCCGTGGATATCGTCGACAGACCCGCCCAGTCGCGCGACAGCACCATTCTTCAATTGCGTGAATTCTCGCGCAAGCTCGTGCGCGAACTCGGTTTCATGCGCGCCACGCTCGCCGACAGCGAGCTTGCGCCGTCCGCCGTGCACGCCATTCTGGAAATCGGCGCGACGCCGGGCATGCAGGCACGCGATCTCGCGCAACTGCTGCGGCTCGACAAGTCCAACGCGAGCAGGCAGATCGCGAAACTGGAAACAGCGGGGCTCGTGGAGCGCACGGTTTCGAGCGACGATGCACGTTCCTCCGAGCTTTATCTGACCAGGGCGGGCCAGCAGCTTCGCAAGAAAATCGACAAGTTCGCGACGGAACAGGTGTCGAGCGCGCTGCGCAAGCTCGCGCCTTCGGATCAGCAGGCGCTGGTGCGCGCGCTGTCGCTGTATGCGAGCGCGCTCGCGCAGGACAACGACGCGAAGGAATTGCAGCCGCCGGTGGTGACCGCGCCCATCGTCGAGGGTTATCAGCCCGGCTGCATCGGCGATATCGCCAGCCTTCATGCGCGCTATTACTCGCAGCACTCCGGCTTCGGCGCGTACTTCGAGAAGATCGTCGCGACGGGGCTTGCAGAGTTTGCGGCGTCGCTGCCCGATCCTGACAAGCAGCTTTGGCTCGTCGTCGATAACAGCCGGACACTCGCATCGCTCGCGATCGACGGCAATCCGGCCACGCGGGTTGCGCATTTGCGCTGGTTCATCGTCGACGACACGCTGCGCGGCTCGGGTCTCGGCCGGCAACTGATGACGCGCGCGATGGCTTTCGTCGATGCGCGTTTCGACGAAACGTATCTATGGACTTTCAAAGGCCTCGACGCCGCGCGTCATCTTTATGAAGCGTTCGACTTCCGGCTTGTCGAAGAGGCAGAAGGCACGCATTGGGGAAAGACGGTCGTCGAACAGCGCTTCGTGCGACGCAACGCGGGGGCATGACACGCTCGCGTCAAAGCAGATCGAATCGCGCCAGTTCTTCCGACAAGGCCTCGGCGCTCACGAACTGATACGCGTGAAGTCCCGCAGCCATAGCGCCCGCGACATTCGCTTCGGAATCGTCGATGAATAGCGTGTCGCTCGCGTCGACACCCAGCCGCGCGACGCACCCCAGATATGCTCTCGCCGCGGGCTTGGCCGCGCCGAACGCGGCGGAAGCGAACACGCGCGCACCAAAAAGCTGCGCAACGGGCGGATTCAGATACGCGATGTAGTCCGTGACGAGATGGCAGTTATTGGTCAGAACGGCAATCGCGCGGCGGGCGGCCACACGTCTTGCGACAGCCAGCGTGTCCAGGTTCGGCGTAATCGACGCGTGCCGCGCAGTCAGCCAATCATCGCGGCTGACCGTGCAGCCGAGCATGTCGCCAAGTTCGCGCAGGTAGGCGTCGTCGCCGATCTGCCCCGAGTCGGCACGCGCTTCGAGTCCCGAATCCCAGATTGCGTGGCGCACGGCATCGGGCGACTTGCCCGTGAGTTGCGCCATGCGCTGCGTGCGCGCCGCGCGATCGTAGTGCGACAGCACCCCTTCCATGTCGAACAGCACGAGCTTGATGGATGACGTCATGGCGCCGGCTCCGCATCGAAAGCGTCCACGCGATGCGTGCATCCGGCTACGCAACGCGAGGCACGAAGCGCTCATTGTGCCGCGATGCGCCGACAATCAGGCAGTTTTCAAAAAAGGCGCCTAGACGAAATTGAGCGCGAAACTGCCGAGCGGACCGTAATCGACGTAAAACGTGTCGCCTGCGCTCGCGCGAAGCGGACTCGTAAACGAGCCGCTGAGGATGACGTCGCCGGCATTCAGGCTTTCGTCGTAAGGCGCGATCTTGTTCGCGAGCCACGCGACGCCCGTCGCCGGGTGATTGAGCACGGCGGCCGCGAGACCGCTCTCTTCGATCGAACCGTTTTTGTAGAGCAACGCGCCGACCCAGCGTAGATCGACCTCCATCGGACGTACGGGACGGCCGCCCAGCACCACCCCTGCATTGGCGGCAAAATCGGAAATGGTGTCGAATACCTTGCGCGGCGCCCTGGTTTCGCGATCGAACTGCTCGATGCGCGCATCGATGATCTCGACGGCGGGCGACACGTAAGCCGTCGCATCGAGCACGTCGAACAGCGTCACGCCGGGCCCCTTGAGCGGCGTCGCCAGAATGAACGCGAGTTCCACTTCGATACGCGGCGCGATAAAACGGTCCGCGCGAATGTCCTGGCCGCTCTCGATGAACATGCTGTCCAGAAGCGGCGCGTAGTCGGGCTCGTCGATCTGCGACGAACGCTGCATCGCGCGCGACGTCAGACCGATCTTGCGCCCCTTGATCACACGCCCCTCGGCCAGCTTCATCTTCACCCACTCGCGCTGGATCGCATAACCGTCTTCGATGGTCATCTCGGGATACGCAGCGGAAAAATGGCGCAATTGCGTGCGGGTTCGCTCGGCATGATCGAGCTTCGCGGCCAGCTCGTGAATGGTTGTTTCGTCCAGCATGATCGTCTTCTCCGAGGCGCGCCGTCAGGTCTTCACGCGCGCGTGCAGATTGTTGTGCTTCCACGTGCCCGCTTCACTGAATTCGTTGATTTCCAGCGAGAGCGCCAGCCCTTGTTTTTCGAAGATTTCCGCGAAGTGCTGTTTAATGACGTCGAACAGCGCATCGCCCGTCGATTTCTTTGTGCGCTCCGACCGGCCTGCGCCGATCTTGAGATTCGCATGCAGGAACGCGGCGTCCGCCCTGCCGTCGGCAATGCAAAACTGTTCGCAGCGCAAAGCACGCACGCGTATGCCCCCAGTCGGATACACACGCTCGCCGTTCTCGCGTTGCGCATCCAGACATTGAGCCAGCAGGCGGCACAGCGTGGCGATGCGTTCGTCGTTCGCCAGATTGGCGCTGTATTCGAG
The DNA here is from genome assembly GCA_001319865.1 of Burkholderia sp. E7m39. Classification (GTDB taxonomy): domain Bacteria; phylum Pseudomonadota; class Gammaproteobacteria; order Burkholderiales; family Burkholderiaceae; genus Paraburkholderia; species Paraburkholderia bengalensis. The sequence goes on along the minus strand of BBSL01000240.1, from coordinate 37,227 downwards.
TGTGAGATGCGGCACGTCTATGCTCCTTCGAACGATCAGGCGGGCAGCGGCGTGACGGGAAAAACCGCGTTGATCTGCCCCGTGCCCGAACTGCCGAAATAAGGCGTCACCACTTCTGCCTTGCCTTCGTAACGATCCCAGCCGAGCGCGCCCAGCAGCATCGCCGTGTCGTGCATGCCGCCCTCGCCCCAGCACTTCTCGTTGTAAAGCGGCAGCATCGCGCAGAAAGTCTTCCAGTCGCCGTTCTCCCACAGCGACACGACATGCCGGTCCGTCTGTTCGAGAAACGGGTCCCACACCTTGTGCATGAACTGCTCGGCCGTGCCGTTGTTGGCGAAGTGATGGCTCAGAGAGCCGCTCGCGAGAATCGCAACTGTACCGTCGTACCGTTCCTCGATTGCCTTGCGCACCGCAAGCCCGAAACGCGCGCTGGTTGGCAGGTCGTGCCACATGCACCAGCCCGCGATCGACACTGTCTTGAAGCGCTGGTCCGCGTTCATATAGCGCATCGGCACCAGCGTGCCGTATTCGAGTTCGAGCGACGTATCGCTATGCGCGCGGCTCTTTACACCCATTTCGTTCGCGACTTCGGCAATGCGTTTGCCGAGTTCGACATTGCCCGCATACGAATAGGCCATGTTGTTGATGAAATGCGGCAACTCGTTGCTCGTGTAGATGCCTGCGAAGGTCGGCGCGCAATTGATGTGGTATTCGCTGTTGACGAGCCAGTGCACGTCGAACACGACGATCGTGTCGACGCCCAGTTCGCGGCAGCGCCGGCCGATTTCACGATGCCCGTCGATGGCGGCCTGCCGGCAACCCTGGTGCGGACCATCGAGTTCCGACAGATACATCGAAGGCACATGGGTGATTTTCGCGGCCAATGCGAGCTTGCCCATCGCGTTCTCCTGTGTGCTCGTTGCGAGCGGCGCTCATGCGCCCCAGCGCGGAATGTGATGCGAACCGAGCGAGACGCATACGTTCTTCGGCTCCAGAAACACTTCATAACTCCACGTGCCGCCTTCGCGACCGACACCCGACGCTTTGGTCCCGCCGAACGGCTGACGCAGATCGCGTACGTTCTGGCTGTTCACGAAGCACATGCCCGCCTCGATGGCGGCTGCCACGCGATGCGCGCGGCCCGTGTTTTCCGTCCAGACATAGCTCGACAGACCGTACGAAATATCGTTGGAAAGGCGAATCGCGTGCGCTTCGTCGTCGAACGGAATCAGGCACGCAACGGGGCCGAAGATTTCCTCTTGAGCAATACGCATGCGATTGTCGACGTCGACGAATACGGTCGGCTTGACGAAATTACCTTGCTTCAGCGCGTGCGGCAGCGGCGGCGCGTCGAGTCCGCCGCATGCGAGCGTCGCGCCTTCTTTCGGACCGAGTTCGATATAGCTGCGCACTTTCGCGAGGTGCCCCTGACTGATCATCGGTCCGATGACCGTGTTCTCGTCGAGGGGATCGCCGACGCTCAGACGCTGCGCGCGCTCGACGAAACGCTGCGCGAAGCGCGCGTATATCGACTTCTGCACCAGGATGCGCGAGCCCGCCGTGCAGCGCTCGCCGTTGTTCGAGAAAATCATGAAGACCGCAGCGTCGAGTGCGCGCTCGAAGTCGGCGTCGTCGAAGATCACGAAGGGCGACTTGCCGCCCAGTTCCATCGAGAACTTCTTCAAGCCCGCTGTCTGCACGATCCGGTTGCCCGTCGCCGTCGAACCCGTAAACGAAATGGCGTGGACATCGGGATGCGCGACGAGCGGCTCGCCCACGTCCTTGCCGTAACCGTGCACGACGTTCAGCACGCCCGCAGGAATGCCCGCCTCCAGCGCGAGCTGACCGAGCATCGAAGCCGTGAGCGGCGACTGTTCGCTCATCTTCAGCACGGCCGTGTTGCCGAACGCGAGGCACGGCGCCACTTTCCACGTCGCCGTCATGAACGGCACGTTCCACGGCGAAATCAACGCGCATACGCCGACAGGATGAAACAGCGTGTAGTTCAGATGCGACTGCGTCGGATACGTGTGGCCATCGACGCGCGTGCACATTTCGGCGAAGTACGTGAAGTTGTCGGCGGCGCGCGGCACCAGTTGTTTGCGCGTCTGCGAAATGGTCTGCCCTGTGTCGCGCGTTTCCGTATCGGAAAGTTCGGGCACGTGCTTCGCGATCAGTTCTCCGAGCTTGCGCACGAGCTTCGCGCGCTCGCTCGCGGGCGTCGCGGCCCATGCGGGAAACGCGTCTTTCGCGGCGCGCACAGCGGCATCGATATCGTCTGCCGTGCCGCTCGCCACTTCCGCGAGCACTTCCTGCGTCGCCGGATTCAGCGTTTCGAAGTAGTCGCGCGCGGCTTTCGGTTTGCCGTTGATCAGATGGTCGATTCGCATTGCAAGTCCTGAAGGATCAGTCGCGCGGTCGGTCGCGATGAAAGTCGGCGTCGGAAGCAATCACGTTGACGAGTCGGCCCAGACCGTCGATCTCGCACACGACTTCATCGCCCGCGTTCACATTGATCACGCCTTCGGGCGTCCCCGTCAGGATGATGTCTCCGGGCGCAAGCGTCATGAAGCTGCTCAGGTATTCGATCAACGCGGGGATGTCCGTCACCAGGTCGCGCGTGTTGCCGCGCTGCTGCAGCGCGCCGTTCACGTACGTGCGCAATTCGAGTTGCGCGACATCGGTCACGTCGCCGGCATCGACGAACCACGGGCCCAGCACCGTGCCGCCGTCGCGGTTCTTTACCCGCAGGTTCGGCCGATAGTAGTTTTCGAGGTAATCGCGGATCGCGTAGTCGTTGGCGATCATGTAGCCGCCTACGTACTGCATCGCGTGCTCGCGCGTCACGCCTTTCGCCGATCGTCCGATCACGACGGCCAGTTCGCACTCGTAGTGCATGAAAGTCGCATCCGAGGGACGCCGCGTGACGCCGCGATGACCGATCACACTGCCCGCCCCTTTCAGAAAAACGAGTGGCTCTTCCTGCTTCGAGAATTGCAGCTCTTTCGCGTGCTCCGCATAGTTCAGACCGAGCGCGATGATCGTGCCCGGTTCGATGGGCGCAAGCCACACGAGTTCATCCTCGCGGCGCACGCGGCCATCCGCCAGCCGCACGCCGCGTTCGTGCGGATACGCTTCGTGAATCGCGCCTGCGTAGGCAACCCGGCCGCGCATCATCGTTCGTCTCCTTTCGCCGTCATCGAAAAGTGCAGCGGCGGCCAATCGGCGATGGCGATGCTGACTGCGTCGCCCGCATGCGCGACGGGCGCGCCGTGCGGCACGCCGAGCGTCAGCACGTCGCCGGGCGCGAGCGTCATGAAGTCGGTGACATCGGCGATCAGTTGCGCGACGCGGCGGATCGACGTCGCCGTGCTGGCCGTGAACGCCTCGCGCCCTTCGAGACGGATCACGATGTTCAAGGTATCGGGATCGGGCACATGACGGCTCGCGACGATCGTGGGTCCGATCACGCAAAAGCCGTCGCGCGCCCGGTATTTCACGGACGGCCGATACACGCTTTCGTGCGGCACGCACAGGTCCGCGACGATCGTGTATCCGGCGACGCACCCCAGCGCGTCACCGACGGGCACGCGGCACGCCGTTCGCCCGATCACGATGCCAAGCGAGCCGCCCGCCTGCACACGTTGCGCGTCGTCGGGCACGACGACACGCGCGCCGTGCCCCGCGAGCGTATTGCGCGGCTTCGCATACAGCACGGGCGCCCTGGGCGGCGCCTTGTACGGCGCGGCGTGGACGGACTCGCCGAGTGCTTCGAGCGCGGCGCGATCGTTCAGCAGCGTTCCATACACCGAGCCGTTCACGGGCGCCCTGCAGACCACGCCGGCCGCGAGCACCGCGTTCGCGCTGCGCGCATCGATATCGCGCGCGAGCGGTTCGGCTTCGAGATGAATCAGATGATCGTCAAGTGCGAACATAGGCCCGGTCGCATCCGCAATTCACTAACATATTAGCAGTATTCGCGCGAGATGCCGGACGGTCAAGCGGATCGCGGCGCAGCGCGGGTTTTCCCTGGTGCGCCGCCGGAATCACGGGCCGGCGTTAATTGGGGCGCGAAAAACGGAGGTGACGCATGTTCGATCGGGGTCGACAAGCCGGCCGGAACGCGGAACAATGGGTGCCAAGTCATATATAAGACTGGACCTCGCATGCACGTCGGCAGTGCGTGCGCATGGTCGCCGCCTTGCGAATCGCGGCGGCCTGCGCGGACGGTCCGTCGCCGGAATCACCTCAATCGTTTCAGGAAACCGCACCATGCAGACAAAATCCGTACTGACGGTCGCCGAGTCGACGACAATCATCGAAGCGGCTCGCGCCGAAGCCGAACGCAACCAGTGGGCCGTCGCGATCGCGGTCGTGGACGACGGCGGCCATCCGCTGTCGTTGTTGCGCCTCGACAACTGCGCGCCTGTCAGCGCCTATATCGCGACGGACAAGGCCCGCACGGCGGCGCTTGGCCGGCGCGAGTCGAAGCAGTACGAAGACATGATCAACGGCGGGCGCACCGCGTTTCTCAGCGCGCCGCTATCGGGCACGCTGGAAGGCGGCGTGCCCGTTGTGGTAAACGGTCAGGTGGTCGGCGCCGTCGGCGTGTCCGGCGTGAAGGCCAATCAGGATGCGCAGGTGGCAAAGGCCGGTGCCGCGGCCGTCGCCGGCGCGACGAGTGTCTGAACGCGCCCTGAACGATTCGACCAACGTTATTCGATTACGCCCTTCTTGGAACAGCCCATGACTCAATTGACCCAACGCGGCGGATTGCAGGTCGCCGCAAATCTCGAACAGTTCATCGAACAGGAAGCCCTGCCTGGAACGGGTGTCGACAGCGCCGCGTTCTGGGCGGGATTCGACGCCCTCGTCCACGACCTCGCGCCGAAAAATCGCGCGCTGCTCGCCGAACGCGACCGCCTGCAGGTCGAACTGGATACCTGGCATCGCGCGAACCCCGGCCCCGTGCGCGATCTGCGCGCCTACCGCAGCTTTCTGGAAAGCATCGGCTACATCGTGCCCGCGCCTGCGAGCGTGAAGGCCACGACGGATAACGTCGACCGCGAAATCGCCGAACAGGCGGGCCCGCAGCTCGTCGTGCCGCTGTCGAACCAGCGTTACGCGCTGAACGCGGCGAATGCGCGCTGGGGCAGCCTGTACGACGCGCTGTACGGCACCGATGCAATCGACGAAACCGACGGCGCCGAGCGCACCGCGAAGTTCAACCCGGTGCGCGGCGCCCGCGTGATCGCGTTCGCGCGCAAGTTTCTCGACGACGCCGCGCCGCTCGCCAGCGCCTCGCACAAGGATGCGACCGGCTATCGCGTCGAGAACGGCAAGCTCGTGGTCGTGCTGAAGAGCGGCACGACGGGCCTGCAGGAGCCGGCGCAGTTCGTCGGCTATCAGGGCGACGCGAGCGCGCCTTCCGCCGTCCTGCTGAGGCACAACGGCCTGCACTTCGAGATCCAGATCGACGCGAACGATTCCATCGGCAAGACCGATCCCGCGAACGTCAAGGACGTGCTGATGGAAGCGGCCGTGAGCACGATCATCGACTGCGAGGACTCGGTTGCGGCCGTCGATGCCGACGACAAGGTCCAGCTTTATCGCAACTGGCTCGGCCTGATGGTCGGCAACCTGACGGAAGAAGTCACGAAGGGCGGCAAGACTTTCACGCGCCGCCTGAACCCGGATCGCGAGTATCAAGGCGCCAACGGGCAGCCCGTCACGCTGCATGGGCGCTCGCTGCTGTTCATCCGCAACGTCGGCCATCTGATGACGAACCCGGCCGTGCTCGATCGCGACGGCAATGAGATTCCCGAAGGCATTCTCGACGGCGTCGTCACGACGCTGTGCGCGTTGCACGACCGCAAGCACAAGCTGAATTCGCGCACGGGCTCGATCTACATCGTCAAGCCGAAGATGCACGGTCCCGCCGAAGTTGCGTTCGCGAGCGAGCTGTTCTCGCGTGTCGAGGATTTGCTGGGCCTCGCGCGCAACACGATCAAGATGGGCATCATGGACGAGGAACGCCGCACGAGCGTGAACCTCGCCGCGTGCATCGGTGAAGCGGCGGCGCGCGTCGCGTTCATCAACACGGGCTTCCTCGACCGGACGGGCGACGAGATGCACAGCTCGATGGAAGCCGGCCCGATGATGCGCAAGGGCGACATGAAGTCGAGCAAGTGGATCGCCGCGTACGAGCGCAGCAACGTGCTGGTCGGTCTCGCGGCGGGCCTGCGCGGCCGCGCGCAGATCGGCAAGGGCATGTGGGCCATGCCCGATCTGATGAAGGCCATGCTCGAACAGAAGATCGGCCATCCGAAAGCGGGCGCGAACACGGCGTGGGTGCCCTCGCCGACGGCCGCCACGCTGCATGCGCTGCACTATCATCAGGTCGACGTGCAGGCGGTGCAGAAGGAACTGGAGCGCACCGACCTCGCCGGCGTGCGCGACGAACTGCTCGACGGCCTGCTGACGATTCCCGTCGTCGAGCGCGCGCAATGGAGCGACGACGAAATCCGCCATGAAGTCGAGAACAACGCGCAGGGCATTCTCGGCTATGTGGTGCGCTGGATCGATCAGGGCGTCGGCTGCTCGAAGGTGCCGGACATCAACAACGTCGGCCTGATGGAAGACCGCGCGACGCTGCGCATTTCCAGCCAGCACATCGCGAACTGGCTGCGTCACGGCGTCGTCAAGCCCGAGTTCGTGCGGCAGACGCTGGAACGCATGGCGAAGGTCGTCGACCAGCAGAATGCGAGCGATCCCAACTACAGGCCGATGGCGCCGGACTTCGACCGGTCGATCGCGTTCAAGGCGGCTTGCGCGCTCGTGTTCGAAGGCACCGCGCAGCCGAGCGGTTACACGGAACCGCTGCTGCACAAGTTCCGTCTGGCACTGAAGGCGGGCAACGCATAGCGTTTGTCGTCGACGGCAGAAAGGCGAATGCGAACGCCGGCAGGGTCGCTTCAGACCCAGCCGGCGTTTTTTGTTTGGTCGTCAGGCGGCGAGACCGGCTCGCGCGAGCGACCACGCGCAACGCGCCGACGGACGACTCAGCCGACGACTGAGCCCGCCGCGCGGCTCGCGAGTCGCGAGAGGATTTCCTGCGTATGCTCGCCGACCTTCGCCAGCGCCTGACGCACGCTGGGTCTGCGGCCGCCGAGCGTCAGCGGCAACACACCACTATTTTCTCGGCAGCGTCTCGTAGTCGAGCACGAGCTTCTTCATCGTGCCAGGCGGGAAATTTTCGAGCGTAGTGGATGGCGCGAAAGTGTCGTTATGGCTTTTGCTTTCGCAGCGCTACAGCCCACGGCGTTGCGCACGGACGATCAAGCCGTAGCATCGGACGCGCCAGTGCCCCTTTATCGCGCCGTGCGTGCAGCGACAGCAGGCCGCGCCGTCGACATGTCGAGCCGCCGGAACACAAGCGCCGACAGCAACGTGATCACGCCGACGCAAGCGAAGCTCAGCATGAATCCCGTCGATGCCGAACCGAGCCGCACCGAAAACAGATTCACGAGCCCGCCGCCGATCGACACGCCCAGCCCGATCGCCAGCATCTGTACCATCGAGAAGAGGCTGTTGCCGCTGCCCGCGTCGGCATGCGACAGGCCTTTGAGCGTCACGCTGTTCATCGCGGCGAACTGCATCGAATTCGCCGCGCCGAAGATGACGAGCAACGTGATTTCAAGCAGCGGCGCGGACTCGCGCGACACGAGCGCGAAGCCGACGATCGTCGAGCCGACGATCATCGTATTGACGAGCAGAAACGCCCCGTAGCCGTAGCGTTTGATCAGCGGCGCAATCCATTGCTTCGACACGGTGCCCGCGATGGCCGCCGGCAACATCATCAGCCCCGAGCGCAGCGGCGAATAGCCGAGTTGCACCTGCATCAGCAGCGGCAGCATGAACGGGACCGCGCTCGACCCGATCCGGCACAGCAGATTGCCGACCAGGCCGACACTGAAGTTCGGCTCACTGAAGAGCGCGAGCCGGAACAATGGGCGCGTGTGCGAGCGCGCATGCGGAATGTAGGCGAGCGCGGCAGCCAGACCCGCCACCGCCAGACCCGACGACCATTCGACGCGGTGCGTGCTCATCGGCGGATCGATGGCGAGCGAGAGCAGGATCATGGCCAGCGACAGGAGACCGCAGCCGATGAAATCGAATGGCGGCGGATGCGCGGCGTTGTCGTGCGGCAGGAAACGCTGCACGGCCAGAAGCCCGATCGCGCCGACGGGCACGTTGACGAGAAAGATCCAGTGCCACGAAATGGCCTGCGTGAGCCAGCCGCCGAGCGTCGGCCCGACGATGGGGCCCACTTGTCCCGCAATCGACACGAACGCGAGCGCCGACACGTATTGCTCGCCCGGCACCCTGCGCAGCACGGCAAGCCGCCCGATCGGCAGCAGCATCGATCCGCCCACGCCTTGCAGCACGCGCGCGATCACCAACTGGTCGAGCGTATGCGCGGCCGCGCAGCACAGCGAGCCGAGCACGAACACGAGAATTGCCGCGAAATACACACGGCGCGTGCCGAAGCGGTCGGCGAACCAGCCGGAAGCGGGCGTGAGAAGCGCCATCGTCAGCGTGTACGCCACGACGACGGGCTGCATGGCCAGCGGCGATGCGTGCAGGCTGTTCGCCATCGACGGCAAAGCCGTGTTGACGATCGTCGTGTCGAGCGCCTGCATGAAAAATGCAGCGGCGACGATCCAGAGCAGCGCGGTGTGTGAGGAATCCCGGGTCATGATGAAGTTTGCGAAGGCGCGACGAAGCCGCTGAATCCGGCCTCGCGACTGCGCCTCGGAGATGCGTTTCGCCGTCGGTGTGCGCCGTCAAACGTGGAACACGAGCCGCGAGCTACGAGCTACGAGCCATGCGCCGCCACGCGCCGCTTCGTCCAGAGGCAAGCGTCCATGCTATCGATTCCAACGGCAATCGGGAAGTCGCCTGGAGGCATTGACTGTCATCGTCGATGCCGATGACAATGCCGCATGCTCAATCCCCTTTGGCTCAGGACGTTCGCAACCGTCACCACTTGCCGCAGCTTCACGGAAGCGGGCAAGCGGCTCGGGCTGAACCAGTCGAGCGTCAGCGAACACATTCGCCGCCTCGAGGAAAGCGTCGGCAGACGGCTCTTCGTGCGCGACACTCACTCGCTGGCGATGACGGCCGACGGCGAGGCGCTGCTCGTGCACGCGAACGTGATCCTGCAAGCCATGAACCGGGCCGAATCGCAATTTCGCAAACCACGGCTGAAAGGACGCGTCCGGCTAGGCACCTCGGACGATATCGCGCTCGGCGCGCTGCCGAACGTGCTGGCCGCGTTTCGCCACGCGCATCCCGATGTCGAACTGGAACTGACGATCGGCATGACGAGCCGCCTGTACGAACTGCTCGATGCCGGCGCGCTCGATCTGCTCGTCGGCAAGCGACGTCTCGGCGAGCGGCGCGGCACGCCGTTGCTGCGTTCGCGCCTGGAATGGATCGCGCGGCCGGGCACCGTGGTCGATCTCGAACAGCCGCTGCCGCTGGTGCTGGTCGCGGAGCCGAGCGTCACGCGCGCCGTCGTGCTGAACGCACTCGCGGAAAAAGGCTTCGGCTGGGAAGTGGTGTGCACGAGCAGCAGCCACGCGGGCTGCATCGCCGCGGCGCGCGGCGGGCTCGGGCTCACAGCGAAATCGCAGTATGTGTCCGCCCGCGGGCTCGCGCCGCCCGTCAACAGCGCGAGCCTGCCGGCGCTTCCCGATGTGGAATTCATCGCGCTGGCCGCGAGGCGGCTCAGTCATCCCGCGGGCACGCTGCTCGAATTGCTCCAGGGCAGCGATCTGCGCGGCCAGTGGATGAGCGAATAGCGAAGTCTAGCGACGTCTAACGGCGCCCTTTCGCCTTCAGCGCATCGAAATCGATCGACGTCAGCTCGCCGATTCGTTCGATCGTGATGTCGGGGTCGGGATACTTCGCGATCTCCGCGACATCGAGCGCGTAGTGTCCCTGACGCGGAAAGATCGTCGTGAGCCGGTCACCCCACTTCTCTTTCATCGCCGTCAGGATGCGCAGCTTGTCGTCGATCATCACGTAATGGCGTGCGGGATAGTGCGCGATCACGTCGTCGAGCATCAGCTCTTTGTGGATGTAAATCAGCACGCGCCCTTCGACCTCGTCCCACAGGCCCGAGCGCGACACCTTGCGCGGCTGGAACACGACATCGCCGTCCGACAGGATCGCCGTCTTGCCGAACTGGCTCGCGTAGCGAAGCGCATCGAGCGCGCCGGGGAACACGCGGTTCGCAAACGGATAGTCGATCAGGTAGCACGACATCAGCAGCAACTGCGTGTCGTCGTGATGCACGTTACGGTAGCGCTGCAAAGCACCCAGATAGTCCGCATAGCCGAGTTCGCTGCGCAGTTCCTCGAAAAGCTGCCAGTAGCGCGCGCTGTTCTCTTCGCCGAACTGCCGCATCATGTGTGCGCGCAGGTCGGTCAGCACGTGATCGTTGTCGAGCAGCGTGTTATCGACATCGAACAGAAAGACAACGTCGTTGCTTGCTGGTGTGTTCATGCACGTTACCTCGCCTCGGTCGTCTGTGTTGATGAGCGCGTCGGCCTGCGTGGCACGTGGTGGGCGCCCGGCGAAAGCGTCGTGCAAGCCAATGCGGCGGCGTGCTCGCGACGCATCGCCATGCTGCGCCAGCCGCCCGCGAGCGCGACCAGATTCGTCGGGCCGCACGACGCGCGATCAGCGCAAAGCCTAGCACTGTCGCGCGCCGCGCGCCGTCGACGGTGCCCTGCGGCCCGCGCGGGCCTTGTGCGCGCGGCAAAGCCGCGGTATTGGCATCGCGTGTGAAGACGGTTTGGGTGCGCGTCAGCGAGTCAGGCGCATGGGTCTGCCAGACAGTTAGTTGCGAATTATGGAGCGTCGATCGTCCCTCGAAAGGCGCGTCGGGTCGCTCACGTTTCGTTACGGGGTTTGCGTGGGCGGCGGGCGCCTGAAATCGGAATCGGTCTTTTTGCCGCGCGACGGCATGATCTCGTTGTCCTTCGTCATCGCCGGGAGCACGATGAAGTCGCGATACGGATCGGGCATCGACAACACCGCATGCAATGTCACTCTCGTCACCCAGCACATGTCGGAGGGTGTCGCCGACTCGGGATGAAGGGCCAGATACCGGTATCGCTCGATATTGTTGCTGTCGCCTGCCAGTTCGTTCACGAGCGCACGCGTCAGGATTGCCTGCGCCTTCTCGTACTGGCGCTGCGTTGGCGTCGGCAGCGCCGAGGACGACGCGCTTTTCACGATGACCTTGTACAAGAGGCCCAGGTACTCTTCGATCTCCCCCTGCGCCATCGCGCCCAGCGTGATCCGGTCCATGACCTCGCCCATGTCGGAGACGCCGAAGCAGTTCACGGGCACCTGTTCGTCCAGGATGCGCGTGTAGACCTTCAGGTAGCGCAGGCGGTCGGCCGGACTCAGGCGCGCCAGGCCATTCGTCATCAGTGAATCGCGCGTGTTGGCGTCGCTGAGTATCCGGTGCAGCGCATCCGGTCCACCGGGCACGGCTCGTTTGATTGCCGGGTCGGTGTGCACTTTCTCAAGCCACGCAGCCACGATCTGCGCTTTTTTTCGAGCCCGGCTCGAGACCGTTCTGTCGAAGGACATGATCGATCGGCGACGGTTGCTCCGCGGGCTGGGAAGGCGCTTGCGGCACCAGCGTGAGAGTCTGCGGCAAGTGCTCGCGGACGGTCGCGCCAGCAGGCGCGAGCGCAGCCAACCCGCCGATAAGCGCCATCGAACACGCGATTCTTCGCGTGTTCGTCCGCGCAGCAACCCTGCCATCGCAAGCGAATGGAACTATCGCCATGCGCTGTCCACCTGGATGTAGCACGCGTTTTGTCCCGGCTATGAGCGACGTCCGTCCGATGGACAGACCGAAGTAGTCGAGCTGCGTATCGACCGTCGTCCGCCGCGCGAGCCCGGCATCCGTACGCGTCAACAACCTGCGCGGCCCGCACCTGCGAGCGAGGGCTAGTCGCTATCGTCGTGCTTCACCTTGCTCCAGCCCGGCCCCGGATCGAACGACTTCATGGCTTCCGCCTTCGCCGCGCCTTGCGGCCCGAGGTCCCGCTCGTAGACCTGCCCTGCGTGACTCACCATGAAACTCTTGATGCCCGTCTCGCCGTACTTCACCGGCCACGCAATGACGGCAAATCCGCCGAACAGCTTGCCCCGCACGACATAGTCATACGCGCCGCCGGGCGCATGCGGCCCCTGCGATTCCAGCAGCTTGTAGTGATATCCGTAGTAGCCGGCGTTCTGCGTATTGCGCGCGCTCGCGTCGACGAACGCGGCGCCAAGCGGACTCGGCGCATCGTCGGGCCCCGTCGGCCAGTACAAGCCGTCGCGCTTGCCGGACGAACTCACCATCTTCGATGCATACGCCAGCACGCCTTCGCCGTCGTGATTGGTCTGCGCATATTCGCGTTGCGCATCGTAGATGGCGAGCATCGTCTGGATCACGGCGAGTTCGTTGCGGCCGATGCGCCGCGTGCGCATCACGTCCACGCCTGCGCGCGTATCGAAGTGCCATCCCTTGTCGGTCTTGACGAGGGGAATCGGGAACGTCCAGCCGTCGTCGCCGACGGCAATCTGCGCGCGCGTCGGGCCGTCGGGCGCGATCGTATGCGACTTCGCCCATTGCGCGACAAACGTCTCGCGCACCCGCGCGCCGACGGGAGGAATGAGCTCGCGAAAGTCGCTGCCGAAGATCGTGCGCAATGCGTCTTCCCGATCCTTCACCACGGCATCGCCGAAGGCGTCCATGGCTGCCTGCGGCGAACTGAAATTCTGCTGCGCGTGAGCGGCCGTCGTCATCGCGGCGGCAAGCACGGCGGCGGCCGCGAGACGCATCAACCACGACGCGACGCGAGCCGGCACACTGCGTGAAAGGGCATTCATCGCTCTCGCTCCTTATCGCCTGCCGCCGAACCCGCCGCCGCCGCGCATGCCGCCGCCTCCGGCCGAGGGTCGGCTGAAGCCCGAACCCTGCATGCTCGACCTGCCCCGGTCGTAATTGCGCTGCGTGGCGGCGCCGCCGCCTCCTACGCCGGAGAACGCGCTGTCCCGCCCGGCGCCACTGGAACCGGCGCGGTTGCCGCTGCTGACGCGATCCATGCCACCCGAGGCATTGCGATTCGCGACGCCGCCGCGATCCGCCGCAGCGCCGGAACGGTCCACTGCCGTCGCGCGATCGCCGCCCGTCGATCTGTCCGCGCCAGCGCCAACATTCCCTGCGCCGCCTCTGTCGGCCGTGCTTGCGCGATTACCCGCGTTGGCGCGGTCCGTCACCCCGGCGCGTGTGCCGGCGTCCGTGTTACGGCCGCGATACTGACTGCGCCCATCGGCACCCGCTACCTGGCCCGCAAACTTGTCGCGCGTCGCGTTGTCGCGATACGCGACGCCCTGGCGATGGCCCGCGTCATGCTGCCAACGGCCGCCTTGCCCTTGCACCTTGGTGCGATCGAAATTACGGTCGACGTTCTTGACCTTGTCGTAGTTGATGTTCACGTCGCCGCCATTCCAGTTGCAGTCGCTGAAGATGGCGCCCGCCGCGGCGAGGCCGATGCCCCACGCGAAGCCTGTCGCGAGCGCTGCGCCGGGATAGTACGCGGGGTACGGCGGCCAATACGTCGGCGGATAGGCGGGATAGCTCCAGGCGCCGTAGACGACCGTCGGGTTGTACGCGGGCACATAGATGACCTCCGGGTTGGCCGGCTCGATGCGCACCACCGTGGTCTGCGCGCCCGCCGCCGCCTGCTCGACGATCACCTTCTGCTGCTCGTTAGACTCCAGGTTGCCCGACTCCTTCGCGCGCGCACGCAGCCGCTGCACGGCGGCGAAGACGTCCTTCTGCTGCGCGAGAAAGGCGTCTCCGAGTTTCTGCGTCCAGTCGAGCTTGTCGCTCATCGGCTCGAGTATCTGCGGGAACGCGACCAGCGACTTGACGCTCGCGTCCCACGTCTGGTCCTGCACGGCCTGGACGGCGGCGTCGCCCTTCACGCTGGGATTCGCCTTGACCCAGCGCGCCGCGTGCACGATTTCCAGCGGATACGTCGACGCCATCAGTACCTGCGACAGTACCGGGTCGGGATAGAGCGCGATGGGCGCGACCAGCGCCTCGATCTCTTCAGGCTTGAACGCGGGCGGGCTTTGCGGACCGCCCTGCGCGAACGCGGACGTGGCCGTGGACAGCAGCAGAGACAGCCACACGAACACGACCGCTACGTGTCGTCTGTTCCACGGTTTCATGTGCCCTCCTGTCCGATCGATACCGCGTCTTTGCGCACACGCCGGGACCGCCTACGCGAGCGGATAAAAACCGATGCCCGGCTCGCGCACGCTGATTCGCGTACCCGCCGTGCCTTGCGTGATCGCCTCGATGTCGGGCAGCGCGCCGATCACGGCGTCCTTGCCCGTGTTCCGCGCGAACTCAATGGCCGCTTGTACCTTCGGTCCCATCGATCCCGCCGCAAAGCCGAGCTTGTCGAACGCATCGGGATGACCGGACGCGATCGCCCGCTGCGTGGGCTTGCCCCAGTCCACATAGGCGGCGTTCACGTCGGTGGCGATGATCAGCAGGTCAGCGTCGAGCTCCTGCGCGAGCAACGCGGAACACAGATCCTTGTCGATCACGGCTTCCACGCCGCGCAGCTTGTGATCCGCGTCGTAGCATGTGGGAATGCCGCCGCCGCCCGCGCAGATGACCACTGTCCCTTTTTCGAGCAGCCACTTCACCGGGCGAATCTCGAAGATCCGCTGCGGCCGCGGACTCGCTACGACGCGGCGGTAGCGGTCTCCGTCCCGCGCAATGCTCCAGCCTTTTTCCTGCGCCAGCTTCTGCGCTTCTTCTTCCGAATAGACGGGACCGATCGGCTTGGTCGGATGGCTGAACGCGGGATCGTCGAGGTCCACTTCGACCTGCGTCAGGATGGTCGCGAACGGCACCTCGAACGGCAGCAGATTGCCAAGTTCCTGTTCGATCAGATAACCGATCATCCCTTCCGTCTGCGCGCCGAGCACGTCGAGGGGATACGGCGCGACGTCCGCATAGGCGGCGCTCTGCAAAGCCAGCAGCCCAACCTGCGGACCGTTGCCATGCGCGATCACGAGTTCGTTGCCGGCCGCCACTCTGGCAATCTGCGCGGCGGCCACCTTGACGTTCTCGCGCTGCTGGCTCTCCGTCATCGGCTGGCCGCGCTGCAACAGCGCATTGCCGCCCAACGCAATTACGAGGCGCATGATGCATTCCTCCTGCAGTGCGCACCGACGCGCAGCCGTTGCATGCCGCCCGTCGATGCCTGGGACCGCCACTCCGTACGCTCAGATATCGGCCAATGTCGAAACGAGAATGGCCTTGATCGTATGCATCCGGTTTTCCGCCTGCTCGAATGCGATGTTGTAATCGGACTCGAACACCTCTTCCGTCACTTCGATGCCGTTCGCGAGATTCGGATAGCGCTCCGCGATCTGCTGCCCGACCTTGGTCTCGCAATTGTGAAACGCGGGCAGGCAGTGCATGAAGCGGGTTCGCGGATTCCCCGTCGACTCGATCAGCGCCTTGTTCACCTGATACGGCAAGAGTGCGTTGATTCTTTCGTCCCACGCTTCGACGGGCTCGCCCATCGACACCCAGACATCCGTATGAATGAAGTCGACCAGCTTGACCGCTTCCTTCGGATCTTCAGTGAGCATGATGCGCGCACCGCTCGCCTGCGCGAATTCGCGGCATGCGGCAACGTGCGCATCGGCCGGCCACAGCGATTTGGGCGCGGCGATACGGACGTCCATGCCGAGCTTCGCGCCAATCAGCAGCAGCGAGTTGCCCATGTTGTTGCGCGCGTCGCCGAGGTACGCGTAGCTGATATCGTGCAGCGGCTTGTCGGCGTATTCGCGCATCGTCAGCACATCCGCAAGCATTTGCGTCGGATGGTATTCGTCCGTCAAGCCATTGAAGACGGGAACGTCCGCGTATTGCGCGAGTTCTTCGACAATATCCTGACTGAATCCGCGGTACTCGATCGCATCGAACATGCGGCCCAGCACGCGCGCCGTATCCTTCATGCTTTCTTTATGGCCGATTTGTGACGAGTTCGGATCGATATACGTGACGTGCGCGCCCTGATCGTGGGCGGCGACTTCGAACGCGCAGCGTGTGCGCGTCGAGGTCTTTTCGAAGATCAGCGCGATGTTCTTGCGCGACAGATGCTGCTGCTCCGTGCCCGCATATTTTGCACGCTTGAGGTCGCGCGACAGATCGAGCAGATAGCGCAATTCGCGTCCGCTGTGATGCATCAGGCTTAGAAGATTGCGATTTCGCAGATTGAAGGCCATGAGTTGTCTCCATCTATCGGCCGGCTGCGCGCGTATTGGCGCGCAGCCGAACCTGTCAGTAATCGACGGCGTCGCGCGCAATCGGGCAGGTCATGCAATGGCCGCCGCCGCGACCGCGTCCAAGCTCGCTTGCGGCAATCGTGATCACCTCGACGCCGGCCTTGCGCAGCAGCGTGTTGGTGAACGTATTGCGGTCGTAACCGATAACGACGCCTGGCTCGACGCACACCATGTTGTTGCCGTCGTCCCATTGCTCGCGCTCCGCCGCGAAGCGGTTGCCACCCGTTTCGACGACGCGCAGCTCCTTCAGGCCGAGCGCATCGCGGACAGCCTCGACAAAGGGCTTGTCCTCGCGCTGGATGTTCATTCCATATGGAGTCTTGTCGTCGGGTCGAATCGTGAACGTGATGATCTGCCGGACGACCTCGGGGAAAATCGTCACGAGATCGCGGTCACAAAAGCTGAATACCGTGTCCAGATGCATCGCCGCCCGCGACTTCGGCATGCCCGCCACGAGCACCCTTTCAGCTGCGCCCTTTTCGAATAGCGCTCGTGCGACCTGGCCGATGGCCTGTCTCGACGTCCGTTCGCCCATGCCGATCAGCACGGTGCCTTTACCGACCGGCATGACGTCGCCGCCTTCGAGCGTCGATGCGCCATGATCGCGGTCGGGGTCTCCCCACCAGAATTCGAAGTCCGCTTTCGCGAACATCGGGTGAAACTTGTAGATGGCCGTTTCGAGCAGCGTTTCCTGGCGACGCGCGGGCCAGTACATCGGGTTCAGCGTAACGCCGCCATAAATCCAGCACGTGGTGTCGCGCGTGAAGACCATGTTCGGCAGCGGCGAGAGCAAAAAGCTGGAGTAATTCAAATACTCGCGGAACAGCTTGACGACTGGCGCGTCGCTCGCAGGAATGTCGTCGAGCGACACGCCGCCAATCAGGAACTCCGCCAGCTTGCGCGACTCCAGCTCGTTCATCCATGCGCGCACTTCGCTGCTCAGGCCGATGCCCACGCTGTCGTCGCTAATTCGCCTGTCGAGCACCCATTGACGGGCTTCCGGCACGTCTAGCGTCTGCGTCAGCAAGTTGTGCACGTCGAGCACTTCGACGCCGCGCTCGCGCATCTTGGACACGAAATCGAAGTGATCGCGCTTGGCCTGGCTCACCCAGATGACGTCGTCAAACAGCAATTCGTCGCAATTGCTCGGCGTCAAACGCTGATGAGCGAGCCCTGGCGACGAGACCATGACCATGCGCAGCTTACCTACCTCGGAATACGCTCCGAGCCTGGCGACCTCTGCATTCATCGCGCTATCCCCTATCCCGATTGAAGCATCAGGAGTCCGTTTCAACGAACGGATTCCGCCAACGCTGCCAGGACCGCAACAGCGGCCGGGCAGCGCGCCGCTTTCGACGCGAACGTTGAAAGCCGGACGAAGTACATGTGCGTTTTTCTACGACAAAAAGATTGCTGTGGCACGCAGCGCAGTTCCGACGACGACTGGTCTGGCAGATTCCGAATCCGTGCGAACCGACGACGCGTCGGCGACTATTTTCAAATGCAGGTACCCCTCCCCGTCGAAGCGAAGTACTCGCTTCGAGTTCGGCACGATGCTGTCTTCATGCGCGGCCACGCAGCATAGGGGTTGCATGGATTCGCCCACGCTCGCATCGATTTCCTGTTTGCGCCGTTGCATGCCGGCAAGCCGTTGTATTTATCAATCGCTGCATAATCCCCTTGTAAATGTTCTCTTTTACCTCTCAGATCTTCTACGAATTGGCGAGTCGCCTGCACACAATTCTGGTTGATGAAACGGGTTTGTCAAGATTTCCAATCAACGGGAAAACAATGGTTATTACGCTGCTCTGCAGCGTAATAACGCAGGAAAAGATCCGGTCGATACTTTCACGAACCGTAACGGTCAGGTTCGCCGCACGCCGGCATTTCGTCGGAAACGACGCGCCGCTATTGCGTGTTGCCGTAGCGGGCCGCCGCAATCGCCGCGTCACGCTCTTTCCTGGCCTCTGCCTTCTTCTGGTCATAGACCTTCTTGGCGGCAGCCACCTTCCTGTCATAGGCCCGGTTGGCGGCCGCTTCCTGCTGACGCATCTTGACGATCGCATCGTTACTGCCGCCCTGCCCCGCCTGCGCGGCGGCCGGCGTCGATCCAGCGTCGTTTTGCGCCCAGGCCGTCGATGCGAGCGCGACGGCACTCGCAGACAGAATGATTCCGATGATTTTCATCATGTTCTCCCGGTAATGGTCACCACATCCGGAGGCGTAGTGCCGCCTAAAAAGGCGCCGACTGAAACCGATTGCGACAAATGGAATGTGGAGACGTTGGTGCGAATGCGAATCGCTCGGCGTCGAACGTGATGCCGAACTCCCGCTCGAGTTGGAAAGTCTGCATTCAGACCGTGTACACAAGGTCTGTGGGCTGTTATAGGCGAGCCGCCGCATGGCCGCAAGCGAATGTCGCGTCGGCGTCACGCCGTCATTCCGATGAGCTTTTACCTCTAACCTTTTACCCCGTCCGGCAGAATCGCCGGCACTCTCTTAGTACGTTTAACTGGTTACGTTGAGGCTCGACAGAGTACTTTCAAAAAAATTTGCATTGTTCGAAAAGCGTGCCAACTATATAGCTAACGTCTGCAATCCATGCATCGGCTCGCCCTTTATCGAACATCAATAGAAACCCGGAGACCAACGGCAAGGCTCGGCCAAAGAACCGCGCAAGATTGTCTTGTTGATTCAAAAGATTCGGTAGACGTCGTTTTGATGGCCACCTTCCCGCCTCTTGTTCAGCTGTAACAAGAACTTGCCCCGTATCGCTGAAAGCAGCGCGCTTATGATCTTGCGTAGCAGCCCGGCGCAGCCGACTCTGCCGCTGGCTTGCCCAAAGCCTGTCAGTGCCTCCTGTCGAAAGGAGTGACCATGGTTCCTCGTCCCATCAAGGCACCCACTATTCCGATTCCTTTTCACAAGCTCCTGAAGGTCGTCGCGATCGCGGACGGCAACGACGCGCAGACCCGTGAATTACTCGACGAAATCACGGCAGAACATTACCGCGTCGAGGTCACCGACAGCTTGACTCGCGACGTCAACGAAGACGCCGACGTCGGCGCCTATATCGTTCTCGTCGACGGTGCGCGCCTCGAACCCGCGCGCAAACTGGCGGCTGCCGTGCGCGCGCTCGGCTTTCGCACGCCGCTGTGGGCGCTCGCCAACTCGCACCGGCTATCGGACCTCGCGATAACGGGCGGCCTGGGCGAAGTCGACGGATATATCTACCTGGGGCAGCAAACGCCGGGCTTTTACGCGAAGCAGGTGATGGCGAGCCTCGTCAAATACGGCTTGAGCCTGTTGCCGCCTTTCTTCGGCGGACTCGTTGCGTACGACGCCGAAGCGAATATCGCCTTCGACTGTCCCGGTCATCAGGGCG
Organism: Burkholderia sp. E7m39; assembly: GCA_001319865.1. GTDB lineage: Bacteria > Pseudomonadota > Gammaproteobacteria > Burkholderiales > Burkholderiaceae > Paraburkholderia > Paraburkholderia bengalensis. The sequence goes on along the minus strand of BBSL01000240.1, from coordinate 17,384 downwards.
GGCAGTTTTATCGGAAGTCGCCAGCGGGACAATTGTTCTTCAAGCATTTCGGTGAAAGCATCTTTCGAAACGATTTATGCAATGCCGACGTCGATCTCGGCGACCTGCTCATTCATGAAGGCGCCGCCGCGGAGGCGCAGCGCCACGCCGCCGACGTATTCGGAGCAGATCAGACGTATTTCGTTCTCAATGGCACCAGCACGTCGAACAAGATCGTGACGGCTGCCGTGCTGAAACGCGGCGATCTCGTGCTATTCGATCGCAACAACCACAAGTCGCTGCACCAGGGCGCGCTCGTGCAAGCGGGAGCCATTCCCATTTTCCTTCCGACTTCGCGCAACGCGTTCGGCATGATCGGCGCCGTCGACTGGCAAGCCTGGAGCGAAGACTATTTACGCCAGCAAATCCGCAACAACCCGCTTGTGAAAGACCCTGGGCGCGCGAATGCGGAGCGGCCGTTCCGGCTCGCGTGCATTCAGCTCGCTACTTACGACGGAACGATCTACAACGTCCGCAAGGTGCTCGACAAGATCGGCCATCTCTGCGACTACGTGTTATGGGACGAAGCGTGGATCGGCTACAACGCGTTTCATCCGCTGTTCAACGATCACAGCCCGATGCGTCTAAGCGGTCTCACGCCTGAGATGCCGGGTCTCTTTTCGACCCAGTCGGTCCACAAGCAGGGAGCGGGTTTTTCTCAGGCATCGCAGATCCACAAGCGAGACGATCATATTCGCGGCCAGAAGCGTTATATCGAGCACAAGCGCTTCAACGAGTCGTTCCTGATCCACGCCAGCACGTCGCCCTTTTATCCGCTGTTCGCGTCGCTCGACGTGAACGCGAAAGTTCATGAAGGGAAAGCGGGTGAAATGCTGTGGGACGGCTGTATCGAGCTTGGCATCGAGGCGCGCAAGAAGTTCAGGCAGTTCGCGCGCCACTATGAAACGACGGGCAAGAGCGCGCAGGAACAGTGGTTCTTCGATCCATTCGTGCCCGACGTCGTCGATATCCGTCATTCGAATTTCATGGGCGACGCGTCGAACGTCGCGTGGGAAGACATTCCCACTGACGTCATCAAGCATGAGCAGCAATGCTGGGAGTTTGGTCCCGAAGCAACCTGGCACGGCTACACGGGCTACGCGCAAGGCTACGTGATGGCGGACCCGAACAAGCTCAACCTGCTGACGCCGGGTATCGACAGAAAGACGGGTGAATATCTGGACTTCGGCGTGCCCGCCACGGTGGTGGCCAACTTCCTGCGCGAGGAAGGCGTCGTGCCGGAGAAATGCGATCTGAACAGCCTGCTCTTCCTGATGACGCCCGCCGAAGACGAAAGCAAGCTGAACACGCTGATCGCGAGATTCGTCAAGTTCAAGAACCTGTGGGATCGCGACGCCGCACTCGCTGAAGTACTGCCAACGCTTTGTGCCGTGCACGGCGAACGATACGAGGGATACACGCTGCGCCGCGTCTGCAACGAAATGCACGCGTTCTATCGCGAGGCCAACGTCAAGAATCTGCAGCGGCTGTGTTTCCGCGCGTCGAGCTTTCCGGAACTGGCGATGTCGCCGGAAGACGCTTACGAAGCGCTCGTCGCGAACCGTGTCGATTATGTGCCGCTCGATCAGGTCAAGAACCGCATTTCCGCGACGCTGGCGCTGATCTATCCGCCCGGCATCGGCGTCGTGCTGCCCGGCGAACGTTGGGACGATCGCGCCCAGCCGATGCTGGACTACTTCATGGCGTTCCAGGAATCGTTCAATCGCTTCCCCGGCTTCAATTACGAAGTCCAGGGCGTGTTCCAGGAACGCGAGGATGGTCGTATCCGTTTCTACACCTATGTGGTCAGTGAATAAGCGACAAGACAAAGCCACCAAGGAGTTGCGCCATGGCTGATCAACCGAAAAAGATGAATGTCGTGCAACTGACGTTCATCGTGACCGTCAACATGATGGGCTCCGGCATCATCATGCTGCCAACCAATATGGCGAAAGTCGGCGCCATTTCACTGCTGTCGTGGGTCGTGACGGCGCTCGGCTCGATGGCCATCGCTTACGGCTTCGCGCAAGCGGGCATTCTCAACCAGCGGGCGGGCGGCATGGCCGCGTATGCCGAAGATGCTTACGGAAAACCCGGCTACTTCCAGGTGTTCTTTCTGTACTTCCTGTCGCTGGCGATCGCGAACGTCGCCGTCGCGAGTTCGGCGCTCGGCTATCTGGCCGCGTTTTTCCCTGTGCTGACGTCGTCGCCCGTCGCCACCTGCGTCGGCGTGATCGCGTTGCTGTGGATCACCACAGCCGCCAATTTCGGCGGTCCCAAGCTGACGGGGCGCATCGGCTCGGTCACCGTCTGGGGCGTGATCCTGCCCGTCGGGTTCATGTCGATCGCGGGATGGTTCTGGTTCCGCTCCGACATCTTTGCGGCCGCATGGAATCCGCAGGGACTGCGGCTGATCGACGGCATGGGTTCGAGCATTGCGCTCACGCTATGGGCGTTTCTGGGGATGGAATCGGCCGTGCAGAATTCGTCGGCCGTCGAAAACCCGAAGCGCGACGTGCCGCTCGCGTGCCTGTTCGGCACGCTCGGCGCGGCCGTCATTTATGTGCTGTCGACGACGGCCATCCAGGGCATCGTGCCCAACGCGGAACTCGCTAAATCGACGGGCCCGTTCGGCCTTGCGTTCGCGCACATGTTCAGCCCGGTCATCGGCTCCATCGTCATGGCGCTCGCGGCCATGGCGTGCGTCGGCTCGCTGCTCGGCTGGCAGTTCACGCTCGCGCAGACCGCCAAGGACGCCGCCGACAGCAACATGTTCCCGTCGATCTTCAGCAAAGCCAGTCACAGCGGCGCGCCGATCCCCGGCATGATCATCATGGGCATCGTGCAGTCGTTGATGGCGCTGTCGACGATATCGCCGAATCTCGCCGAGCAGTTCGCCGCGCTCGTCAATCTCGCCGTCGTCACGAACGTGTTGCCGTATATCGTGTCGCTGTCCGCGCTGTTCGTGATGATGCGCGACGCGGGCACGGAACCCGCCGTCTACCGCCGCAACGGCATCGTCGCCGTGATCGCCATGGCTTACTCGGTCTACGCGCTCTATGCGTCGGGCAAGGATGCCGTGCTCGGCGGCATGCTCGTGATGGCGATTGGCTACGTGATCTACGGCTTCATCGCGCCGCGGCTTTCGCTGCTCGGCGCGAAGGCGCGCAAGCCCGCCATCGCGGCTGCCAGCATCATTGCCTTTGCCGTGCTGTGTGCGCCCGCTCCGCGTCCCGCGCATGCGGCGGGGGCGAGCACTGCGCTGTCGGGCGCGCTGGCGCGGATCAAGCAGTCGGGCAAGATCAACATCGGCTATGTCGATGTCGCCAGCCCGTTCGTCTACCGCGACAACGAAGGCCGCGCCGTCGGCTATCTCGCGGGGATCTGCCAGGGCATCGCGGATCAGGTGAAGAATGGACTGGGCCTGCCCGCGCTGACGGTGAACTGGACCCAGGTTTCATCCGACGAACGCTACCGCGCGCTGCAGGATCATCGGATCGACCTGCTGTGCGGCGACCCTGAAACGCTGACGGGACGCAAGTTCATCAGCTATTCGGTGCCCGTCTATCCGGGCGGCGTCGGTGCGCTGATGCGCACCGACGCGCCGCGCGGTCTCAGGGAACTGCTGAGCGGAGATATCGAGCCGCACGGCCCGATCTGGCGCGCGTCGCCCGCGCAACTGCTGAATGCGCAGACGTTTTCCGCCGTGAAAGATTCGCCCACGGCGCGCTGGCTCAATGACCGCATCAACGAGTTCAAGCTGACAGCGCACGTCGTGAACGTGTCGAACCACGAAGAAGGCGTGCGGCTCGTGCTCGACCGCAAGACAAACGTATTCTTTGCGGAGCGGCAGATCCTGCAGGATGCCGTCAAGCGCAGCACGGCGTCGGATAGCCTGGTGGTCCTGCAGCGCCGCTTCACCATCGTGCCCGTTTCGCTCGGTGTCGCGCGCGACGACGAGGACATGCGGCTGTTCGTCGACGCGTCGCTCACGAAGATGTACACGTCAGGTGCCTATCGCGGACTCTTTGTGAAGTGGTTCGGCGAGCCGGATGAGGACACGAAAAAGTTCTACCGGGCGGCGATCTTGCCCGAATGAGGCACGAGGGAAATCGACATGTCTTGCGTGACCGAATCCGTCTATCGCCGCTTCGGCGGATGACAGCGTGTCCGCCATCCCGTCCGATCCGTTGATCCAGTGTCTGCTGTTGAGCTCGAACCTCGGGGACGACGAGACCCACACGCCCGCCCGACGCGTGCGCGATGCGCAACGCGTGCGCAGCGCAACCGTGCCGAACTTCCTGCTCGCGAGCCGCACGAGCGCCGCGACATCACCATGACTGCAATCGAACCCGCTCGCTTTCCCGACGACCTCGATGCCGTGCGCGCCATCTTCCGCGAATACGCTGACAGCCTCGGCATCGACCTGAGCTTCCAGTCATTCGAGGACGAACTGGCCGCGCTACCCGGCAAATACGCGCCGCCCGCCGGCATCATTCTGCTCGCACGGCAAACGGGACGCGTAATCGGGAGCGTCGCGCTGCGTCCGTTCGAGCACGACATCTGCGAAATGAAGCGTCTTTATGTGCGCCCCGAAGGCCGCGGCCAGCAACTCGGCAGGCGTCTTTCGCAAGCGGTCGTGCAGGCCGCGCGAGAAGCGGGCTACCGGAAAATGCGGCTCGACACGCTGCCGACCATGCAAGCCGCGCAACAGCTCTACGCGACGCTCGGGTTCCGGCCCATCTCCGCCTACGTGTTCAATCCGGTCGAAGGCACGCGGTTTCTGGAACTCGATCTTTGACGGCGCGCCCGCGCGAGGCGCGCCCGTAGTCCAGCCGCCGCGCACGGACGAATACCGTGCGCGGCGGCTATCGGGGTTCTCCCTGCCGAAGTCAATCTCCAGTACTTCGGCCACTACCGGCCAGACGTGTGAATCACGCGCCGCCGCCAACCGTCTTGATGCTCTTCCATTGCCCTTGCTGCACTTCGAACAGCGTGTACGGCGGTTTGATCAGATCGCCGTAAGGGTCGAACGTGATCTTGCCCGTCACACCCGTCAGCGAGACCTTCGCGAGGCTATCGACGATCTTCTGCCGGTCGAGCGAGTTGGCATCGTGAATCGCCTTGATCATCGCGAGCGCCGCATCGTACGCAAACGGCGCGTACAGTTCGACGTCCTGGTTGAAGCGCGCCTTGTAGCGCTTGCCGAAGTCCTGCGCGGCGGGCAGCTTGTCGAGCGCGGGCCCGGGTTCGAGGTCTTGCGTGCGTTCGCCGGAAGCGCCCGCGATCTGCAGGAACGCATTGCTCTTCAGCGCGCCCGCGCCGAACAGCTGCGTCTGCATGCCGAGCGAGCGCATCTGCTTGACGAGCATCGCGCCCTGCTCGTCCAGCCCGCCGAAGAAAATCACATCGGGGTTCTTGCTCTTCATCGACGTGAGAATGCCGCGCAAATCGACGGCCTTGTCGGTCGTGAATTCGCGCGCGACGATATTGCCGTTCGCTTCCTTCACGCCCTTTTCGAACGCATCGGCGAGGCCCTGGCCGAACGCCGTGCGATCGTCGATGATGGCGATGCGCTTCGCCTTCATCTGCTCGACGACGAAATGCCCCGCCACCACGCCGCCCACGCCGTCGTGCCCCATCGTGCGGAACACGTTCTTGAAACCTTGCTTGGTCAGCTGCGGATTGGTCGAGCCCGGCGTGATCATCGCGACGTTGGCGTTGTGATAGACAGCCGAAGCGGGAATGCTGCAGCCCGAGTTGTAGTGTCCGATCACGCCGACCACGCCGTCATCGACGAGCTTTTGCGCGACCTGAATGGCCACGCGCGGATCGGCCTGATCGTCCTGCACGTCGAGCACGAACTTCACGGGCTTGCCCGCGATAGTCGGATGCTTCGCGTTCTCCTCGTCGAGCGCGAGTTGCGCGCCGTATTGCAGGTCTTTGCCGACCCGCGCCACCGGCCCCGTCAGCGGGCCGACAAAACCGATCTTGACGATCTCCGGATCGGCGGCAAAGGCGAACGAAGCCTGCGCTGCGAGAGCGCAAACTGCCAACCGGACCAGCCATGTACGTCGATTCATGATGCGCTCCTGTCGAGAGAAAATGTCGCGCGCTTTGTCCGCCGACTGACCCGATGCGCGACGCGTCGAAGTCGTCTGAATGAATACGTCAGAACCGCGTGGCCGCGTAGCGAGCGAGGTCGAGCGGCGGCGCACGTCGCGCCACGAGATCGGCGACGATGCGTCCGCTCACGCCCGCAAGCGTCAGCCCCAAATGCTGATGACCGAATGCGTAGATCACACGCTCGCTGGCGCTTGCGCGGCCCAGCACGGGCACGCCGTCGGGCAGCGTGGGCCGAAAGCCCAGCCACGAGCTGTCGGGCTGCTGCAATGCGGGCAACGCCCGCTTCGACGAAAACGTCAGCAGGTCGAGCAGCGAACGGTTGCGCAGCTCGGTGAAGCCGCCCAGCTCGACGGTGCCCGCGACGCGAATGCCGTCGTCCATCGGCGTCATGTAGAAGCCGCGTTCGGCCCAGCCGCACGGGCGCGATATCAACTGCGTCGCGCCGCCGTAGCGCACGTGGTAGCCGCGTTCGGTATCGAGCGGCACGCGGTCGCCGCACTGCGCCGCGAATTTCGCCGAGCGCGCGCCCGTCGCGACCACGATGTGATCGAAGCGGCGCGGCATGCCGTCGTCCGTCGTCAACGTGACGCCTTGCGCCGAAGGCTCGATCGATGTCACGTTCTTGCGCTCGAGCGTCGCGCCGCGCGCCGCGAGCAGTTCGTACAACGTTTGCAGAAAGGCTTGCGGATCGGAGAAGTGCCAGCTGTCGCTAAACAGCACGCCGCGCTCGAAAATCGGCGCAAGCGCGGGCTCCAGTTCGCGAACCTGCGCCGCCGACAAGACGTCGAACGACACACCGAGCCGCTCGCGCAAGCTCAGCGAAGCGCGCGATGCCTCGAACGAGGCGCCGCTCGAATACAGATACAGGCACTCGCGCGGCCGCACGTACTTCGCCAGTGCCGGTTCTTCGAGCAGCGGCGCATAGCCCGCCTGCGCCTGCGCGAGCAGCGCGGCGAGCGCGCCGGCGCTCGCTTCGTAGCGGCGCTGCGTCGAGTTGACCATGAAGCGCGCGAGCCACGGCAGCAGATGCGGCAGATAGCTCCAGCGCAAACGGAACGGACTTTCGTTCGACAGCAGGAAACGCGGCAGATCGCGAAACACGGACGGGTTGTTCACGGGAATGCAGCCATACGGCGCGAACGTGCCCGCGTTGCCGAACGACGCGCCCTGGGCGACGCCCGACGCATCGAACAGCGTGACGCGGTGCCCGTCGCGCATCAGCCAGCCGGCGCTCGCAAGCCCGATGAAACCCGCGCCGACAATGCCGATCTCCGCCATCAACGTTCTCCCGACAAGACGCGCCCGTCGGCAGCGGCGAGATAGCCGGTGCGCGTGCCGCCGTCGGCAGGCCGGCGCTTCGCCGCGAGCAGCCATGCCGCGGAGGCGAACGCGAGACTCGCGATGCTCGCCATCAGTTGCGGGCGCAGTTCGGCATCCATGCCCATCGCGATCAGCACGCCGACGATCGCGGCGACAACGGCATACGAGAGCCACGGAAAGAGCCACATCGGCAGCTCGGGCTGTTCGCCGTCGCTGGCCAGCCGGCGGCGGATGCGGATCTGCGCGAGCGCCGTCGCCAGATAGACGAGCAGCATCACGGCGCCTGACGCGTTGACGAGGAACAGGAACACGCCCTGCGGCGACACGATGGCCGCGACGATCGCCACGTATCCGACCACGCTGCTCAGCAGCACGGCAAGACGCGGCACGCGCGACGGCGTGAGGCGCAGCAGCGCGCGCGGCGCATCGCCCCGGCCCGCGAGACGGAACAGGATGCGCGACGACACGTACAGCCCCGAATTCAGCGCCGACAGCACGGCCACCAGCACGATCGCGTTCATGATGTCGGCGGAGCCGGGCACGCGCATCGTCTCGAGCGCAGCGACGAACGGCGAATGTCCCGTGACGATGCTGGTCCACGGCACGATGCAGGCAATCAGGAACATCGAGCCGACGTAGAAGGTGATCACGCGCAGGATCACCGAGCGCGTCATCGCGGCGACGCTCTTGGCCGGGTTGTCGGACTCGGCGGCGGCGATGGTGGCGATCTCCGCCCCGCCGACGGCAAAGATCACAGTCGGCACGGCCGCGAACACTGACATCGCGCCGAACGGCAAAAAGCCCTTGGCGGCCGTCAGATTGGCCAACGCGCTGTGCGTGTGGCCGAAGCCGAACACCCACGCGGCGCCGATCGCGATGAACACCATGATGGCCGCGACCTTGATGGACGCGAACCAGAATTCGAATTCGCCGTACGACTTCACCGACATCAGGTTGATGAACGTCATCACCGACAGCAGCACGAGCCCGATCATCCAGACGGGCGCAGGTATCCAGCGCTGCAGGATGGCCGCGCCCGCCACGGCCTCGACGGCGACGACGATCACCCAGAAGTACCAGTAGAGCCAGCCGCTCGTGAAGCCCGCCCAGTCGCCGAGACCGATGCGCGCGTATTCCGTGAACGAGCCGACGCCCGGCACCGCGAGCGCCATTTCGCCCAGCATGCGCATGACCAGCAGCACGACGATGCCCGCCACGAGATACGACAGGCACGCGGCCGGTCCGACCGTGCTGAGCGTCGCGCTGCTGCCGACGAAAAGCCCCGCGCCGATGATGCCGCCCAGCGAAATCATCGTGACGTGCCGCTGACGCAATGCGACGCCAAGACGCGGCGCCGCGCTGCCCGCCGCCTCGCGCGGTCCACCCATCTGTGTCCTGCTCTCTGCCATGCGAAATTTCCTCCAGCTCGAACCGAGGTTGAATGCCATACAAACAAAACCATACAAAACCTGATTCAAAGGATCACACAACCGATTTTTGTGTGCAATTAAAAACCGCATTGTGTGGTCCAGGAGTTTCCCTGGCATTGCCGGGCGTGGTCCTTGCCGGCCTTGAAAGATATGGCATTGCGGCATATCTGGTATTACAATCCGGCGAACTGGCACAAACAGGCAGACAAAACCTGTTTTGTATGGAGACGGGCAAGACAATGGCTTCCAGCAGACACAAGTCCCCGCGCAGCAACGGCGTCACGGCCGAAATCGACCAGACAAACGGCGAACCCGTCCAGACAAAACGCGCAACCTATATCGAGGTGTCCGCGTCGATCGAGGACGAGATTCGCGGCGGCGTCTATCCGCCCGGCAGCCGGCTGCCGCCGCAACGCCAGCTGGCGACCGAACTGGGCATCAACGTGTCGACGGTGTCGCGCGCATACAAGGAATTGCAGCTGCGCGGCCTCGTGATCGGCAGCAAGCGGCGCGGCTCGCTCGTGACGGGCGGCGCGATGCCGCGCGTCGAAACCGCGAGCGCGCCGAATGCAGCGCCCGGTGGCGCGATCGATCTGACCGTCAACCGGCCCGCGACGGGCGAGTTCCTGTCGGCGCTCGCCACGACGCTCGCCGACCTGCCGCGTGATCCGCGCTATGCGTCGCTGCAGGAATACCAGCCGCCGCAAGGGCCCGAGTGGGCGCGCGCGGCGGGCGCGAAATGGATGACGGCGCCTGGCTTCGCGCCGTCGCACGAGCATCTCGTCGTCACGAGCGGCGCGCAGCACGGGCTCTATGCGGTGCTCAACAGCCTGATCGGCACGGATGGCGTAATCATCGCCGACCGTCTCACGTACTACGGCCTGAAGGCGCTCGCGCCCGTGTTCCAGTTCGAGATCGTCAGCGTGCCGAGCGACCGCGACGGGCTCATCACGGGGGAAGTCGAACGCATTTGCAGCCGCGTGCCCGTGAAGGCGATCTTCACCGTGCCGAACCTGCAGAACCCGACGGTCACGACGATGAGCCTCGAACGGCGCGTTGCGCTCGTCGATATCGCGCGCCGCTACGGCGTCGCGATCATCGAGGACGACGTCTACGGCCCGCTCGTCTCGCAGCGCCTGCCGACGCTCGCGAGCCTTTGTCCGGAGTTGACGTTCCATATCGCCGCGACCTCGAAGATCCTCGCGCCGGGATTGCGCCTCGGCTACCTGCTGAGTCCGCCCGAGCGTTCGGCGCTGGCAGCCGAGGCCGTGCGCACCACCGCCTGGATGCCCGCGCCGATGTCGATGCTGATCGCGACGATGTGGATCGAAGACGGCACTGCGCGCCGCATCATGGATGCGCAGCTTGCCGAGATCCGCGTGCGGCACGATCTGGCGCGGCAGATCCTGCCGCAGGAATGGCTGGAGTCGGACCCGGCCTGCATGTTCGTGTGGCTCAAGCTGCCGCCGCCGTGGCGCGCCGACGATTTCGCCGCGAATGCCAAAGCGCGCGGCGTGGTGGTGATGCCCTCATCGGCGTTCGCGGTCGATCGCGCCGAAGTCGAGCATGGCGTGCGGATCAATCTGGCGTGCGCGTCGTCGCGCGAACAGCTGGTAAGCGCGCTGCAAACTCTCGCGCAGGCGTTGCGCGATCGTCCGCGCGCGTTGTTCGGCACGATCTGATACAGCGCCGCGATGCTGCGGCCGCTTGATACACACTTCGCAGCGTGCACTTCGCGTCGAGCGCCACGCGTGAACAGACGGCAGACGGACTACAAGCTGCCGTTCTCGACGACGCGCCCTTCCGCGCGCCAGCGCAACATGCCGCCCGCGAGATTCGCGACGTCGTCGAATCCCGCCTGGCGCAGAATCACCGTCGCTTGCGCCGAGCGGCCGCCTGCCCGGCAGACGGTGACGATGGGCGGCGCCTTGGCGAGTTCCGCCGCGCGCCCCGCAAGGCTGCCCAGCGAAATCAGCTTCGCGTGCGGAATACGCCCGAGCGGGCCGTCGTATTCGTCGGGCTCGCGCACATCGACGATCTGTACCGCTTGCAGATGCTCCTCGAGCCACTGCGGGTGAATCTCCCAGATGCCCGCGAACGTATAGGTCAGCGGCGCCCACGCGGGCAGCGGTTTCTGCGACGGATCACTCGCCGCGACGCCGCATTTGAGGTTTGCGGGCACGGCCACGTCGATCTGCCGCGGATGCGGGAGTCCCAGATTGGTCATGTAGCCCGCGAAATCGTCCTCGCACAGCTCGCCGCCCAGGCGCGGATTGAAGCGCCGCTCTTCAGCGACGCTCGTCACGGTCAAGCCGCGATAGTCGTGCGCCGGATACAGCAGACAGGTGTCGGGCAGCGTGAAGAGCTGTTGGTGCACGGCACGAAACAGCGCATGCGGATCGCCGCTCTGGAAGTCCGTGCGCCCCGTGCCGCGAATCAGCAGACAGTCGCCCGTGAAGGCCAGGGTCTGATCGTCGAGCACGAGGCTGATGCAGCCGTTCGTATGACCAGGCGTGGCGCGCACGCCGAGATGCCGCGCGCCGAACACCACGCGGTCGCCGTGATGGAGATAGCGGTCCGCGCCGCCGGCGCCGCTGGCCGCCGATATCGCAATTTCGCTGTGCGTGCGCTGCTTCAGCATCCATGCGCCCGTCACGTGATCGGCGTGCACATGTGTGTCGATGGTGTACAGCAGACGCAGACCCAGTTCGTCGAGCAATGCCGCATCGCGTCGCGCCTGCTCGAATACAGGATCGATCAGCACGGCTTCACGCGTGCCGCTGTCGGCGAGCAGGTAGGTGTAGGTGGACGATTGCTGATCGAACAGCTGTCGAAAGATAAGCGCGCTCACGTTGCCCCGGCTGGTAGCGGTCGCCAGGGACGCGCTTCGTCGCGACGCCCGGACGCAGGAGAACTCGGCGCCGATGCGCATCGCCATGCGTGGCGGCGCGCATCGGCATGCGGGTCACGATGTCACTTCGGTTGCTGCACGTAACGCAGATACGGCTTCAAGGTCCTGAAGCCTTGCGGATATTTCTCTTTCGCGGCATCGTCGGACACGGACGTCGGGATGATCACGTCCTCGCCGGGCTTCCAGTTCACGGGCGTCGCCACCGTGTGCTTCGCGTTCAGTTGCAGCGAGTCGAGCAGACGCAGCACTTCGTCGAAGTTGCGGCCCGAGCTCATTGGATAGACGAACATCGCCTTGACCTTCTTGTCCGGGCCGATCACGAATACCGAACGCACCGTCGCGTTGTCGACGGCCGTGCGCGGCCCGCCGCTCGCTTCGGGATGAATCATGTCGTAGAGCTTCGCGACGGTCAGGTCGGCATCGCCAATCATCGGATAGTTGATCGCATGCCCCTGCGTCTCTTCGATGTCCTTCACCCACCTCTGGTGATCGCTGACGGGATCGACGCTCAAACCGATGATCTTCGTATTGCGCTTGTCGAATTCCGGCTTCAGCCCCGCCATGTAGCCCAACTCGGTCGTGCAGACGGGCGTGAAATCCTTCGGATGCGAAAACAGGATGGCCCAGCTGTCGCCAATCCAGTCATGGAACTTGATGGTGCCTTCCGTGGTTTCCGCCGTGAAATCGGGTGCTACTTCGCCTAGTCGAATCGTCATCTTCATCCTCCTTGTGAATGGCGCGAATGGATGCGTCGAGTGTTGCGGCCGTCGTCCGCGCGACAGGCGGCAGCCGCCACCGCCGAAAAGCGCGGCCGGTAACTTTTATAGGGTAGAACAATTTGCAGCTTTCGTAAGCCGCCCGTCGGCGCGAGATATTGCGGCTCCAATGTGCGTTGCGCCACAGAGAACGCACGCGGCCGTGCGCTGGAAGAGCGCAACGAAGCAACCCAGGCGGCACGCCCGAAGATGGGCAGGCGAGCGGGCGCCGTGCCGTCTCACATGCCGGGTGTCGCGCCGACAGCTGAAAGCGTGGGCGCCTTTGCCAGCGGTTGCGCCACGCCTGCCTGCGTCATCAGCGACACGGCGGCGGGATCGGGCATGCCATTCGAGTCGATCGCGCCCGCCGCCTGCAGCGCTTCGAGATCGCTGTCCACGCCGGGTTGGCCGACGCTGAACGGCGTCGTGAGAAATGCGGGCACGGCGAGCGTGAGCATGTAGCGCTGCTGCAGATTCGCCACGACGGCCGCTTGCGCAGCCTGCACATTCGACTGGCTCGAAAGCGCCTGCTGAAGCCGCGTGTCGCTGGACAAGCTCGCCAGCAGATTGGCTTCGCTCGTGCCGAGTTGCGCGGCAAGGTAGACGAGCATCAGTTGCGTTTCAGGTGTCGTGTTGAACACGCCGCCCGCGAACGCAAGCGAATGCAGCGTCGTGCCGCCCGACGTGACCGTGAGCACGCAAGGAAGCGTTGCGCTGAACGTGAGGCTATAGCGGCCGCCACCATCCGACAGCGTCGCGCCCGAGCCTTGCGCACACGTTGCACTGACCGTCGCGCTGGCGAGCGCCCTGCCCGTCGCAGCGGTGCCCGAAAGCGCGAGGCTGGGCGCCGCGATCGGTCCGGTGCAACCGTTAAAACCGATACACACGCTCCCGCCGCACGAACTGAGGGCTGCGGCACATGCGACTGACAGCGTCGGCCGAACGATGCGAGCGATGCGGAAGTTCATGGCCATCTGCCGTTGCTCAAAAGGCGCGGATTTTTATTCTAGCGCGCCCCTTCGATCGCGATGGAGGTCGCATGGCGGCGGCATGGCAGACGCGCTCGCGCCGGGCCATACCGCTGCTTAGGCGATCAGATCACGTTGATCGCCACGTCGATGTTGCCGCGCGTGGCCTTCGAATACGGACACACGTCGTCCGCTGCGTGCACCACTGCTTCGGCGATGTCGCGCGCCACACCCGGCATGCTGACGTCGATGCGCGCGCCGAGAAAGTAGGCCTTGTTCGCCATGCCCAGATCGATCTCAATGTCGAGCGCGAGATCGGGCGGCAACGTGACCTTCTGCGCCTGGGCCGCCAGCCCGATCGCCGTGAACAGACAAGCCGACCACGCGCCCGCGAACAGTTGCTCCGCGGTCGGATGCGGCTGGGCGGCCTCGAACCGGTGCGACGCCTGTCCGGGCGAGGACAGGCTGATGTCGAGACGCCCTTCATGCCCGCGCGCCGCGCCTGCGCCGCTGCTTGCCGTCGTGTGGGTCTTGCCGGTGAAGAGAACGGTGTCGATTCTGGTCATGCTGAACTCCTGGATGTTGGATGGAGGTTTTCGTATGCATGCGATTACATCGCATGCGAGGCATATTGTCCGAAAGCGCACGTCATGTCAATCGCATACGATTTAATAGCGCGATCACTTTCGATAGTTAAGCACCGGCTGCATACGCGCTGATGAAGGGCGCGAACGCACGCATGCAGGAATTTTTCGCCGCGATTACGCTGTCCCTTGCGTATGCATCCGCGCAGGAGAATCCGCGATGAGCAACGAGCCGACGCCGTCAGACGAAACGCCCAGCCGCCCGCAGGCGACGGACGCTCCCTCGCGCGGCGACGATGCTCTCCTCGAAGACCCGAGCGTGCGCGACCATCCGCGTCATCAGCAGATGTTTCCCGTCCTCGCGGAAGCGGAGATCGAGCGGATCAGGCGGTTCGGTCACGCGTCACGGTATGCGAAGGGCGAGCTTCTGTATCGCGCGGGCAGCCTGTGCCCTGGCGTGTTCGTGCTGCTGTCGGGCAAGGTGCGCATCGTCGGCCGCGATGGCCTCGGTCACGCGCGCGTCATTCACACGTACACGCGGCGCGGCGAATTCACGTCCGATGTCACGCAACTGTCGAACAAGCCGGCCGTCGTCGACGCGCATGTGACCGAAGACGTCGAGGCGATGTTGCTGCGTCCCGAGGAACTGAGCGCGATGATGATCAGCGAGGCCGATCTCGGCGAGAAGATCATGCGCGCGCTGATCCTGCGGCGCGTGCTCGTGATCGAGCGCGGCCACGGCGTGGTGCTCGTCGGTCCGTCCGGCAATGGAAGGCTGGTCGCGCTGCAGAATTTTCTGCGCCGCAACGCGTTCCCGAGCCTGACGCTCGACGCAAACCAGGACGCCGAAGCCATCGCGCTGCTCGAACGTCTGACGCCGCAACCCGACGACTTCCCGCTTGTGCTGTGTCCTGACGGCACGGTGCTGCGCAATCCGGACGAAGGGCAGCTCGCGTCGTGTCTCGGTCTGATACCCGAGTTCGATCCCGCGCATGTCTACGATGTCGCTATCGTCGGCGCCGGTCCGGCGGGTCTCGCCACGGCCGTCTATGCGGCCTCCGAGGGGCTGTCGGTCGCGGCGCTCGACTGCCGCGCGCCGGGCGGCCAGGCGGGCACGAGCTCGCGCATCGAGAACTATCTAGGCTTTCCGACGGGCATCACGGGGCAGGCGCTCGCGGGCCGCGCGTTCGTGCAGGCGCAGAAGTTCGGCGCGCACATCGGCATTCCGTGCGAGGTCAAGGCGCTCTATTGCGACAAACAGCCGCCCGTCGTCGAACTGACGGACGGACGGCGAATCACGGCGCGCAGCGTGGTAATCGCGAGCGGCGCGGAGTATCGGCGCCCCGATATCGACGGGCTCGCGCGCTTCGAAGGTTCCGGCGTGTACTACTGGGCCACGCCGATCGAAGCAAGGCTGTGCCGCAAGGAACCCGTGCTGCTGGTCGGCGGCGGCAATTCCGCGGGACAGGCGGTCGTCTATCTCGCGTCGCACGCGGAGCACGTGCACATGTTCATCCGCGGCGCGAGCCTCGAGCACAGCATGTCGCACTATCTGGTCGAGCGCATCATGTCGCTGCCGAACGTCACGCTCCATGCGCGCTTCGAGCTGACCGCGCTCGAGGGCGACGCGCGGCTCGAACGTGTGCGCTTTCGCGGCGCGGGCGGCATCGAAGGCACCATGACCGCGCATCATCTGTTCGTGTTCATCGGCGCGGAGCCGAATACGGGCTGGCTGAAGACGTGCGGCGTATCGCTCGACGACAAGGGCTTCGTGCTGACGGGCGCCGATATTCCCGGTCTGGGCCTGCAGCCGATGTCGCTGCAAACCAGCGTGTCCGGCGTCTTTGCGATCGGCGACGTGCGCTCGGGCTCGACCAAGCGCGTGGCGTCGGCGGTCGGCGAAGGCGCGGCCGTCGTCGCGCAGATTCACCGGCTGCTGGCGGATGCGCGCGTGACGGGTTAGCGCGGCGCGAGACCCGCTGGCGCGCGTTCACGCGCCAGGACATCGCGCCGCTACGCGAGCTCGGCCAGCGCGGTCATCGGCGCGAGGCAGTCGAGGTCGAGTGCGCGCGTGTGCTCGGTCATGTAATCGACGAATACACGGATGCGCGCAGGCAAGTGCTTGCGGCTCAGATAGCAGATGTAGTGACCGCTGTCGTCGGGCGCATGCTGCGCGAGACAGCTGACGAGGCGTCCGTCGCCGAGCAGGTCGCACACCTGATAGCCCGGCAGTTGCGCGAGGCCTTGCCCGTCGAGCACGGCTTGCAGGATCAGCTCCGCATCGTTGAACGTATGTGTCGCGGCGGGCTGGCGGCGTTGCGGCACGCCGCCGATCTTGAACTCCCATTCCTTCACGCGGCCCGATGCAGTCCGGAAGTTGATGCACTGGTGCGCGGGCAGTTCGTCGACCTCACGCGGCAAGCCGTGCGTGCGCGCATACGCAGGCGATGCGCACACGATCATCTGCATCGGGATCAACTGACGCGCGACGATCTCGCTGTCCTCCATGCGACCGTCGCGAAACGACACGTCGATACGCTCGGCCGTGAAGTCGGCGGGACGGTCGTTGAGCAGCAGTTCCAGCGAGATGTCGGGATAGCTCGCCCGAAAGCCGCGCAGCAGCGGCGCGACGATCCTGCGTCCGAAGCCCGGCGTCGAATGGATGCGCAGCTGCCCTCGCGGCGGACCATTGCGCAGTTCGCGCATTTCTTCGAGTGCCTGCACGATGCGCTCGACGCCCGCCTGGCAGTTCTCATAGAACAGTTCGCCTTCGCGCGTGAGCGACGTGCTGCGGGTCGTGCGCAGAAAGAGGCGAGTGTCGAGCTGGGCCTCGAGCTTCTGCACGTTGCGGCTCACCGACGAGCGTCCTATGCCGAGACGGTCGCCCGCTCTGGCAAAGCTGCCCTCATTGGCAACGGCAAGAAACGCGACGACACCGGCGAAACTGGTTGCAAACGTGCTTGCAATCGGGTCGTCGGCGCCGGACAGGAAGCGGCGCGGTGCGAAGTCTGACATGGAAGCCCAAAGAAGTGGAGTCCGTTTACAGACTAGACGTTCGAGCGCTCCCGTCTGTGACGCCGTCCGTCGGATTTTTTCCGGCGCACCCGCGCCGACGCTGCGTCAGGCGCACGCCTACTTCTCGGGCACCAGCACGGGCGAGCCCTTGTCCTTCAGCAGCAGCACGAGGAACTTCGCGGGTTTCGTCTGGCTCGCGTTGCGACCGACTGTGTGAACGTCGTCGGGGCCTTCAT